>JBILWX010000082.1:0-15512 GCA_044369655.1 Pirellulales bacterium
CGGCTCCCCCGCGGCCAGAGCCCCGATCCCGCCCCGGCCACGCCGGTGGCGGCGGCGCCCGCGGCCCTGGCCACCACCGCCGGGCGACGGTCGATCTACGCGTCGCAGGCCCGCCGCGCCGCGGAGCCTGGCAGCAGTCAGCCCGTCAGGTGACGCGGCCCGTCACCAGCAGCGTGATGTGATAGAAGACCGGCGCGGCGAAGCAGATGGAATCGATCCGGTCGAGCACGCCGCCGTGGCCGACCACCAGCGTGCCGTAGTCCTTGACGCCGCGGTCCCGCTTGATCGCCGACATCGTCATCCCACCGGCGAAGCCCATGGTGGCCACCACGAGTCCGGCCAGCGCCGCCTGCCAGGGCTGAAAGGGCGGGGCCGCCCACCAGAGCGCCGCGGCGAGCAGGGCCGTGCTGGTGGCGCTGCCGAGCAGCCCCTCCCAGGTGCGGTTGGAGCTGACGGACGTGGCCACCAGCCTTCTGCCGAGCATCCGGCTCCAGACGTATTGCATGCAGTCGGCGAACTGCACGAGCAGGATGAGAAAGAAGAGCAGACGGAAATTGGTGCTGCGGCCGCCGGCGCCCGGTCCTTCGATGGGAATCTGCAAGAGCGCGGGGGCGAAGGAGAGGCAGTAGACGCAGACGACGAGCCCGGCCTGGATCTTGGCGGTGCGTTCCAGAAACCGCTTGTAGTCGCCGGCGAAGGCGACACGGGCCAGCACGAACAGGGTCGCATAGACCGGCAGGAAGACGCTGAAAATGTCGTAGCGGTTGAGGCCCACCAGCAGGTAGTGGAGCGGCGTGAACGCGAAGAACACCCAGAACAGGGCGCGGTGGTCTCCTTTCCGCGTGGGCGTGAGCGTGATGAACTCCCGCAAGGCCCAGAACGACACGAGGCCGAACAGCACGACCGTGGCCGTCGTGCCCAGCCAGAAGGCGGCGGCCAGCACGGTGCAGAGGACCCACCAGCCGCGGATCCGCAGGTTGAAGGTGCGGACGGCGGCGGGATCGAGGCCGCGGTCGGGGTGCCGCTTGAGGAACTGCCCCACGCCCGTGGCGGCGGTGAGCAGCGCGAGCACACCGGTGATCAGGGCGATGGTGCGAATGTCGTTCATGGACGGGAGGGCCTGCGTGCTATTCCTTCAGTGCCAGGACGGCCCGCCGCGACCGGGCCAGAAAATCGAGCTTGGCTTCGCCGCGTTCCAGCCACAAGGGCGGGCCGAAACTGATGCAGGAGAGCATGGGCACGGGCAGGAATTCACCACGCGGCAGCACGCGGTTCAGGTTGTCGATGTGCACGGGCACCAGTTCGATATCGGGCCGCTTCTTGGCAAGGTAATAGAGGCCGCTCTTGAATTCGCCGATCTCCCCGCTGATGCTGCGGCTGCCTTCCGGGAAGACGATCAGGGAATGGCTGGTGCCCGCCTCCCGGAGCATCAGGTCGACCGGGCTCTGGTGCACCTTGATGTCGGTGCGGTCGATCAGGATCGCGTCGAAGACCTCCTGGGCGAGCCAGCGGCGGACGATTCCTCGCGACCAGTAGTCCTTGGCGGCGACGGGCCGCGTCACTTCGCGCACCGGTTGCGGCAGCGACGCCCAAATCACGAGCGCATCGAGATGGCTGGTGTGGTTGGCGAAGTAGATGCGTTGGCAGGTGTCGGGCTGGCTGGCGATCCAGCGGACGCTGGAACCGGCAAGCAGGCGCGCCAATGCCGCGAGCGACAGCCCGGCCGCGCGGCAGAATGCGGATCGGCCGGCCTTGGCTCCCGCCCGTGGCTCGGCCGGTGATCTGGAGGCGCCATGTTCCGGCAGGTCGGCAGGGGACAGCATCAGGCCATCTTCCCCGGGCGGCGGGCATCCGGTCAATGAGCCACAGGTCATGTCCGTGGCAGATCGGCCACGAACGGGTTGTGGCGGCGTTCGTGGCCGACGGTGGTCGGTTCGCCGTGGCCGGGAAACACGACCGTGTCGTCGGGAAGCGTGTAGAGTCCGCTGCGGATGCCCGTCGCCAGGGCCGCAAAATCCCCGTCAGGGAAGTCGGTCCGCCCGATTCCCTCGTGGAACAGCACGTCGCCCCCGAACACCAGTCGGGGGCTCGTGTCATCGACACGAAAGACGACATGCCCGGAGGAGTGGCCGGGGATCGCCACCACCGTGATGGCGAAGCCGGCCAGTGCGAGGGCTTCACCATCGGCGAGCGTGCGGTCGGCCGGCGGGCTGACGAGCGCCAGGCCGAACGCCCCGGAGAGATTGCCGGCCGGATCGGTCAGTTTCGTCGCGTCGCCGCGGCCGATCAGGATCGGGAGGGCGGGCCAGCGTTCGCGAAGCGCCGCATTGCCGGCGATGTGGTCGGAGTGGCCGTGCGTGAGCAGGATCGCGACGGGCATGAGCCCACGGTCCTCGATCCAGCCGATCACGGCGTCTGGTTCGAAGCCCGGGTCGATGACGAGGCATTCACGTTCGCCCCGCCGGCTGAGCAGATAGGTGTTTTCACCAAATGGGGCCGACTCGATGCGGGCCACCACGGTATCGGGCTGGGTCGGCAGCAGTGCTGAGAGGGCCATGGCAGATGAGGAGGGGAGGGAGGGGGAGGCGGCAAGGGGGGCGTTTCAGGGACCACGGCCCGCCACGGGGTCGCGACGCTGCCCGTCGCGAGCATGGTTGGCGCCGGCCCCGTGGGCAAGGGTTTTTCCTGTGCCGGCCAAAAAGCGGCGGAAGTGGCATGGTGGCGGCCGTGGGGGACCGCTAGACTCCCGCCGCCCCGTCCGGATGCCCGTCACGACCGACTGTGATGCGAGGCGGTGGCAATTGGCCCCACGTGTCAGGTTCAGGATGTTCTCGTTCAGGGTTTTCAGGTTCATGGAGGGTGAGATGTTCGGATTCGTCGACACACTTTCGCACGCCGGATCGCGGATGTCTCAGGCCGGTCGCTACGCAGCGGCGTGTGCCCGTGCCGTCGCCGTGGCCGCCGTTCTCATCCTCCCGTTCGCGATCGGTTCCAGTGCGTGCGGCCAGCCGGCGGGTGCCGCGCCGGCCACCGGCCCGGGCCTCGTGCCCAACGGCGGCTTGTCCACGAGCAACGCCAATGCCGGCGTGGCGTCGGCTGCCACGGGGATGCATCCACTGCAACCGGCCCTCGATCTCGCGCAGCAGGGGCTTGCCAAGATCAACGCGAATATCCGCGACTACTCCTGCACCGTCGTGAAGCGGGAGCGGATCGACGGCAAACTGGGCGAGCATGAGTACATGTTCGCCAAGATTCGTCAGCAGCCGTTCAGCGTCTACCTCTATTTCCTCGGCCCCGACAGCGTGAAGGGCCAGGAGGTGATTTACGTGGATGGTCACAACGACGGCAACATGCTGGCCCATGCCGGCAGCGGCGTGCGGGCCATGGTGGGCACCGTGTCGCTCAAGCCGCAGAGCATGCTCGCGATGCAGGGCAATCGCTATCCGGTCACGGAGATCGGCGTGGAAAACCTCGCCAAGCGACTGGTGGAGGTGGCCGAGCACGACAAGCAGTTCGGCGAATGCGATGTGAACTTCTATCCAAACGCCAAGGTCAACGGTCGCATCTGCACCTGCGTGCAGGTGTCGCATCCGGTGCCCCGCCGCAACTTTCGGTTTCATCTGGCCCGCGTGTTCATCGACGACGAACTGACGATCCCGATCCGCTACGAGGCCTATGACTGGCCGCAGGAGGCGGGCGGCCAGCCGGTGCTCCTCGAGGAATACACCTACATGAACGTGAAGATCAACAACGGCTTCACGGACGCCGATTTCGACCCGAAGAACACCGCCTACAAGTTCGGCGCGAAGTAGGTCGCGAGCGGGCCGCGGCGGGCTTGTGTGCTGCGCCGCTCCCATGCACGCCCAACGTGCGAGCGCGGGGATCCGCGTGATGGGCCAAGATGCCGTCCCGCCCCCATGGTCAGCCCGACGCGTGAGCGCGGGAATCCGCGTGATGGGGCAAGATGCTGTCCTGCTCCCATGCCAGCCCGATGCGTGAGCGCGGGAATCCGCGTGGTCCGCCAGGATGTCGTCCCGCCCCCATGCAAGCCCGACGCGCGAGCGAGGGAATCCGCTGTGGAGCCGCCACGCTCTCACTCGGCCGGCATCAGCTTCGGCCAGGCGGCTTCGAGCTTTGACCGCGGTGGAATCTCGAGCCGCGTGCCCGGCGTCAGCGAGATCCGTGGATCGATCGTGCGGTTCCAGGCGAACAGCGCCCGATACAACCGCCCATCGCCATAGGCCCGCTCGGCCAGATCCCACCAGGAATCGCCCGGGTTGGTCACGTACTCGAGCGCCGTCGGCGCCGGTCCGGTGGCCGGCTCAGGCTGCGGGGCCGGCATCTGCAGTCCGGCGGGAGCCACGAACGGATCCCGCCGCGGCGTCGAAGGAACTGCAGGAGCGGCCGGGGGAGCAGCCGGGGGAGCGGAGGCCTGAAAATCGACCGCAGCGGTCGCCGGCGGCGCGGCGGGCGGCGTCTCCGCGTCGGGAACGGTGAGCGGTGTCGGGGGCGGCAGCAGATCTCCGCTTTCTGCCGCGGTGAATCGGCTCTCGCTGGATCGGTAAGGGGCTGGTGAATCGGCGGCAGTGAAGCCGGCGGGTTCAGCCGTCGTGGGGCCGGGGGTCGGCGGCGAGGGGGACGGGGGATCTACCAGTTCGATGGCCCCGGTGGTCACGGTGTCGATGGCCACGTCGGGGCCGGCGCCCGTGGGCGGCCGCGGCACGAGCAGCTTCATCGACAGCACGCCGACAAACACGCCCGCCAATGTGGCGAGCAGGGCCAGCAGAATCTTGGTTTCGCGTCCCATGGATCGTTCGTCGGCCAGCGGGCAGAAGAGGCGGAAGTGTCGTGAATCGAGGCGGCTGACGCCAGATCGATCGCCCGCTCCCAACGCCCATCGCCAACCATGGGGGCGGCGACGGCACGGCCGCGGGTGTCAGCTGTTTTCGGCAGATGGGGCAAGCTGGGCAGCCCGCAGTTTGGCTGACCGGCTGCGGGGATTCCGCAGCACCTCGTCCTCGGAGGCTTCCACCGGCGAACGCGTCAGGCAGTCCCAGGTCTGCGGGCTGCGAAACGCCTGCTTCACGAGCCGGTCTTCGAGGGAGTGGAACGAGATCACTACCAGCCGGCCCCCCGGTGCCAGCCGCGTGGGAATCCGTTCCAGCGCGATCCGCAGGCTCTTGAGTTCCTGGTTCACGGCGATCCGCAGGGCCTGGAAGGTGCGGGTGGCGGGATGGATCCGCGGCGGCGGCGTCTGCCGCGGAATCGCCGACCGCACGATCGCCGCAAACTCGGCTGCCGTCCGGATCGGCTGCTTCTCCCGCACCGCCGCGATCCGCCTCGCGATCCGTCGGCTGTATCGTTCCTCGCCGTATTCGAAGATGATGTCGGCGAGGTTGTCGGGCTTCATCCGGTTGACCAACTTCCAGGCGGGCTCGCCCTCCGTCGGGTCGAACCGCAGGTCGAGCGGGCCCTCGGAATCGAAGGAGAACCCGCGAGACTCGTCGGCCAGTTGGTCGCTCGACAGGCCGACGTCGAGCAGCACGCCGTCGACCTTCTCGATGGCCAGGGCGTCGAGCACCTCGGGGATGTCGCAGTAGTTGGCCTGGGCGAACCGGACGGGCAGGCCCGCCAGTTCCCTCGCGCCCCGGGCAATCGCCTCAGGATCACGGTCGACGGCGATGACGAGGCCGGTGGGGCCCACCGCCTCGGCCAGCAGCCGCGTGTGGCCGCCGCCGCCGAGCGTGCCGTCGACCACCCGCATGCCGGGCTTCACGGCGAGAAACGACATCACCTCCGCGGGGAGGACGCTGGTGTGGATGCTGGACGACATGCCCGCGAGTCTACCAACTGGACGGCCCTTGCCGCCCTCGTGGGGTGCGCAGCCGCTACCATATCCGGATGCCCGACGCCGATCTCTACGACTACCAACTGCCGCCGGAGCTCATCGCCCAGGAGTCGCTGGCCGACCGCGCCGCGGCGCGGCTGCTCGTCGTCGACCGGGCGACCGGGGCGTTGTCGCATCGGCAGATCCGCGACCTGCCCGAGATCCTGCGGCCGGGCGATCTCGTCGTCGTCAACGACACCCGCGTCGTGCCGGCGCGGCTGATCGGTCGGCGGGAAAAAACAGGGGGCCGCTGGGAGGGGCTCTTCCTGCGGGTCGACCAGGCCAGCGGCGCATGGCAGCTGTTGGCCAGCACCCGGGGCCGACCGGAGATCGGCGAACGCGTGATGCTCACCGGACTCGACGGGGCCGATGCCCTGCCGCTCACGCTCGTCGGCCGCTCCGGTGGCGGGTCCTGGCTCGCCGTGCCAGAGGGTGTCGAGCCGGCGGCGACCGTGGAAGCGATTCTCGACCGTGTCGGTCGCGTGCCGCTGCCGGGATACATCCGCGGCGGCGAGGAACAGCCGGGGGATCGCGACCGGTATCAGACCGTGTTTGCGCGGCAGAGCGGTTCGGCGGCTGCGCCGACGGCCGGGCTGCATTTCACCGAAGCGCTGCTGGCGGAACTGGATGCCCGCGGCATCGGCCGGGCGAACGTCACGTTGCATGTTGGCCTCGACACGTTCCGACCGATCGCGGCCGAGCGACTCGAAGATCATCCGATGCACACGGAGTGGTGTGAGTGCCCGCCGGAGACGGTCGCGGCCGTGGCCGAGGCGAAGGCGCGGGGTGGGCGGGTCGTCGCGGTGGGCACGACCGCCGCCCGTACGCTCGAGACCGCCGCCCGCGGAGGCACGGTCACGGCCTGGAGCGGGTCGACCGATCTGTTCATCCGGCCCGGATTCCAGTTCCACGCCGTCGACTGCCTGCTGACGAATTTTCACATGCCCCGCACGACGCTGATGGTGCTCGTGAGCACGTTCGCCTCCCGTGGTCTCATCGCGGCCGCCTACGAGGAGGCGATCCGGCAGCGGTACCGGTTCCTGAGCTACGGCGACGCGATGCTGATTGGATGATTCACGGCAAGGCTCGGCATCCTGCCGCCCTTGCCTTGGCCGACCTCCGTCGGCTGGTGCTCACCCGGCCCTCCGTGCCTGGCGCTCCGGCTTTCCGGTTTCCGGTTTCCGCTCTACAACAGCGGCGTCCCCATCACCCCCGGAGAGATGCCGTGAGCCCGATTCCCCAGGAAGATGTTCTCGTCGTACCGCGGTCGCTCCTCGAGCGGGCGGGGATCTTTCAGGGCTTCTGTGGCGACACGGCCAGCTATCTGCCGCTGCTGCTCGATCCCAAGCACACGTCGTGGCGGCCCCGGGCGAGCGTCGAGGAGGATCCATCCTTCAAGCAGTTGATTCCCTACTGCGTGCTCTCGTGGCGAGCCGAGGATGGCATGCCCCGCTACTTCGCCTACACCCGCGGCGGCGGCCAGAGCGAGGCGAGGCTGCGGGCCAAGCGGTCGGTCGGCATCGGCGGCCACATCGCGAGCACCGACGGCGAGCATGGCGATGACGTGTCGTATGAGTCGGGCATGAAGCGGGAACTCGCCGAGGAGGTGGCCATCGGCGGCACCTGGACAGCGCGGTGCGTGGGGCTCATCAACGACGATGCCACGCCGGTGGGCAGCGTGCATCTGGGCATCGTGCACATCCTGGAGCTGGAACGGCCCGAGGTTGCTTCCCGCGAGAGCGAGCTGGTCGAGTGCGGCTTCGACACGCTGGAAAAACTGCTGGCCGACCGCGAACGGTTCGAGACCTGGTCGCAGATCGCGCTCGACGCGATCGCCGCCGGCGCCATGCACAGGACGTAATTGGGGACGGGAGCGATTTTCCCAGAACCGGCCCAGATTCACTTTGCGTTTCCCTGCATGGAAAATCGCTCCCGTCCCCATTTTCCACGCTCATGGCTTGGTCGGCAGGATATTCTTGAGCCATGGCCGCTCCATCCCCGCCGATCTATCTCGATAACCACGCCACCACGCGGCTCGATCCGCGGGTGCTCGAGGCGATGCTGCCGTGGCTCACCGACCACTACGGCAACGCGGGGAGCGTCACGCACGAACTTGGCCGCGAGGCCCGGGCGGCGGTGGAATCGGCCCGCGAGACGTTTGCGGCCGCGATCGGCGGCACCGCGAGCGAGATCGTGTTCACCGGCGGGGCGACCGAGAGCAACAACCTGGCGCTGCTTGGTTCAGCCCGCCGCTGGAGCAACCTGGCGAAAGGAGGTGACGGCCGCGGACATGTCGTGACCGTGGCGACCGAGCACGATGCCGTCCTCGATCCCTGCGATCACTTGGAGCGGCAGGGCGTGGCCGTGACCCGGCTGGCGGTCGAGCCGCAGGCCTCCGCAAGCATTTCGGCGAATCGCATTCCTGGCCGCATAAGGCTCGACGACCTGGAGGCCGCGTTGCGGCCCGACACGTTTCTCGTGTCGGTGATGCTCGCCAATAACGAGATCGGCGTCGTGCAGGACATCCCCGCGATCGCCAACCTCGTGCACGCGAAGTCCAAGGCCACGCTCCTCCACGTCGACTGCGCCCAGGCTATCGGCCGCATGCCGGTCGACATCGATGCCCTCGGCGCCGACCTCGCGAGTTTTTCTGCACACAAGTTTCATGGGCCGAAGGGCATGGGGGCGCTTTGGCTGAGGCGGCGCGGCCGCGTCGTTCGCGTCGAGCCGCTCGTCTACGGCGGCGGTCAGGAGCGGGGTATGCGGAGCGGCACGCTCGACGTGCCCGGCATCGTCGGCATGGCCGAGGCTGCCCGGCTGGCTGTGGCGGGGGTGCCAGAGGAAACGGTCCGCATGCGGCAGTTGCGGGATCGGCTCTGGGGCAGGCTCGTATCGTCCGTCGCTGGTCTCACGCTCAACGGCCCGCCGCTCGACGCGGTCGCGGCAGGTCAGCCCGTGCGGCTGGTCAACAATCTCAACGTGTGCGTGCCCGGCGTCGATGGCCAGACGCTCCTGACCACGCTCTCGGCCGATGGCCTGGCGGTGAGTTCCGGCAGCGCCTGCTCGTCGGAGCATCCCCGGCCCAGCCACGTGCTCCTGGCACTCGGGCTCGACGAGGATCAGGCCCGGGCCAGCCTGCGATTTGGCCTGTCGCGGTTCACGCTGGCTGCGGAGATCGATACCGCGGCCGAGCGGATCGCCGCCGGCGTGGCCCGGCTGCGGGCGCTGTGACGGGCGCTGAGAAGTCGGGCGAGCCGAACCGGCTTTCCCTTCCGGGACCGACGGGCTACAATTTCCGCATCGGTGCCTGTGTTTTTTGTCTGCGTTTCCACAACCCGTTCAGCAGGAGTTTCACGCCATGTCGGTCATGCTCACGGAAAAAGCCGCCGGTGAAGTGAAGAAGATCATCGCCGAACAGAAACTCGATCCCGCCACGGTGCTCCGCGTCGGCGTGGCTGGCGGCGGCTGCAGCGGTTTCCAGTATTCGCTCGGCTTCGATACCGCCTGGGATCCCAAGGCCGATTCGAAGAGCGAGCAGCACGGCGTGGCCATCGTCGTCGACAAGAAGAGCGATCTCTTCCTCGACGGCACGACGCTCGACTTCCACGACAGCATCGAGAAGCGGGGTTTTACCTTCAACAACCCCAACGCCAAGAAGAGCTGCGGCTGCGGCAGTTCGTTCCAGGCCTGATCGCCGTCGTTTTGTTGTCAGCTGTTCCGGCGCTGGCCGGGAGTGCAGTCCGGTAAGGGGCGGTGGCCCCGTAGAAGAACCCCGAGGAGAGTCCGCGCGTGGAGAAGGTTCACATCGTCGGCATCGGTGATGACGGTGTCGACGGGATGACCGCGCACGCACGGCGGCTCGTCGAGGCGGCCGAGGTGCTGCTCGGCCCCGAGTCCTGCGCGGCCATGCTGCCGGGCTCAATCGTCGGGAAGCTCGGCACGGCGGCCAATCTCGAGGAGCTCGTCGAGCGGATCGAGGCGGCGGGCGCGAAAAAGATCGTCGTGCTCGCCTCGGGCGACCCGCTCTTCTATGGCACCGCCCGGTATGTCTGCGCGAAGCTCGGCAAGGAACGTTTCGAGGTCGTGCCGCACGTCAGCAGCATGCAGCTGGCGTTTGCCCGGGTGAAAGAGTCGTGGGAGGAGGCGTTTCTCGCCAACCTCTCCGGCCAGTCGATCGAGCGGGTGATCGACAAGATCCGCACGAGCGAGACGGTCGGCCTCTTCACGAGCGAGCAGTGGCCACCCTCGTCAGTGGCGCAGACGCTGCTCGAAGAGGGCATCGGTTATTTCCAGGCCTATGTCTGCGAGAACCTCGGCTCGCCCGACGAACGGGTCACGCAGGGCAGTCTGGCTGAGATCGCGAAGGAGTCGTTCAGCGGGCTCAACGTGATGATCCTCGTGCGGAAGGCCCGCGTGGCCGACAAGCCCGGGCAGGTCGGCACGCGGCTCTTCGGCAACCCCGACGACTGCTTCCTCCAGTCGCGTCCGAAACGCGGCCTGCTCACGCCCGCCGAGGTCCGGGCGCTGGCCCTTTCCGAGTTGGGGCTGCGTTCCGACAGCGTGATGTGGGACGTCGGCGCCGGCAGCGGTTCGGTGGGCCTCGAAGCGGCGCGAATCGCCCGCGACGGCATGGTGCATGCGATCGAGATGGATCCCGACGACCACCATCTCATCATCGAAAATGCCCAGCGGTTCGGCGTGACCAATCTGCGGGCCGTGCTCGGGAAGGCGCCCGAGGCCTGGGGGCGGCTGCCCGATCCCGATGCGATCTACGTCGGCGGCAGCGGCCGCGACGTCTCCATGCTCGTGGAAGAGGCCTGGAAGCGGCTCAAATCCGGCGGCCGGCTGGTGACCGCCTGCAACAGCATCGAGAACCTGGCCGCCGTGCATGCCATGCTGCGGGCCCGTTCGGGCGATGCCGCCTACTGGATGGTGAACATCGCCCGCGGCATCGAGCAGATGGATCGCATCCGCTTCGAGTCGCTCAACCCGATCTTCCTGATCGCGGCCACGAAGCCCGCGGCGTAGCGTTTCGCCCGCTTTGAGTCGGGGTGCGTGTGCCCATGAACGACCTGCCGCCACCGCTGGACGTGATCGCCGTGGGGGCCCACCCCGATGATGTCGAGATCGGCTGCGGTGGCACGCTCGCCGTGCTCGCCGCGCAGGGGTATCGGGTCGGCATCGTCGACCTCACCGACGGCGAGCCCACGCCCCGGTCGAGCGGGCCGGCCGAACGGCTCGCCGAGGCGGCGGCGGCGGCGAAGGTGCTCGGCGTGGTGCACCGCGAGCAGCTTGGCTTCACGAATCGGCGGCTCTTCGACGATTTTCAGGTTCGCGTGGCGCTCGCGAAGGTGTTTCGACGGTGGCGGCCGCGGCTCGTGCTCGGCCTCGGCGACAAGACGCCGCTGGCCTCGCCCGACCACGCCCAGGCGGTGGCGATCACCGAGGCGGCCGTCTTCTATTCACGGCTCACGAAGTGGGACGACACGTTCGACGGCCTCCCCGTGCACACCGTGCCGAACTTCCTCACCTATTTTCTGTTCGCCGGGCTGCCGCAGGTGCCGCACGGCCATTGGCCGCTGGTGGTGAACATCTCGAGCCAACTCGAATGCAAGCTCGAATCGATCGCCTGCTACACGTCGCAGTTTCCGGCGGAGAAGGCCCACGTGTTTCCCCGCGTGCGGGCGTTGGCCGCCACCGTCGGCATGATGGGCGGCTGCGAGGCGGGGGAGCTGCTGGCGTCGAGCCGCATTCCGTGTACGGGCGACCTCATGCAGCTGATGATTCCCGGAGCATCCCATAGTTGACGGTTCGGGGCTGCCCACGCCCCGTCGCCGGACGTTCGCTTCGGGCATCCTGCCCTTCGCTCTCTCGGATGCAGACTACGCTAGCCAGATCGCCTCCGCTTCGCCATCCTGGCTTCGCTTGTCTGCATACGCCGGCTCTCGGGGCATGGGCAGCCCCTCACGGGTGACGCGAACGTACAGATCGAGTACACGGTGATTCGGGAGTGTTTCCATGACCCAGAGCAGCGTCTCATCCATACCCTTCCAGCCCGACGTCGTGATCGTTGGCGCCGGGATCGCCGGACTGTCGGCGGCGGGCGAGCTTGTCCGGAGCGGGCGGCGGGTGGTCGTGCTCGAAAAATCCCGAGGCGTCGGCGGCAGGATGGCCACCCGCCGGGTTGGCGATGCGGTCTGCGATCATGGGGCGCAGTTCTTCACGGTGCGCGGCAGGGCCTTCGGCGGCATGGTCGCCGATGCCCACGAGGCGGGCTCCGTGGCGACGTGGTGCGAAGGGTTTTCGCAGTCGGCCTCGGTCGATGCGACGGTGGTGCCCGCGACCGATGGCCATGCCCGCTGGCGGGGAGTCAGTGGCATGACCGACCTGCCAAAGCGGCTCGCGGCCGAGCTTCCGCCAGACAGGTGCGTGCTGCGGACGGCCGTGAAGGTGGCTGCGATCGGCGCGGATGGTGGCCGCGTGAGGATCATGCTCGATCCCGGTCACGAGGCGGGCGATGCGACCATGCTGCATGCGGCGGCGGCGATCGTCACGTCGCCGGTGCCGCAGTCGCTCGACCTCTTCAGGGCCGGGGGATTGCTCGCTGCCGGTGGCGGCGTCGCGCCTGAAGTCCATCAGCAGCTTGTCACCGTGCACTACGATCCCAGCTTCGCCCTCATGCTCGTGCTGGATCGCGCGAGCCTGGTGCCGCCGCCGGGCGGGATCCAGTTCGCGGGCGGGCCGATCTCGTGGCTCGCCGACAACCAGCAGAAAGGGATCTCGGCGGTGCCGTCGCTCACGGTGCATGCGTCGGGAGCCTTCAGCCGACGGCACTTCGACGACGCGCCTGAGAAGGTCGCCGCGACGCTCATCGAACTGGTGCGGCCCTGGATCGACGGCGACCCCGCGACCACGGTCGTGGAGCAGTCGCTGCACCGCTGGAAGTTTGCCGCGCCGACGACGATCATCCCCGCGCCGCTCGTGGCGGCGGTCACCGCGCCGCCGATCGTCTGCTGCGGCGACGCCTTTGGCGGCCCGAAGGTCGAGGGCGCGGCGTCGAGCGGCCTGGCTGCCGGCCGCTGGGTCGCCCGCGTCCTCGCCGGGGCAGGTTGAACTGCCCGTCATCGTCCGCTAACATATACGCACGTTCATGTCATGCGTCCGCGAGGAGGTCTTTCCCATGAATGCCGAGGCGATTCGCGAGCTGGTCCGCCGCCAGCCGTTTCAGCCCTTTGCCATCCATCTCTCCAATGGCGAGGTGCACGAAGTGCGTCACCCGGAGTGCATCATGTTCGGCGGTGGCAAGGTCGTCATCTACGACGCCGAAGGTGATTGCTTCAAGATCTGCGCACTGATCCACGTCAACAGCGTTCAGTTTCTACAGGCAGCGTGAACGCATCCGTGTCCAGCGGCGCACCGCCGGTTCGTCCCCCGAATCGATGGCGGCGGTTTTCTGTCTGCCGATGGCGGTAGTCGATGCCGGCCCGGCCACCGGCATGTGGCGGGGCGAGGTGTTTGCGCTCAAGCGTGGCGAGTTCGTGCCGATGACCATCAAGATGACGGCCAACGGCTTCGAGATGGTGGCCGGCTCCGGCTTCATGTCGAAGACCGTCGAGTGGGTGCGGGTGCAGTAGGGCGGGGGCTGCACGGTTTCGGTCATCGTGGGCGAGGAATCCGCGCAGGCGTTTGCCTCCCGGCAGGCTTGCACGGGCGGCCGTCCACGCGGCACAATACCGCTCTCGCGTCCGCACCCAAACTTTTTCCGGGGAGAGCTTTCATCATGGCCACCGCCACTGCCGCCGCACCGTCCACCGATCTGTTGCCGGAAGTCAAGAAGTTCCTCGCCACCGCGCCGCTCAAGGGCGTCATCGGCGGCAAGGACGTGGCCGGCTCCGATGGAAAGACGATGGCCACGCTCGACCCAGGCACGGGCGAGCCGATCGCGGAGTTCTGCGTGCTCTCGCCGGCCGACGTCGACAAGGCGATCCAGGCGGCGGCGCATGCCTTTAAGACGTCGGGCTGGGCCACCATGGCTCCCAACGAGCGGGGCGTGCATCTGCACCGGCTCGCCGACGCCGTCGAGAAGCACAAGCCGATCATCGCCCAGATCGAATCGCTCGATGCCGGCAAGATCCTCGGCCAGGCGGCCGGCGACGTGCAGAACTTCGTCGATACCCTCCGCTACTTCACCACCATGGCCCAGCACGTCCAGCGGCGGAACGTGCTCGCCGTCGCCGGGCACGAGGCGTGGACGGTCCGCCACCCATGGGGGCCGTGCGGCTTCATCTTCCCCTGGAATTTTCCCTTCCTGCTGATCGGCTGGGGCATCTCCCCGGCGCTTGCCGCCGGCAACACGGTCGTCATCAAGCCGGCCGAAGACACGCCGATGTCGGCGATCTATCTGGCGCGGCTGGCCCGCGAGATCGGCATTCCCGACGGCGTGATCAACGTGATCCCCGGCACCGGCGCCGTGACCGGCGCCGCGCTCTCGGCCCATCCCGGCATCAAGCGGATGAGCTTCACCGGCTCGCCCGAGGTGGGGCGGCTCGTGGGTGAGGCCTGCGGCCGGAACCTCGTCCCGGCGAAGCTCGAACTCGGCGGCAAGGGTGCCGCGGTGGTGTTCGATGACGTCGACGTCGTCGCGACGGCCGAGAAGCTCGTGGGCGCGATCACGTTCAACGCGGGTCAGGTCTGCTGCGATGCCACCCGCTGGCTCATTCACAAGTC
The DNA here is from genome assembly GCA_044369655.1 of Pirellulales bacterium. Lineage (GTDB taxonomy): Bacteria > Planctomycetota > Planctomycetia > Pirellulales > UBA1268 > CAMCQY01. The sequence continues at coordinate 14,615 of JBILWX010000082.1, forward strand.
GATCTACGACCAGTTCGTCGACGAGTGCCGGTCGCGGATGCAAAAGGTGAAGGTGGGCTACCAACTCGCCGGCCAGTCGCAGATGGGGCCTGTGGTCAATGCCAAGCAGCGGCAGCGGGTGCTCTCCTACCTCGAGAAGGGCACGAAGGAGGGGGCCGAGGCGGTCGTGGCCGGCGGGCCGGCCGAGGTCTCGGGCCACCAGGGCTTCTACGTGAAGCCGGCGCTGCTCGCGGGCAAGCTCGACAACATCGCCGCCCGCGAGGAGATTTTTGGACCGGTGGCGTACCTGGCGAAGTTCTCGAACGAGGACGAGGCGGTGGCCATGGCCAATGACACCGACTACGGTCTGGCCAACAGTGTCTGGACGAGCGACCTCGGCCGGGCGGCCCGCGTGGCCGAGACGATGATTGCCGGCAACAGCTGGATCAATGCCCACAACGTCTTCCCGCATGGCGTGCCCTACGGCGGCGTGAACAAGAGCGGCACCGGCGGCGGCGTGAACTCGATCGAGACGCTCTTCGACTACTGGCGGAGCCAGTCGGTCGTGCGGCCGCTGTGATCGCCGACACGATCGTCATCGGTGCCGGTTTGGCCGGCCTTGCCTGCGCGCGGGAGCTCGTGCGGGCGGGACGGCAGGTGCTCGTGGTCGAGGCTGCCGACCGCGTGGGCGGCCGTGTGGCGACCGACACGGTCGACGGCTTCCGTATCGACCGCGGCTTCCAGGTCTACCTCGACGCCTATCCGGAGGGGCGGCGGCAGCTCGACCTGGCGGCGCTTGGCCTGGGCTGCTTCGAGCCCGGGGCACTCGTGGCGGAGGGGGGAAGACTTCGCGGCGTGAGCGATCCGTGGCGGCGGCCGCTTGCGGCCGTGGGCTCGATCCTGACGGGCAGCGTGGGGA
>JBILWX010000205.1:0-4662 GCA_044369655.1 Pirellulales bacterium
CACCAGCGACCACTTCTTCCGGGGCATCCGGGCCAGGGGGCCCGCCACGAGCAGCGGCGGCACGCTCTGGCCGCCCCGGTTGAGCACCGGGAGGAGGCCGCGGAGCAGGCCCGAATCGACGACGGCATCGAGCACCGCCGGCATGATGATCGTCTCGGTCTTGAAGATCCAGCCGACGCGAACGACCACTTGGTAGAGCTCGAGCCAAAGCGTATTGCGGGCCTCGCGGCCGACCTCCCGGGCAGCCGTCACCGGCCGGCGGTCCTGCTCGTTGCGTCGGTCGCTCATGGGGGTACGATCTGGGGACTGGAGGCGGAGCCGATTGCCGGCGGTTCCGCACACTGCACCGCCGGCAGCATGAGGGTTTCTGCCGATGCCGTCCATCATCAAGAAGCTGTTGCCTGCCGTCACGTCCCTGGCCGCGCTCCTGGGATCCGCGTGCGGAGTTCCCGCCGCCGAGCCATCTGCCGGGCCGTTCGTCTGGTTCGGCACCTACTCCGGTGGCCCCGCCAAGAGCGAGGGGATCTACGTGTCGCGATTCGATGCGGCCACCGGAAAGCTGACCGCGCCGGTGCTGGCGGCGGCGGCGAAGAACCCGTCGTTCCTCGCGGTGCATCCCACGCTTCCCGTGCTCTATGCCGTGTCGGAAGTGGCCGACGCCGACGGCAAGCCGACGGGTGCCGTGCTCTCGTTCGCGATCGACGAGGCCACCGGCACGCTGACCGCGAAGAATCACCAGTCGTCCGGGGGCGGAGGTCCCTGCCATGTGTCGGTCGATCGCACGGGCCGGGTCGCGTTGGCGGCCAACTACGGCGGCGGCAGCGTGATCTGCCTGGGGCTCGCCGCCGACGGCAGCCTCGAACCGGTCGCGGCTGGCAAGCCAGGCGGCTTCATCCAGCACGAGGGCAAGGGCCCGAATCCGCAACGGCAGGAGGCGCCGCACGGTCATTCGATCAATCCGTCGCCGGACGGCCGGTTCGCGGTGGCCTGCGACCTCGGCGTCGACAAGGTGTTCATCCACGCCCTCGACGTCGACAAGGCGACGCTCGCGCCCCACGGCTTCGGCCGCGGCGCGCCAGGAGCCGGCCCGCGACACTTCGCGTTTCATCCCGATGGCCGCCATGGCTACGCGGTCAACGAACTCGACCTGACCGTGACTGCCTTCGCCTACGATCCGCAGGCGGGCACGCTCGAATCGATCCAGGCGATCTCCACGCTCCCCGCCGACGTCACCGACACGAAGGGCTTCTCGACGGCCGAGATCGTCGCCCATCCCAGTGGAAAATTCCTCTACGCCTCGAATCGGGGCCACGATTCGATCGCGATGTATCGGGTCGACGGGGGCACGGGACGGCTCACGTTTCTGGGTGCGGAACTGATCCAGGGGAAGACGCCCCGCAACTTCGTGATCGATCCCTCCGGAAAATTCCTGCTCGCCGCCGGCCAGAATTCCCACACCGTGACGGTCTTCGCGATCGACGCGGAAACTGGCACACTGTCGTCTACGGGCCCGTCGCTCGAAGTGCCGTCGCCCGTCTGCATCCGTTTCCGCCCCACCCGCTGAACACCGATGACGATCTGCCTGCTGAAATCGAAGATTCACCGCGCGACGGTCACCGGTGCGTCGGTGGATTACGAGGGAAGTCTCACCATCGCGGCCGACCTGGCCGAGCGGGTCGGCCTGCGGCCGTACGAAAAGATCCTCGTGGGCAACCTGGCCAACGGCGAACGGTTCGAGACCTACGTGATCTACGGGAAGGCCGGTTCGGGCGCGATCGAACTCAACGGCGCCACGGCGCACCTGGGCGCGCCAGGCGACCGGCTCACGATCATGTCGTATGCCTGGCTCGACGAGCGGGAGGCCGCCGCGCACAAGCCGGCCGTGATCCTGCTCGACGGACGCAACCAGGTCGTCCGGTAAGACGACGGGGCGCTTCCGCCGGGCATCACCGCCTCCCATCCAAGCCCGAAGCGCAAGCGAGGGAATCCGCCTGGCGTCACTGCTTCGCGTGTGCCTCGAGCAGCAGTTCGAGATAACTGCGTCGTTCAGACGGCCCGCAGCCGAGTTCGCTGGCCAGCGATTCGAGGCAGGCCCGCGCGACCGGCACCTCCCCCTCGCGGGCCTGCAGTTCGAGCTCCAGAAAATTGCCGAGCCCCGTCACGCTGTCGAGAACCACCTCGACCCCCATGCCCTGCCAGGCCACGTGCGCCGGCCGCCGCCGCTTGGCCACCGACGCCACCGGCCGGAAGCCCAACGCCTCGAGCAGTTCCGTCCACCGAGCGATCGCGAACTCCGCAGGGTGCGCCGGATCGCCATGCTGCGGCAGCGGCACAGAGAGCGGCAGTTCGATCTCACGACGTGTCTTCGTGGCGGCGTCGATCCGCGGCCCCTTCCAGGTGATCACGACGTCGTCGCCGTCGCGCCGCAGCCGGAGGGCCTCGTCGGTGTGGGCAAAATCACGGCAGGGATGGGCGAAATACCGGTCGACCTGGTCGATCGGTTCGTGAAATCGCGCCGCCAGGGCGATCAGCCGCTGCTCGATCGCCTGCGTGTCGGGTACGGAAAACTTCAGTTCGACTTCGTACACTGGGTGCTCCCGTCTGTCGTTGAACCCGTCGCTTTCGCGACACCTCGCCACCATCACGTCTGCGGGCCCATCCCGATGATATCCCGCCGCCACGCGTTCCCTGCCGTCATGCTCTCCCCGGTGCTGCTCGGGGCGTGGCTGGCCGGCTGTGCCGGCTCGACGCCGGCGCATCCGGCGGTCGGCAGAACCGTGGGCAACCTGCCGCTCGAGTCGCTCGTCGATCCCGGCCGCCGACCGCCCACCTTCGCGGGCCGCGTGACGCTCTTGAATTTCTGGGGAACGTGGTGCCCGCCCTGCCGCCGCGAACTGCCGGGGCTCGTGCGGCTCGCGGACCGGCTGCGAACCGAGCCTGCCTTTCAGCTGGTGGCCGTTTCCTGCGGCGGGCGAGCGCCCGAAGACATGGCGGCGTTGACCGAGGCGACCACCGCGTTTCTCCAGCAGGCCGTGAGCCCGTCGCAGCGTTCCGCGATCGAGCCGTGGGCTGATCCCGACGGCCGCACACGGATGCTGTTCTCCGCGTCGTACGGATTCGACGCCTTTCCAACCACCTATCTCATCGGCCCCGACGCCACGATTCGGCAGGTGTGGGTGGGATACCGCTCCCGCGACGAGGCCGACATCGCCCGCGCGATCGTCGCCGCGCTCAAGGAATTGGCACCGTCTGCTCACGCTGCGACAGCCGGGCGATGAACGCGGCGGCGGCGGCGGCAGGATCGCGGGCACCAGTCACCGCCGAGGCCACCGCCACCCGCGTGATGCCGACCGCAGCCAGTTCGTCGAGCCGCTCGAGCGTCACGCCCCCGATGGCGAAGAGAGGGAGACTGGTCTCGGCGGCCACCGTCCGCAGAAAGTCGGCCGAGGCGAACGTTCCGAACGATTTGGTCGACGACGGATAACAGGGGCCGATGCCGAGGTAATCGGCACCATCGGCAACGGCAACCCGGGCCTCGGCAACCGCATGGGCCGTGCGGCCCAGCAGCCGCTCTGGCCCGATCACCCGCCGCGACAGCGCCGTGGGCAGGTCTTCCGCACCGACATGCACCCCATCGGCCCCCACGGCCGCGGCAACGTCGACCCGGTCATTCACGATCACGATCGCCGGCGCGGCGGGGGCGTGGCGTCTGGCGATCGCGAGGGCACGTTCCACCCGCATGGCCAGCGTCGGCACGCTCAATCCCTTGTCGCGGATCTGGAGCATCCGCACACCCGCCTCCACCAGCGCCGTCACCAGTCGATCGAAGGCGGTCAGGTCGGCCTGGCCGTCCACGAGCACGCAGAGGTTGACTCCCGCCAGCCGTTCTCGCGACCGCGTCACGGCCAGCGCCCCGCGCTCGAGCGAGTAGAGCCGGTAGCGGAGCTGCTCGAAGCCGCCGGCGACCTCGGGGGCAACCACCGCCACGCATTCCGTCAGGCTCCGCAGGGCCTGCGCGGCCCGCGCCGCATTGGCCGCAATCAGATCGGAGGGCGACGCCCGCGGCAGCGAGACCGGCGGCTCCGCGCCGATCCCGACGTCGCCCACCACGTCCCGCAGGGCCACGCGGTGCGGCAGGGGTCCTTGGGCGAGGAGCGTGGCCAGCGTGTGCCTGAGGTCCTTGGCAAGCAGGGTCAACTGGGCATCGTCGAGAACGAATCGAACCACGTCCTCGATCACCCGCAGGGCCTCGCCGGCCCGGTTGGCAGAGGCGTCGATCGCCCGCCACACGCCCGCCGCGGCCCCGGATGGCTCGAAATCGCTGGTGTTCATTCCGTGTGTTGTACCCCCGCTGGATGCCTTGGAGAAATCGCGGGGCATCGCTATTTACCCCCCATGGGATTCGCACGCTACCTGACGCTCGTCTGGCCGGGCATGCCATGGCTGTGGCTGCGGGGCAGCTTCGCCGGCCTCGTGCTGGCGATCGCCTTCGCCGTGGCGGTGGACGTGGCCGTAGCGACGACCTGGATCTGGTCGGAATTGGTCGACTTCCGGCTCTCGCTGGCGCTCTGGACGGCCACGGCCGTGGTCTGGCTGGTCAGTACGGCGTCGGCCATCACCAGCTTTCCGCCGCCGATTCCCCGGGGACGAGACGCCGCGGCC
>JBILWX010000083.1:0-15300 GCA_044369655.1 Pirellulales bacterium
GCACGGCCTGGAACGGGCAGGTGTGGCCCTCGACGTGCCGGAGTCGGAGCGAGTGAGCGAGGGGCCACTCACGGGCAAGACGCTGGTGGTGACGGGCACGCTCACCGGCTTCTCGCGGCAGGAGGCCGAGGAGGCGATCCGCAAGGCGGGCGGCAAGGCGTCGGGCAGCGTGTCGAAGAAGACCGACTACGTCGTCGCTGGCGACGAGGCTGGCAGCAAGCTGGAGAAAGCTGAAAAGCTCGGCGTGAAGGTGATCGACGAAACCGAGTTCCGCCGGCTGCTCGCGGGCGGCGGCTGACACGGCCGGCGGTTTCACGGCAAGGCTCGGCATCCTGCCGACCTTGCCTTGGCGGGCCTCCGCCCGCTGGTGCTAACCCGGTCCTCCGGGCCTGGCGCTGTGGCCCACTTGCTTTGCGGAATCCGTGAGGGGCTGCCCATGCCCCGAGAGCCGGCGTTGCTGACAAGCGCAGGCAGGATGCCGAAGCGCAGTCAGCATCGAGAGAGCGAAGCCCAGGATGGGCGCAGCGAACGTCCGGCCACGGGGCGTGTGCAGCCCCGAACCACTCCGCTCACCGCTCGCGTGAGGTCCGCATACGATCGATCTCACCGCACGGTCGGCAGGTCGACCGGCCGTTGGTCGGCGATGACGGCGGGCTGGCGGGGCGTCGCGTCGCCTCCCCCGGGCAGGCCGGCAAAGACTTTTGGCTTCGAGAGGTCGACCATGCCGGCGAGTGCGGCGGGATCCTGCGGTGCGGCATCGGAAACCGCTTTCGCGTTGCGCTTGTGAATGGTGTGGCCCGCGAATGCCGGTTCGTCGTGAATCTCGCCGTCTTGCCAGGGCCCGGCCCCGAAGAGCCAGCGGTCGCGGGCATGGCTGGCGACATGCTCCTCGCCGCTCTGCCAGATCGGCTGGCCGCTCTCCCGCTCGTAGGCATAGACGCTGAGCTTGGCGACGCCGCGTTGTTCCGAACGCTTGGCCAGCACCAGCTCCGGCGTGGAGGTCTCGTTGCCCTTGAGCGTGACGCTCGTCGCCGGAATCCCGAGCAGCACGGAACTCCGGTCGGTGCCGATCGCTCCCGCGCGGGCTTCGACCACCACGTCGGCCGCATCCCGATCCTTGGCCAGCAGACAGCCCGAGGCCATCAGCTGGTGCCGCAGGGCGCTCTCGAGATATTTTCCGTCGTCGAGGTCATCCAAGAACGCCGTTTCGAGAAACACCTTCCTGCCCGCGAGTGGGCGGACATCGATCCGCATGACGGCCCGGTCGATCGCCTGGGAGACGAGCAGTTGTTCGGTTGCGGTCCGCTTCGAATCGCTCATCCGCGTCGTGCCGCAGCCCACGAGCATGCACGCCAGCAGCGTCAGGACGGAGACCTGCATCGACCGCCGGCCGCATGCACTGGTGATCGTGCTTCGCATCTCAACGGTCATCGGCATGCACCTCCGGCGCGGGTGAACTGGGGCGGGGAGGGTAGCAACTCCGACCGGCGGGAGAAATGGCGGTAGGGCGTGGCCTGAGTGGCTACCGCCGCACGGCCAGCGGCACTGCAACCAGTGCCATGGCCAGCCCCCAGAAGGGCTCGCCCGCCAGCAGGCCCACGAGCGGCCATCCGACCAGCCCGACCCTGGCCACGAGCCGTTGTGTCGGCCCACACCACAGGCCGATCGCGTAGACGATCTCGAAGGCCGTCACACCGTGCGTGAACAGGTTCGTCAGATATTCCGATCGCTCCAGGAGCGGCAGAAGACCGGCTGCGTCTCCTCGCGGCGCTGCCGCCAGATACCAGGCGGCCAGTCCGCTCCACCAGACGTCGCCTTTGAGCTGCGCGAGCAGTGCCGCCACGGTGATCGCCGTGGCATACACCTGCAGCAGCCCCTGCGAGATGCCGGCCCTCCAGCCTGCGGCCGGCGCGGGCCGGCCCGCACGAGTCGCGAGCCAGCGGTCGATTGACAAGTGCGCGCCCGCCGGGCCGATGGCGAGGCACCAAAGCAGGATCGACAGGCAGTCGTCGGCGGGTCCTGCGAGCATCGGGCCGCGGTGCAACAGCGACGCCCAGAGCACGGCCGCGAGCGGCGCGACGATCGGCGTCGCGAAGCCGACGAGCAGCAGGGCAAACGCGACGCCCATCACACCGAAGAGCACGGTGAGCGCCGCGGGCGTCGCCACCCAATCGAAGAGGGAAAACCCGGAGGGTGAGCGCCACTCCCGCACGGTGTCGGCGGGCAGCACGCCCGCCGGCCCAAACCACGTCTGCAGGTCGGCAACATAGCTCCACCAGAGCACGAGCGCGATCGCCGCGGCGCCGATCCGCACCAGTGCCAGCGGCCGGCTGTCGGCAGGCGTGAACCAGAAGCGGTTCCAGGCTTCGCCGCCGGCGGCGAGGCCGTCGGCACCGGAGGCCGGTGCGGCGGAACGGGTGGCAGACGTTGCCTTGGTTTTCATGGCGGGGCCTCCACCGCGTTGGCCGCGCCGTCGCCGCTCGCATTCCCGCCGGCGGCCGGCCGCACGAGCGGCGCGACCTCGCCGCGTGGCTCGGCGCGGAGCAGTTGCACCTCGCCCCCCACCATGCGGACCCGGGCCGACGAGGCCTGCGCGGTCTGTGGCGGCGGGCCGTCGCGATCGACGAGCGGTGTCCGCAGCACACGCACGACCAGATCCTCGGCATGGATATCGTCGAACATGCCCCGGCCGACAGCCGCCGCCAACAGACCGTCGCGGTCGGCATCTTCCCCGGCGATGGACCGCGCAAGCCGCCGCCACCGCGCCGCCCGTTCGCCCGTGAGACGGCCGGGGAGACGCACGGGCTGCCCCTTCGTATCGCCCTGTCGCCGCACCTCGATCTGGAAGTCGCCATCCTCGTCGCCGCCGTAGGTCAGCCGGTAATCAAAGCCGAGGTCGAGCCACGGCGGCACCATCCACGGCGCGAAGAGACGGCTCTTGATCGTACGGACGACCGCCGACGCCCCGCTGCCGGTGTTGCCCAGGATCGAAAGCCCCATGCCCACGAGGCAGACGGCCAGCGCCACCGTGACCGCGGCCTGCGTCATGGGCGACAGCACCTTGTCGTCGTGAGGCTTGCTCATTGGAGTTTTGCCGGAGGACGAGCGGTCCTCAGCATTGATGGATGGCGGCGATTCGGTTGACAAGAAGCCCCCGGCGGAAGCCGGGAGACTCCGGGCATGAACACCATCCGCATACCAAGGGGCTTGCTGACGCATGGTCGGAGAAACCGCTAGTGTGATTCGTCCACCCGCCAATCTCCAGTGCGGGTTTCCCGCGGGAATTTCTGGGCAATTTCCCCGGCACGGACGCCCCGCGGCAGCGGCCCGCGTTGACAGGCCCGCCCTATCCCGATAGTTTTCAGGAGTCGGTGAGAAACACCGTCACGGCTCCCCCGTCGTATGAGCCACCTGCCCGCGACCGCAGCGGCTGAGTGGCAAACGTTCAATGGGGGATTAGCTCAATTGGGAGAGCGTCTGGCTGGCAGCCAGAAGGTCAGGGGTTCAAATCCCCTATCCTCCACTTCTCGTGGGGAGCCGCTTGTTGGGAGCCCGTCGTCGGGCCCGCCCCTGTCGGGAGCTTCAGGGCCCGCATGAACACGCCCGCCGAACCCGCCCCGCCCGCCGCATCGCAGCGGGGCGAAGTGGCCTGGGTGGATGGTTCCGTCATCCCCAGGCAGTCACTCTTCCTGCCCGTGGGAGACGCAGGGTTCGTGCTCGGGACCACGGTCACCGAGCAGCTGCGGACCTTCCGTGGCCGGCTCTTCATGGCCGACGCCCACCGGGAACGGCTCAGAGAGTCACTGCAGATCGTCGGCATCGATCCGGGCCGGGCGCTTGTCGAGGTGTTCGCGGCGGCCACCGAGGTGGCGGCTCGCAACCATGCAACCGGCCCCGCCGACGATGATCTGGGGCTCGTGATCTTCGTCACGCCCGGCGACCAGCCCGCGCAGCATCGCGGCCAGGGAGGACGTCCGCGGACGGTGATCCACAGCTTTCCGCTGGCGTTTCGGCTGTGGGCGGATGCCTACGACCATGGCATGCCGCTACGGAGCGTGTCGGTCAGGCAGGTGCCCGACGCCTGCTGGCCGGTGCAGGCCAAGGTGCGCAGCCGGCTCCATTATTTTCTCGCCGACCGCGAGGCGCAGGCCGCCGAGCCGGGAGCCAAGGCCGTCGTCTGCCATCTCGACGGCCGCGTCAGCGAGACGTCGACCGCCAACATCGTGATCGTTCGCGACGGCACGATCGTGGCGCCGCCGCCGGCCGACGCGCTCGCGGGCGTGAGCCTGCGATACGCGGAGAGCCTCGCGGAATCGCTGGGGCTTTCCTGGACGACACGATCGCTCACCGGGGCGGATCTGGCTGCCGCCGACGAGATCCTGCTCACGAGCACGCCCAACTGCATCCTGCCCGCCACCCGCTTCGACGGCCGCTCCATCGGCACTGGCCGCCCGGGCCCGGTCTACCGGCGGCTGCTCGCGGCCTGGAGCGAGCGGGTGGGCCTCGACATCGCCGCCCAGGCACGGTCGCAGGCAGCGTCCGGCGACCGCGGAGCCTGACAAGGGCCTGACCGCACGCCCTTTTTGTCTTTTGGCTGCCGTCATCCGTAGCATGCATGCCCAACGGCAGGCGTCGCCCATCGCGGCGGATCTGCGGTTCATGGCGGGGACGGTCAGGCACGCCTTCCCCACGGCCCGTGCTCGAAGCACGTGCTCGCAGGGATGGCGGTCCTGATTCGGTCCACCATCTCTCCGGAGGTTTCCATGAATGCCCTGCTGGCCCAGGTGGCGGCTCTGACCGAGCCCGCCGGCGCCCTGTCGATGGATTTCGCCAAGAATGCCCCGCTCCAGTCGATCACGCTCTATCTCTTCTTCGCCGGCACGGTGGCGATGGGAGCCGGCGCGCTCTACTTCTTCCTGCTTCGCGATTCGGTCGACCCCGTCTATCGCAGCGCGATGGTGGTGGCCGGATTGATCTGCGCGATCGCCTGCTTCCACTACTTCAAGATGACGCACGTCTACCAGGAGTCGGGCGGCCAGTTCCCCACCGCGCTGCGGTATGTCGACTGGCTGTTCACGACACCGCTGCTCTTGATCAAGTTTCCGCTGCTCTTGCGGATGGGCGACCGAGGCACGAAGTTCTTCCTGCAGCTCGTCGTGCTCGACGTGGCCATGATCGTGACGGCATTCATCGCCGAGACGTCGCCGGTCAACTCCGAGAAGTGGTGGACGTTCTTCCTCGTGTCGTGCGTCTGCGAACTGCTGATCGTGGGCGTGCTCTACGCGCAGCTCGGATCGGCGATCGCCGATGCGCCGCCGCCGCTGGCCCGGGCGCTCGAGACGATGCGGCTGTTCGTGCTGGTCGGCTGGGCGATCTATCCGATCGGCTTCCTGATGGCCCGCTCGGGCTACGGCGAACTGCGGGAGATCATCTACAACGTCGCCGACGTGATCAACAAGGTCGGCTTCGGTCTGGTCGCCTACCACGGCATCCAGGCGATGAGCCACTCCCATTCCGAATCGCGTCTGCGAGTGTAGCGAAAGGCGTTCCGCCATGCCTCGCGTGCAGACGTCGTTCCGCATCGCGCCACTCGGATGCCTGCTGGCAGCGGCGATCACTTCGCTGCTCCTCGGGCCCGCGTGGTCGATGCGGACGGCGGGCGTGCCGTGGCTGATCGCGCTCGTCGCGGTCGGTCTGCCGCACGGTGCGGCCGATCTCGCCGTCTCACGACGGCTCTGCGGCTGGCAGATGACGCTCTGGCTCTTCAGCGTCTACATCGCCTTGATGGTCGCCGTGGCCGCGATGCTCGTGCTGGCGCCAGGTCCGATGGTGCTGCTGTTCGCCGCCTTGAGCATCTGGCACTTCGGCCTGTCGCACGCCCGGGGACAGTCGCCACCGCCACCCGCCGGCTGGCGGTGGCAGGCGATCGCGGCAGCAGCTCGCGGGGCCAGCGTGCTCGGCGTGCCGCTGGCGGCATGGCCCGCGGAAACGTCATCGGTCATCGCGGACGTGCTGTCGCTCGTGAGCCGCGTCGGAACCGGCCCGCCTCCGGCGTTCGAGCCCGGGGCGATCCGCATCGCGGGCATCTGCCTGACGCTCACGGGCATGATCGCGCTTGCCATCGAGGCCTGGTGCTCCCGCCATGTGCCCGGAGCCCTGCGCCGTTCGGCCGACACGCTCGTCGATCTGATGGTCATCGGCCTCCTGGGGGCGACTTCCGATCCGCTCTTTTCGATCGGCCTCTACTTTCTCTGCTGGCACGCCTGGCGGGAAATGCTGCCGCTCATGGCGGTGATCAGGTGGCCTGCCGCGGAGGGGCACCGGCCACGGGCAGGCCTGCCCGCGTTCGTCCGTGATCTGGTGGCGGTGCATGTCGCGGCCGTGCCGCTTCTGATCCCCACCTGGATCGCCCTCGCGGCGGCCTGGTGGCTGCTGTCACCCAGTCGCTCATCGCGCGATCTGGCGGTTTTGTCGCTGGCGGTGTATCTGGTAGTGACGCCGGCGCACGAGGCGTTGCACGACGTGCTGCGTGCCGACTGGTTGCGCAGGCTCCGACGCCTGCCTCCGGCAGTGACCCGTCAGAAGCCGTCTCCGACATTCCGCCGACCGGCCCATTCATGCACCGCCCGCTCCGCCTCCTCCTGATGCTCGCGCTCGCGGCGGTGGCCGTGCCGCTCGTTCCATTTCTTGCCTTTGGCACGCGGCTCGATCATGCGGTGGCCCGCTGGCTCGACCCGCTCCCTGCGGCTCCGATGCTCGCCGCGATCGAGGTGGGCGTGCTCGCCGCCGATCTGCTGCTGCCCGTGCCCTCGAGCATGGTGGCCACCCTCGGCGGTGCGCAGCTGGGCATCGTGGTCGGCACGGCCTGTGCCTGGCTGGGCATGACGGCGGGGGCCATGCTGGGCTGGTGGCTCGGCCGCGCCGCCGGTGCCGCGTCGCTTTCGAGACTCTCGGCCGACGAACGGGAACAACTCCTTCGCCGGCAACGCCGCTACGGGCCGCTGGCGGTCGTGCTCACGCGGCCCCTGCCGCTCGTGGCGGAGGCGGCGGCCCTCATGGCCGGGGCCACCGGCATGGGATGGCGGGAGTTCCTGCTCGCGGCCGGCGGCGGCAACCTCGCGATCGCGTTGGTCTGGAGCGTGGCGGGCGCGGTCGGGCGGCAGGCCGACTCGCTGCAGTGGGTGCTCGTCGGCTCGCTCGCGGTGCCGGTCGTGATCACGTGGTTCGCGCTGCGACGCAATGTGCAAACCCCCTCGCGCACACTATGATCCGCTCCGTCGGCCGCTACGGCCGACTCTTCGCCCCCGGCCTCGACGCCTCGCATCGGACGCACCATGGATTCCATCAAGGCTCTTCTCGACGTCTTTCTGCACGCCCGCGACCATCTGGAAGCCAACATCCAGGCCTGGGGGCCGTGGACCTACGTGCTCCTGTTCGTGATCATCCTCTGCGAGACGGGTCTCGTGGTCACGCCCTTCCTGCCGGGCGACTCGCTGCTCTTCGCGGCCGGCGCGCTGGCGGCGATCTATCCGCAGTCGCTGAGCATCACGCTGCTCTTGGCCCTGCTGTTCATCGCCGCCGTGCTGGGCGACACGCTCAACTACGCCATCGGCCGCGCGGTCGGCCCGCGGGCCTTCAGCGTCAACCGCTGGTTTTTGAAGCACGAGCATCTCGCCCACACGCAGGAGTTCTACGAGCGGCACGGCGGCAAGACGATCGTGCTGGCCCGGTTCGTGCCGATCGTCCGCACCTTCGCCCCGTTCGTGGCCGGCGTCGGCAGGATGAACTATTCGCACTTCCTCTACTACAACGTGGTCGGCGGGCTGGCGTGGGTGCTGATCTGCACGCTCGCCGGCTACTTCTTCGGCGAACTGCCGTTCGTCAAGAAGCACTTCGAACTGGTGGTGGTCGGCATCGTGCTCGTGTCGGTTCTGCCGGTGGCGTGGGAGATCTGGGCCGCCCGTCGCCGCGCCGCGAAGTGACCGGCCTCCGGCGTCACGCGAGCGCCGCCTCGACGCGGTCGAACACGGCGTCGAATGCCTGCCGCGTGCGGGCCGTGAGCGACTGCACCTCGGCCACGAGATCTGCGGGGCTGCCATAGCCGAGGAGGTGGGCGAGCGTCCGCTGCTCTGACTCTACCGACGGAAAATCGTGCCGGGCTGGGGCGTCGAGCAGCCGCAGATGCCCCTCGATCTTCCGCAGCTGGCGGTAGGCCTGCGCCAGGAATCCGAACTCCTCAGCGGTCAGATGCCCGGCTGCCTGGAGCCGTTCCAGGGCCGCCAGCGTTTCCGGCGTGCGGAGGGAGGCATCCCGCCCGCCGTGCACGAGCTGCAGCACCTGCGCGATGAACTCGATGTCGACGACGCCGCCCGGCCCGCGTTTCAAGTTCGTCGCCCGGGCGCCCTCCTCCATGCGGTGCCGCATCCGGCGGATCTCGGCGACCTCGGCCGCGGTCCACTGCCGCTCGTAGGCGGCGGCGTGCACGATCCGCGCCGCCCGCGTCGTTGCCGCCGGGCCGCCGATCGCCACGCGGGCCTTCACGAGCGCCTGCCGCTCCCAGATGGCCGCCGGGCCATCCTCGGCGAAATACCGGGCGAAGTCGTCGAGCGACACCGCCGCCGGTCCGCTGCGGCCGCTGGGGCGGAGCCGCGAGTCCATTTCATAGAGCCGGCCATGGGGACCGAAGGCGTTGAATACCTTCATCGTCCGCTGCGCGAGCTCCGCGAAGAAATGGGCGTTGGTCGTGCCCTCGACGCTTCGCCGCGTGCGGCGGCGGTGGAAGGAGATGCCGTCGTGGTCGTAGAGAAACACGATGTCCACGTCGCTGGCGTAGTTCATCTCGCGGCCGCCGAACTTGCCCATCGCCAGCACCACCGGCCCTGCCCGCACGCCCACCGTCTCCCCCTGGCCGGCCATCGGCTCGCCCAACCGCTCCACGAGCCTCTCTTCCTCGCGGGCCATCACCACCCGCAGGATCGCCTCGGGGATCGCCGAGAGTGCGGCCGTCGTCTCCGTCACGGTTTGCCGGCCGAGGATGTCCCGCACGCCCACCCTGAGCTGCTGCGACGCCTTGAAGGCGTGGATGATCGGCTCTATGTCGATCGCCCCCTTGCAGAGCTCCGCGAGGGCCGCGTCGAGGTCGGCCGGCGTGGGCAGCCGCGGGATCACGAGGCTGTCGAGCAGTTCGTCGATCATGCCCGGATTGCTCACCAGCAGCTTGGCGAGAAAGGGGCTCGACGAGCAGAGGCGGACCGTGAGATCGAGCGACGGCGGATGGAAGCTGAACAGCTCCCAGAGCACGCCCTTGCCGCCGAGGGAGTCGCTCACGGCGACCAGATTCGCCAGCGTGGCATCTGGATCGGGCGTGGTGGCGATGGCCGCCAGCAGCCGGGCCGCGATCGCGGCCAGGAAATGCCGGCAGCGACGCGTGGAGAGAAATCGCACCTGCTCCTCGCCGAGGCTCTCGAGCGCCCGGTGAGCCGCCGCGATGTCGCGGAACCGATACCGCGACAGCACCTCGCGGACGAAGGCCTCCGGCGGCGCCGGGTCGAGCACCAGGTCGACCTCCGGTTCCGGTTCCCCTTCCTCCGGGAAGGCGTCGTGCAGGAGGTGGTCGAGAATCCGCCGATTGACGTCGGCTGCCTCGGCCAGTTCGCGTTGCAGGCGATCGGCGGCCGCCGGGCCGGTGCCATAGCCCATTCGCACCGCCAGCCTGCCAAACTCGGCGGCATCCTGGGGCACGACATGGGTCTGGCGGTCGTAGAGGATCTGGAGCCGATGCTCGACGGTCCGCAGGAGGGTGTAGGTGCGTTCGAGGATGCCGCGTTCCTGATCGGTGAGTCCGCCCGTCTCGGCGAGCCGGCGGATCGCCTCGAGCGTCGTGCCCGTGCGGACCCGCGGCGTGTCGCCGCCGCTGAGGAGCTGGAGAAACTGGATGGTGAACTCGATGTCACGGATGCCGCCGCGGCCGTTCTTCACGTCGGCCGCATCGACTCCCTCCCGGATCGCACGGTGTTCGATCCGCCGCTTGAGCGCCTTGATGCCGCTGATGTCGCCCCGTGTCAGCCAGCGCTGGTAGACCCACGGCTCCATCTCGGCGAGCACCCGCGCCCCCAAGACTTCGTCGCCGGCGATGCATCGCGCCTTCACCCAGGCCTGCCGCTCCCAGGTGCGGCCTTGACGGTCGTAATACTGCAGCAGTTCCTCCTGCGCCATGGTCGCCGGACCGGCCGCGCCGTGGGGCCGCAGCCGCAGATCGACACGGTAGGCGATGCCCAGGTCGGTCGGCTCCGCGATCAGCCGCACCGTCTCCTGCACCACCCGTTCGAAGAACTCGGCGTTCGAGCAGGGTTTCGGACCTTCCACACGGCCGTCGTGGGAATGCACGAAGACGAGGTCGATGTCGCTGGAGTAGTTGAGTTCCACGCCGCCCAGCTTTCCCAGCGCGATCACCGCGATGGTGGCCCGCTCGCCGGTCGGCCCGCGGGGAATGCCCCGGAGTTTCTCGAGCCGCGACAGGGCCGACGCGACCGCCGCCTGCACCACGCAGTCGGCCACGTGCGCGATCTGCGTCACCACCGTCTCGAGCCGCTGCTCGCCGACGATGTCGCCATACGCGATGCGGAGCGTCTCGCGACGTTTGAACCGGCGAAGCGCTCGCATCACGCAATCGGGCTCCGTCAGCAGGGCCGTCTCCGCGGCCAGCGCCGCCGCGAGCGCCTGGCGGCTCTCCGGCCGTCCTTCGCCCACGCGGACCTGCTCCCACGACTCGGGATCGAGGATCACCAGGTCCGCGAGATAGGGGCTCGCCGAGAAGAGCTTGAGCAGGATCTCGAGACTCCGCGGATCGCGCTGGAAGAGCGTGCCGGTGGAGAGCGGGCTGCGGACGGCGCCGATGAGCCGTTCGACCGCGACGAGCACCCGGTCGGGATCGCTCGCGGCCGGCAGCAGGTGCCCGAGGCGGCCGCAGAGCAACGCCAGCAGATCGAGCGTGAGCCCGTGCGCGGCGAGGCCGCAGAGCGAGCGGTGGGCGGCCGTCGGATCGGCGAGGCCCGCCCGGCGTCCCCACTCCGCCGCGGCGGCGGGCTCGTCGAGGAGTCGCTCCATCTCCGCGATCGAACCGGGGAAGTCCGGCGGCACGGTCAGGCTCCGGGAGAGGTATCGGCCGGCGTCGCGCCGGGGCGTTCTGACGGTAGCCGTCGCCCGGCGGAGCTTTTCGTGAGGTCGATGTCGTAGAGCGCGGGGGCCGGAGGCGTCGCCGGTGCGCCGACTCGCTCCAACAGGTGCTCGAGCGGCACCGCCTCCGCGAGGCCGTCGGCCACGTCGCCGGCCAGCGACCAGGCGCCGGCCGCCTGGATGTCGACGTCGACGAGTCGCCCGACGAGCCGCAGCGGCGCGTCGAAGACCACGATCCGGTCGCACATCGTCCGGCCCTGGAGCTGGGCGAGTCCATCCGGGGAGGCGGGTTGCTCGGCCTGCCGTCGTTCGTCGCGGACCGACAGGCCCTCGACGAGCACCTGCTGCCGGGTGCCGATGAACCGCAGGTTGCCGGCGAGGCTCACCGCCGTCTGGGCCTCGAGCAGCGCCTGGTGGCGTTCCTTCTTCACCGCCTCGGGCACGTCGTCGGGCTGCCGATCGAAGGCCTTCGTGCCGGGCCGCGGGCTGTATTTGAAGATGAAGCTGTTCTTGAAGTCGGCGGTGCGGACGAGGTCGAGCGTGGTCTGGAATTCGGCGTCGGTCTCGCCGCAGAAGCCGACGATGAAGTCGCTCGTCACGGCGGCGTGCGGGATCGCCTCCCGCAGCCGGCCGAGCATCTCCATGTATTCGCCGATCGAATACCCGCGTTTCATCCGGGTGAGCACGGCGTCGGAGCCGTGCTGCGCCGGCACATGGAGATAGTGGCTCACCTTCGGCAGGTCGCGGACGGCGGCGATCAGGTCGTCGGTCATGTCGCGCGGATAGTTCGTCACGAACTTGATCCGGTCGAGGCCGTCGATCGCGTCGAGCAGCACGAGCAGGTCGGCGAGCCGCGTCGTCGTCCCGCCGTCCTTCCAGCGGTAGCTGTTGACGGTCTGGCCGATGAGCGTGATCTCCCGGCAGCCCTCGGCCACGAGCTTCCGCGCCTCGGCGACGATCGTGGCCGGCGCACGGGCCTGTTCGGGGCCGCGGACGTGGGGCACCACGCAGAACGCGCAAAACTTGTCGCAGCCGGTCTGCGTGCGCACGAACGCCTGGAAGGGCGTGGGCCGCATCTGCGGATCGCGGTCGGGATCGTAGCTCTCGAAGCTCTGGGCGATCGCCTCGCGGGTGCCGCCGGTGCGGTCGAGGCTCACCTCCAGCCGCGGGCCGCCGCCGGCGAGCACCTCGTCGACGAGGCCGGGCACGCGGTGGAGCTGTCCGGGTCCGACGACGAGATCGACCCACGGCGCCCGCTTGCGGACGAGTTCCTGATCCTTCTGGGCCATGCAGCCGAGCACGCCCACGACCAGCTCCGGCCGCTGCTGCTTTTCGAGGCGGATCCGGCCGAGGGCGGAGTAGATCTTGTCTTCGGCGTGCTGCCGCACGCTGCAGGTGTTGTAGAAGACGGCGTCGGCCTCGGCGGTGGTGCGGGCCATTTCCCAGCCCTGCCGGCGCAGGGCGGCGACCACGAGCTCGCTGTCGAGCACGTTCATCTGGCAACCGACCGTCTCGATCCAGAGGCGTTTCGTCATGCGGCAGATTCTAGCTGCCAATCGATAAAGTCATCCATGGCCTTCGTCCGCGTGGCCGCATGGGGAAAACCCCCGGTATTTCCGTCCTTTCGCGGGCCGCGCCCGCCCTCTCAGGCTGGCAAGCCTAGTGACAATGCTAGGGGGAGGTGAGCAAAAGGGGCGCAGCGGACGCATCTCTTTTCGCCTTCCGCGGCAGTTCCGAATGTTTCAGATAGCCGAGCTAGAAGGTTGCAGATAGCCGCACCGCAACCTTACAATCAGCCGGATGGCTGGACAGATCTTCCTCCCGAGACTTGCCGAGCCCGCCGTGGACGAGGCCCTGGCAGACACACCGGTTGTGCTTGTGCACGGGCCTCGGCAGTGCGGTAAGACCACGCTCACGACGCGCGTCGGCGACCGACTGGGATTCGAGTATTTCACTCTCGACGAGGATGCGGTGCGGACGGCGGCTCGCAGCGATCCAGCGGGCTTCGTCGCCGAACTGCCCGAGCGGGTCGTCATCGACGAGATCCAGCGGGCCCCGGAACTTTTTCTCGCGATCAAGGTGGCCGTCGATCGCCGCCGAACACCGGGCCGATTCCTGCTGACCGGCTCAACCAATATCCTCTTGCTCCCGACGCTTGCGGATTCGCTGGCGGGCCGCATGGGAACTGTTCGGCTCCACCCGCTTGCCCAATGCGAGATCGAACGGAAGCCGCCGACGCTGCTCGGGAGGCTCGTTCGTGGCACGTTTCCCGTGCGACGCGGACGGCGGCTCGGCGAGGAGCTTGCGACGCGGATCGCGGGCGGTGGATTCCCCGCCCCGCTGGCCCGCAAGACGTCCGCACGCCGCGCGCAGTGGTATGCAGACTACATCGATTCGCTCGTGCAACGCGACGTCCGCGACCTCGCCCGCATCGGTTCGCTCCATGCTCTGCCGAAACTTCTCCGATTGTCCGCCTCGCAGACCGCGAGGCTCCTCAACGTCGCGGAACTCGCCGGTGCGTTCCAGATCAGCCGGCCGACCATTCGCGACTACGTGACGCTGCTCGAGCGGCTCTTTATCCTCGAGGAGTTGGCCCCCTGGCACAGCAACCGGCTGAGCCGCCTCGTGAAAACGCCAAAGCTGCACCTGACCGACACGGGGCTGGCATGCTCGCTTCTCGGGCTTTCGCCGAAATCACTGTGGAACGATCGGGAGACACTCGGGCAGTTACTCGAGTCGTTCGTATACGGCGAGCTGCGCCGGCAATCGACGGCGGCTGAGACACCTATCGATTTCTTCCATTTCCGCGACCGTGACGGGGCCGAGGTGGATATCGTGCTCGAGCACTCTGGTTCGATGATCACCGGGGTCGAGGTCAAGGCGGCGTCCACCGTGCACCCAGCAGACTTCCGTGGCCTGCGGCGGCTGCGGGAGGCGGCAGGCAAGCGATTCAGCTGCGGCGTCGTGCTCTACGACGGCGATGTCACCGTGGGCTTTGGGGACGGTCTGTTCGCGGTGCCGGTATGCGAGCTGTGGTCGTAGCAGGCGGCTGCAGAAATTCGCTCCGCTCCCCGATTTCCCACCACGAAAAATCGAAATGATTGGCGGAAATCGAAATTCGGGAGGGTGCAGGCTCTGACCGTCCGGCCGCGGCCAAAAGACGCCTTCGTTCGGGCCTCCGGCCGCTCGATGGGCAATCGTCGCCGGGGCACCTCGCAGCCGGAAAAAAGCGGCCGTAAGATAGTGGCGGGAGCGGCCACCTACTTCATTGTCATGGCATTTTCAGCGGGGGCGTTCGACCCCCAGCCCATCATCGCGGCGGTGTTACGCGGGGAAACCGACCTGTTTCGGCTTCTTGTGCGGGAATATGGCCTGTTCGTGCGGGGCTACCTGGCCGCCCGGCTGCACCACCTCGAAGACGTGGACGACGTGGCCCAGGAGGTGTTCCTCGTCGCATTTGACCGCCTGAACACCTGCGATCCCGCCCATTTTCGCCAGTGGCTCATCGGGATCGCGAAGAACGAGCTGCGGGAGCACTGGCGGAAGCAGAGCCGCCGGGCGGCGGCGATGGACCGGTTTCGGGAGGAGGTGGCCGCCGCAGTCGAGGCGGAGGTGGATGCCAGCTTCCGCCTGCTCCGGGCGGAGCACGTCGAGCGGCTGCTCGATTGCATCAGCCGGCTGCCCGACCGGGTCCGCCGGGTCGTGCGGGCGGGGCTCGACGGCGTCCGCGCCGACGCGCTGGCGGATGAACTGGGCATGAACCGCAACGCCATCTACCAGGCCCGGTTCCGGGGCTTTGCGGCGCTGCGGAAATGCATGGAAACCGGCGGACTCGACATGCTCGACCTCTCCAATGGGGGGTCCGCCCGATGAACGACCGATCCTCGCGGGATTCCACCTTGAACGATCCAGCATTTCTCGAGCTCATCGCGGCCTGGCATGACAACGTCGAGCTGTCGGCCGAGCGGCAGGCCGAACTGCTCGCGCGGCTGCGGAGCGACCCCGCCCTGCGGCGGCATCTCGCCGAGCAGATCGAATTCGACGGGCTCGTGCGGGCCGTGCAAGCTCCCGAGGCCCGCTGGCTCAAGCTCGAAGACCGCCTCGGGCCTCCTGCCAACGGCGGCA
>JBILWX010000084.1:0-15215 GCA_044369655.1 Pirellulales bacterium
TTTGCCCGCCGCGACGCGAAAGAGTTTCCCGTCGAGAACGACGTAAACGACGCCATCCGGCCCGATCTCCACGCCGTCAGGATTCCTTTCGAGCGTCGCCACCGGCTGCTTCTCGCCCGTAGCATTCACGAGAAACACCTCCGGCCCCTTGGAGGCGGCGAGCCGGCCGTCGTGCGAAGAGAACGACAGCCTGTCGGCCGGGATCTTCAGCGGCTGAATCTCCGCGTCCGCCGGCGCGTCGATCGACAGCGCATACAACTGGCCGCCGAGCCGCAGCATGATGATGTCGCCGAGCAAAGCGATCGTGTCGGAGTTACGGTCGACCTGGATAGTCGGCAGCTTGTAAGAAGCCAGCAGCCTGCCGTCGGCCGCATAGCGGTTGAGCGCCGTACCGGCGCGATCCCAGAGCGAGCCATAGCGGTCGCAGACGATTCCCATGCCGCTCGTCGCGCCACCTGGGAAGCGGACGAGCGTCGTCCCCTGCTCGCCAGAATTTCCGAGGATGCCGTCGCAGGTGATCCCCTCGGCCCGCAGGCCGGCGGCGGTCATGCCTAAAAAGATGGCAACCAAGAACACGAGCGGTTGTCTCTTCATGGCTTTGCCTCCAGGGTAATGTCGCCCCACAGGGCGGGCGTGAGCATGATCTCTCCGGGCACGTCGTTGACGAGGCCGGTCGCCTGGTTCGACCAGTAGTTGCGGAAGATGTTCGTCGTTCCCGCCCCGTCGCCGTAGATGACGCCGAAGTCGCCCCGCAGGTCCTTGCCCGGGCCCGGAGCGAGTCCCAGGTCGGCGAGCGGCACCGCCACGTCCACGGTGTAGGCATTGGCCGAGCGGCTTACCGCGATCTGCGCGGAATCGAGTTTCCGCACCGAATCCACCTGCTCGCTCCGCCACGGGCTCTGGAAGACCACGGCATCGGAGCTGCCCGGCAGCCGGTGCCGATAGAGCACGGCGAGGTTTTCATTTTCGAATGGGGCCACCAGGAGCCGTAGGTCGCCGGCGACGGGGCCGCCACGCTTCGGATTCGCCAAAGGATCGGTGCCGATCTGGAAATCGACGCTGTCGCCCGTCTTGAAGAGCGTCTGCCAGTCCTTGCCGTTGTTCACCCACGGGGAGGCATCCTCCTTGACCGTATACGAGAGGAAGAGATGGGTGCCGTCGTGCGCCGCCCGTACGATCACCGGGAACTGCCTGTTCTTGTCCCATTGCACCGCCGGCTCGCCCGACCAGCCCTGTCCCTTGCCGTCGATCCTCGGTGGCGTCGCGGCGAACGCGATCTTCGCCTGCACTGGCTTGCCGGCGGCCGCGACGGCTGCGCTTCGGCGACGTTCGGCGGCGACCGCCTGGGCGGGCGAGACCGTGAACGAGCCAGAGCCGCGGACGGTCTTGTCCAGGCCCGCGATCCGATAGAGGCGATAGGAGATTCCACCACCCTGAAAGAGATAGTCGCCCGACTTTTCGTCCCGGCCGAACGTGCCACCAAAACACTCGCCGCCGAGGATGCCGATGCCGCCCGCCTGGGGGTTGGTCATCATCCGGCAGTCGGGAAAAACCTCGTCGAGATAAAGCCCATCGGTCGTCATGACGAAGCCGCGACCGTGGTTGCCGTTCATGAACATCACGTCGCCCCGATCGTCGAGCGGCGCGACACCGGTGAAGAAGAGCACTCCCTGCAGTTCGCCGGGGCTCGGCAGCGGCGCGGCGTGCGAGCCATGCACGCCGGACCAGCGGTTGGGATACCGCCAGAGGAGACGGCCGTCGGCGGCGAAGCCCCGCATCTCCGGATCGCTGTTGACGATCATATTGCCGAAGCGGTCGGTCGTGCTCTCCGCGGACGTGGCGCCGGGCAGATCGAGCGGCACGGCAGCCTTCACGGCGTCGTTGAGGGCGGGGTACTTGGGCGCGCCACCCGGCCACCAGCCGTCGGGCTTCAGGCTGACCATCACGTTCTTTCCCACGAACTTTGCCGGGAGCCGCAGCGTCAAGTCGTGGAAATCATGCCCCCACCCGGAGCCGCCGAGGCTTTCGGCGGCCGTCGAGAACTCGATCTCGGCGGCCTGCATCCGGCCGTCGCCGTCACGGTCGACCCAGAGCATGCCGTAGCCGTGGCTCGGCTGGCCGCTGTGGCCGTAGTCGTACTTCACCTCGGGATAGTCGCGGCGAAACGCTTCGACGAATTCCTGGGGCGGCTTCCATGAGTGGTCGTAGGAGTATTGGTGTGCCGAACTAAAGCAGGCGAGGGGTTTGAGGGTGCCATCGGCGAGCAGTTCCTCGACGAAGGTCGCCTTGCCGCAGGTGATGACGAACGTCCGCCCGTCCTGCCGCCAGAACCGGTAGTGCATCCGGAAGCTGTGGTGGTTTCCATCCTCCCCGCCGAGGATCGCCACCGGCCGGACCGTCTTCTTTTCGTAATCGACGTTAAAAAGCGTGCCCTGGCCGATCCAGCGGGTCGGATTCTCGGGATCGAAGCCGGCGCCCGGCGACCCATACGACGTGGGCCCGAAGAACTCCTTCCACATCGTGCCCTTCGCGACGTCGTAGGCGGCGAGCCGCTTGGGCGTCCAGCGGTCCTCCTCCGTCACCCAGAGATGGCCGGCGGGCGAGACGACGAGCCCGGCGGGGCGGTGGAGCTTGAGCGGATCGTAGGCCCCTTTGGAAATGCCGCCGGGCTTGCCGACCATCCCCACCTGCTTCCCCCCCGCGTCGAGAATGCGAACGACGTGTGCTTCTGCGTCGCTGATCAAGAACCTCCCGTCGCCGCCGACAAAGAGGCCCGCCGGCCGGCCTTCGAGCGAGGCCGTGATCACGGTCGTCTTGCCGGTGGCAGGATCGATTCGCACGAGTCGGTCGCCTGCCACGGCACAGAGCCCGGAGGCGTCGGCGGCCAGCGCCACGGGATTTTCGAGCGGGATCGTGCGGGCGACCTCGCCCGTCGCGGGGTCGACGTCAAGGATGCCGCCCCTGACGGCGTCGCCCACGTAAAGCCGCCCGTCGCGAAACACCATGCCGGCAAGCGCGATCCGGTCGGGGAGTTTCTGCGGTGAGCCCGGCCCCACGGTGTAGCGGCCGAGTTCTGCCAACCGCACGCCGGGCTTGAAGTCGACCTGGTTGCCGGTGGTGTGGTCGAACCGCACGAGGGAGAGTTTTTGTTCCGCCTGCCAGTCGGGCTTCGCGCGGTCGACACGCTGGCCCCAGAACGTGCCGTCGTAGACGGCGTAGAGATACTTTTCGTCCGCCGCCACCGCCACCCTCGCCAGGCCGTGGCCGTTTGGCGAGTTGTAGCCGCGGACGAACGTGCCGTCGGGCTCGAGCTGGATGAGCTCGTGCCCCCCCTCGGAGACCGACGTGCCGAAAAACAACTGCTTGCCGTTGGTGGCCGCGGCGTGGAGCGAGCCGTGGTTCGAGCCGGGGCCGTCGCAAAACGCGAAGAGGTATTCGGGCTCGAGTCCCGGATGCGAAATCGACCGCCAGCGATACTCACCCGGCAGCTGCGGCACGCCATTGTCATCGCAGCCGTCCCAGGTGATCCGCCGGTCGCCCTTCGCCATCTCGATGCCGGCGACGAGGTTTCGCACCCGGTTGCCCTTTGCATCTTCGATGACGATCGTGGCCTTCCCGTCGCAGGCTTGAGTGAACGGAAAGGCGATGGAGAGCCGGCGGTCTTCCGCCGCGCGGGCGAACGCCGCGACATCGAGCGGCTGCCAGTCGGCAGGCTCTGAAGACAGCCCCGCATGGGGCGACCGGGTCGTGGACTGGAGAAACGTTTCCCGCTGCCGCGGCTGGCCCGCGGGGCCGCCGGCCCATTCGACGGCCAGCGCGAGCCGCAATTTCTCCCAGCCGGCGGGGCTGGCGACGAGCCGCTCAGCCGGAATCCGAAACGCGAAGCGAACGCTCCCGTCGACATCCTGCGTCGGCTTCTGACCCTTGAGTACGACCGTCTTGTCGGCCGCCGCGCCGAGTTGCACGGCCACACCGCCGGCCGGCTGCTGCGGGGCAGGGGAGAGCGGCTCCACCGCGACGATGACCGCAAGCGTGTCGCCCTGTCGCTCGACGGAGTAGGCGACGCGGGGCGAGGTGGCGGTCGACACCTGCACGAATGCGTCGTCGGCGTGCGCGGAAGCGATCAGACCGCACAGTGCGATCAGAAGCGTTGCGGCAGTTCTCAAGAATGGATTGGCCGTCGGCATGCGAAACCCTTTCGTGCGTCTACTCGGCACCGCTGCCGGCAAGGGCCGCCGTTCCCCAGAGGTTGGGCGACGGCATGATCTCGCCGGGCACGTCGTTGACGAGCCCCGTGGCCTTGTTGGCCCAATACATCCGCATCGCCCGGTTCGTGCCGGTGGCGTCGGAGAAGATCGCGCCCAGATCGAGCTTGTAGGTCTTCCCCGGCTGCGGATCGAAGCCGAGGGTCGCAAGCGGCACCGCGGCCTCGACAGAGTAGCCGTCGGCCCGGCGGTTGATCGTGACGTTGGCGTCGGTGAGCAACCGCACGTCTTCCACCGTGTAGTTCCGCCAGGGGCAGGTGAAGGTCTGCGGCCGCTTCTCGCCGGCAGTCTTGAAGCGGTAGAGCACCGCCGCCGGCTTGCCGTCGAGCACCGAGATCACAAGCCTCAGGTCGCCCGGCACGGCGTCGGTCCGCTTGGCATCGGCCCCGGCGTCGGTGCCGAGCTGCAGGTCGACCGAGTCGCCGGTGACAAAGAGCTGCGTGACATCCTTGCCCCCGTTGACCATGGGGTTTGAGTCGCCCTGCACGTCGTAGGCCAGGTAGAGACTCTTGCCGTCGGTGGCCACGGCCCCGCGGGCGGTTGAATTGCCGGACTTCCAGGAAACGATCGAGTCCTTCGCATACCGGTCGAGACGCCCGTCGAGCTTCTCGGGCGTGGCGATGCGGGTGATGGAGACCGCGCTTGCCGTCGCCTTCGCCGCCGCCCGCTCCCGCTGCAGCTTCTCCGCGGCCAGGAGCCCCTCGGGCGAGAGCGAGACCGTCGTCGGGGAAATAGCCTGCAGCTTTTCCAGGCCGTTGAGCCTGATCAGGTTGTAGGATTGCCCCCCGGCGACGAGGTAATACTCGCTCGATGCCTTCGCCTTGAAGAAATACCCGCCGAACCATTCGCCCCCCATCGTCACGCCCCCCATCGGCGCGCCGGCCTTGGGCTGGCTCGGCCAGGCGTCGGCGCCGGAGCGGCAGTCCTGGAAGACGCTGCCCACCAGGAGCCCGTCGATGGTCATGAGGTAGAGCCGGCCCATGTTGGAGTTCATGGCGAAGGCCTTGCCCACCGGCGTGTCGGCCGTGCCGATGCAGCTGAGCACGCCGAAGAGCTGGTCGTCGCGGTCGGGAATGGGGGCGTGATGCGAGCCATGCACGTCGTTGTGCATGTCGGGCCCGTAACTCCAGAGCCTCGTGCCGTCGTCGGCCAGGCAGGTTAGCGGCGTGCCGATGATCACCCGGCCGCCACTGGCCATGTAGAGTTTACCACCACCTTCGCCGATCTGGCCGATGGAGCGGAGTTGCGCCAGGTCCCAGATGGGCGCGCCGGCGGCAGTCCAGCCCTTGAGCGGCAGGGTGCGCACTTCCGGGGCGGCGGTGTAGATGTTGAATCGCTCGTCGAGCCAGTGCCCGCCCCAGTAGCCGAGCCCCAGGATGGATCCGTTGACAACGGTCGCTTCCTCAGACTGCGCCTTGCCGTCGTCATTGAGATCACACCAGATCCAACTGATGAACTGATTGCGGTCGCCTTTGACCATCCCTTCCAACCCGAGCATCCGCAGGCCATCGATTTCATTCCCGGCATTCGGGCGGCCGCCGCCAATCGAGGCGACCAAAACCAAGGCGTCTCCGCGGCGCTGATACAGTTGGCCCCTCTTGGTCATCACATACTCGCGGCCGTCGATCGTGAGCAGTTCCCCGACGATGTTGTCGTCGATGAGGTTCGCCGTCACCGTGGCCTTGTTGGCCGCGTAGTCGAGCCTGTACTCGCAGCCATTGCCGAAGACCCGCGTCTTGTCGTCGGGATCGACGCAGGCTCCCATGCCGCCGTAGGTGGTCGGGCCGATGAAGTCGGTGACGAGCGTGCCGTCTTTGCCCCACACGCTGAACCGCTTGGGATACATCGTCTCCTCCGCCACCCAGAGCCGGCCCTGCGGATCGATGGCGATGCCATTGGGATTGCGCATCCCGCCGGCCACCCACTTGCCAGGCAGCGGCCGGCCGCCCGCCGCGCCCACGGCATGGTCGAAGGCCCCGGCAGAGGTAAAGACTTTCACCTGCTGCGTGCCACGGTCGGCGACGTAGATCTTTCCCTCGGCGTCGACCGCCAGGCCCATCGGCTTTTCCAGGTTCGACGTGACCAGCGGCGCGACCTTGCCGTCGACGATCGTCACGACGCTCTGCCCGGAGACGGCGAAGAGCCTGCCGGCCTTGTCGGAGGCCAGGCCACCAGGGACCGCGAGTTTCACGTCGCCCCGGGGCTGCATCGACTCCTTGTCGAAAAACCGCACCACGTCGGGCCCGGCGAGCGCCACCGCGAGGCGGTCGCCCACGACCGCGAGGCCCCCCACCGTCGCCTTCTCCTCCGCGATTGCCACTTTCACCATCAGCTGCGGCTCGGGCTGCGTGGCGAACGGCGCGTACTTGCCGTCGGCCAGCATCACGCGGCCGATGCTCGTGTCGTGGGAGCCATGTCCCATATTCATGGCGGCGTAGGCATGCCGGTCGTCGGCCGCAACGGCTGCGATCTGCTGAAACTTGCTCTCGCCCCATTTCCGGCGACCATTCAGATCGGTCCCAATCAAGGCCCGGCCGCCCTCGCAGCCGCTGGCGGCCAGCAGCATCATCTCCTTGCCGGCGGCGACGGCGACGTTGGGATTGTGGTCGCTCATCCAGCCGCCGGTGCCGTCGGCCGTCTCCCACGGCGGCACGCCCGGCGTGCCGTAGCCAGCCTCGTAGACCGGGTCGATCCCGGCATGCACGAGGCCCCGCAGCCCGTACGTGCCGGGCGGCATCAGCCGGCCCGTGTCGTCGGTGCCGTCCCAGAGGTCGGTCTGCCGTCCCTTCGACCGCGGCGCCATGCCGATCACGTTCTTCACGCGGCGGCCCTGTTCGTCGTCGATCACCAGCGTGGCGAAGCCGTCGAAGGGCATCGTGTAGGTAAGGGCGACCGGGCCCTGGGTCTTCTGCAGGTATTCCGTCGAGGCGGCATGCTCCACCGGCGGCAGCTTCAGGTTGCCCGTCGGCTCGAGCGTCACCGGCCCCCAGTCGTTTTCCGCCGTCCAGAAAAACTCGCGGCTGCTCTTGCCCGGCATGAGCAGGTCGGCGTAGCGGTGCTCGGGGAAGGTGCGGCCGTCGGGCGGCCCCCAGAGAAACTCCATCCCCATGTTGAAGCTGTCGCCGGGGCCGTAGATCTTCGGCTCCTTGAAGGGCTTGCCGGTGGCCTTGACGATGGCGCTTTGGCCAGTGATCAGCTTCCAGGGGAGCGCGATCTCCTGCGTGTAGGTCTTGCCATCGTCGCCCATGGCGAAGGCCTCCTGCGCCCCGACCGTGAGCGCGTCGTTGATCGCCTGGAAGGCGTTGACGTCTGTCTCCTTGTCGCGGCCGCCGGTGAAGCGGCCGTATTGGATGTTGATCACCGGGTGCTTGGCGGCGGTCGAATACCAGCAGCAGACGTCGCCGACGATCATGTCGGTCTTCAGCCGCAGCTGCAGACAGTCGCTCTTCCAGCCGCTGCCGATGTCGAAATTGGAGTCGACCATGTTGTGCATCGGCGTCGGGTCGCGCCACACGACGGCGAGGTAGAAGTTTTCCTTGTCGTACATGGCCGCCACCCGCGCGGAGTAGCTGTTGCGGGTGCGGAAGTTGGCGAAGACGTCGATCTGCCCCGAGAGATCCCAGTCATCGAGTTTGCCGTCAATCACCACCTTGCCGGGCGGCGGCACGGCGTGGAGGGCGTTGTTGTCGGTCTGCTGGGCGGTCGCCGGCACGGAGAAGAGGGCCAGGCCGACCGCGGCGACAACCGCCGCAGGATGCAGTTTCGCGAACAACGGGCCTCGATGGCGTTCTCCGCGGAACGCAATGACGTTGGTTCGGGGCAAGGGCTGTCCTCCATGGCTGGGGGGCCGGCAGCGGCCGGACAGGCCGTGGCGCGACCTGCTAAGAAGACAATGGCCCGAAGGCCGAAAAAGGCACCTTCGCCCCCTCCGCTCCGCGACAAGGCCCCACTCGAAGACCGTGCGGATGCGGATACGGATCAGGTGGGCCCCGCCTCAGACGATCCCTGGGAGCCGCTCGTCCGAGTCACCGAAGCGGTCGAGTTCCAGGCCGCCCCAGTCCATCATGTGGAGGAACAGGCTGCACATCCGCCGGTTCGGGGCCTCGAGGCAGTCGAGCACCCGGCCGCCGCGGAGCTTTCCGCCGGCCCCGCCGAGCAGCACCACCGGTAACTGCTTCGCGTCGTGGTTGCCGTGAAGCATGCTCGAGCAGTGCATGATCGCGGTGTTGTCGAGCAGCGTGCGGTCGCCCTCCTTCACCTCCGCCATCTTCTCGCAAAGGTAGGCCAGCTGCGACGTGAAGAACTGGTTGAGCGTGATGAGCGATTCCGGCTGGGTGTGGGCCAGGTAGTGGTGGTGATCGCGGATGCCGAGGTGGGAGTGCACGATCGCCGAGGCGTCGTTGCAATACTTCATCGTCGCGATCCGCGTCGAGTCGGTGCGGAAGGCGAGCAGCAGGATGTCGTTCATCAGCTTCCAGTATTCCGGCAGTTCGGGCGGGATGCCGTCGGCCGGCCGGGGGCGATCGGGGGCCGTGAGCGTCGGCTTCCAGCCGCCGGCGGCCTGCTCCTTGCCGGCCTGCTTGATGCGGCCCTCGATCTCGTGGACGCTGCCGAGATACTCCTCGAACCGCTGCCGGTCAGACACGGAGAGCCGCCGCTTCAGCGACCGGGCGTCTTCGAGCACGGCGTCGACTACGCGGCGATCCTCACGGCCGCGGTCGGTGCGAAAGAGCTGGTCGAAGGCCAGCGCCGGCCGCGTCTCCGTCCAGGTCGGCGACACGGCCGAACTCCACGAGATGTGCGAGCCATAGAGCAGCGGATGCCCGTCTTGGAGGCCCGGCACCGTCTCCTCGCAGCCGAGCACGAGCGACGGGATCTTCGTGCGGTCGCCGATCCGCTGCGCCATCACCTGGTCGAAGCTCACGCCCGTGCGGACTTCCTTCTTCTCCATCGGGGCGCCGCTCAGGATGTTGCCCGTCTGCATGCAGTGGATGACGCCGTTGTTGGCCTTCTCGTTCCACAGGCCGCGGATGAACACCATCCGCTCCCGCCAGGGCGCAAGCGGCTCGAGGCAGGGGCCGAGTTCCATGCCGCTGCCCTCTCCCTTCGCCCACCAGTGCTGCGAATGAAAGCCCATGCCGGTGAAGGTGACGAGCGTGCGGGTCGGCGGCTGATCGGCGGCGGCCGTGGCCGCGGCTGCGGCCCGCGGCAGCGATTCAAGCCAGGGGAGAGCCATCGAGACGCCGAGTCCGCGAAGCACGGTGCGGCGGGAGCAGGTGGCTGGGGTAGGCATGACGCGGTCCTCTCCGAGGGTCGAGGTTCTCTGACAGGGTATCACGGGGAGGCCGCGGCCACGGAGGCCGTCGGCCGGATGCAGCGAAACTGCTCGCTCTGCACGATCACGAGCAGGGCGTCGGACCAGCGGCCACCGGCGGCCATGGTCTTGGTCAGTGTGTCGACGAGCGGACGGTCGGAGGGCAGCGCGGCCCGACCGAGCGCGTAGCCGGTCAGCTTGCGGGCCAGCGACCGCAGGAGGTCGTCGCGCCTTGGCCCGGCCAGATAGCTCCGCAGGCCGGCGATGTCGTCGATCACGGTGCCATCGCGGAGCGTGGCCCGGGTTTCTCCCGGCTTGAGCGTGCCGGCGGGCCGCATGCGGCCGAGGGCGTCGAACTGCCCGAGCGTCATGCCATAGGGATCGATGCGGCAGTGGCAGCCGGCGCAGCGTGGATCCTGGGAATGACGCTCGGTGATCTCGCGCACGGTAAGCCCATCGGGCACCGTCTCGGGCAGCGGCGGCACGTCGGGCGGGGGGTTGGGCAGCCGCTCGCCGAGCATCTGGGCCAGCCACGCGCCCCGCTTGATGGGGCTCGTGCGAGCGGCAGCCGACTGCTTGGCGAGCACGGCGCCGAAGCCGAGCAGCCCGCCGCGGCCGTGAGCGGCGACCTTCTCCACGCGGCGCCACTGTGGGCCGCTCACTCCCGGGATGCCGTAGTGTTTGGCGAGCACGTCATTGACCACCACCGCGTCGGCGGAGATCAGGTCGATCACCGGGCGATCGTGCACGAGCAGATCCTCGATGAACCGCGACGGCTCCTCGGCCAGGCTGTCCCGCACGGCCGGCGTGAACTCGGGGAAGTCATCGAGGCTGCGGCCGTGATTGGCGACGAAGTCGCGCACGCCCAGCCAGCGGGCGCCGAACTCCTCGGCCATGCCACGGGTCCGGCCGTCCTTCAGCATCCGGCGGAGCTGCTCCTCCATCACGGCGGGCTCGTGGAGCCGCGGGGCCGCGGCCATGAGTTCATCATCGGGGATCGAATCCCAGAGAAGGAAGCTCAGCCGCGTCGCGAGTTCGAGGCCCGTCACCGGCTGCCAGCGCGGCCCGCGGGCCGGCTCCTCGACGCGGTAGAGAAACCACGGCGACGCGATCACACGGGCGAGGGCCGCACGGAAGGCCGGATCGTGCCCGAGCCCATCGGCGCGATCGGCCTTGTACCCGGCGAGGACGGCCTCCCGTTCCTCTTCGGCCAGTGGCCGCCGCCAGGCGCGGGCGGCGAAGGCAAGGAGTTGATCCAGGTGACGCGGCTCGGCGGCCGCCTCAGCGGCAACGAGGTCGGCCTTTTCTTCCCGCACGCGGTCGCCGACCGTCTGGATGTGAAAGAACATCATCGGCGGTTCGGACGGCTGATGGTAATAGCCGAGCAGTTCGTCATACATCCGCGCGTTGGCCACCGCGTCTTGGCTGACGAAATGCAGTTCGGCCCACAGCTTTTCAAGTTCCTCCCGGCCCGCGTCGTCGAGCAAGAGCCGCCGCAGCGGCTCGTCCTCGCGGTGAAACATGAACAGGCTGCCCTGGGCATCGCGCGGGATGAGCGGCTCGAAGAGCACGGCCGGCGGAAAGAGCCCCTGAAAGTCGGCGGCCGGCCGGGCCCGCTCGGCCACCACGCGCGGGTGCACGATCTGCGCCACCCGCGGCTCGGGCTCGTCGATCACGAGCGGGTCGCCGCTCCGCCACGGACGCAACTGCTTGCCGGCTTGAAGGGCCATCGGGTAGTCGTCCCGCTGACCCAGGAGCACGGCCTGCACCGTCGCCGTCTCCGGGCCGCCCTCGTCGAGCCGCACGTCGGCCCGGAGAAACCGGGGCAACACGAGCGCGTCGATGAGCGGCTTCGGGAGTTTGCCGAGGTCGATGGTCACCACGGACGGCGCCTCCGTGACGAGGGCCGTCGGCGGCACACGCCGCCCCAGCGGATGCTGGCCGAACCGCAGTCCCGAGGACTCGATGGCCGCGCGCAGTTCGGGATGCTCGGCCAGGACGAGCGTGGGCCCGTCGCCCAGCTCCAGCCGCAGCCGATCCCAGATCACGAACGTGCCGGGCTGGGCGGGCGCCACCTGCCGCGTCACCAGTCGGAACATCGGCTCGCGGGCGGCGGCCTGCGCCCGCTCCTCGGCCACCACGCGCAGGGTTTGTTCCCATGCGGGGAACCCGTTGCCGACAGCCAAGACATTGTTCCCGGACCGGCGCCAAAACAGCCTGTCCTGCAGGGTCTTGATCGCCTGCATGACCGGTTTGGGATCGGTAGTCGCCGCCCGCCACATTTCCCGCACAAGGCCCATCGTGGCCGGAGGGGGACCGGCGCCCGGCACGGCGGCCGGGTCGAGCCTGAGATCGGCCAGCGCCTGCCCCAGTTCCGGAGCAGCGACGTGCGCCAGTTCGAATGCCACTCCGTCGCCTTCGGTCTGGTTCTCATCGGCGAT
Source organism: Pirellulales bacterium (assembly GCA_044369655.1). Taxonomy (GTDB): domain Bacteria; phylum Planctomycetota; class Planctomycetia; order Pirellulales; family UBA1268; genus CAMCQY01. Next base: position 12,021 of record JBILWX010000084.1, read on the forward strand.
ACGGCCCGTGATCACCACCTCGGCATCGATCGGGCTCGTCCAGGCAACCGCCACGGGGCGATTGTTTCCCGGATGCACACCGAACGACTCTGCAGGCAGCGTCGCCCCGCCGAGCTTCACGGACTCGAGCGCAGCGTTCACGCCCACTGCAGGGCTGTCACCGAGGTTCCACGATTTCAACTCGGCCCGACCCGCGACCTTGTCGCGCTTCTCGATGAGGAACACCGGATTGGGCGCCAAGGCCAGAAAGCTCCAGCGGGCCCCGTGCGTGTCCTCCCAGGGGTTGCCCTTGAGGAGATCGGGGACTAGGTCGGCAATGCTCCAGCTGCGCTTCTCGCCGGTTGTCTCGCGGATCGCCCATTCGACGAGCGTGCTGTCGCCCGCGATGCTTTTGTTTGGGAGCACCGTCAGGAGAAGAATCTCGCCGCGTCGAACCGCGACCTTCTGCTCGAAGGACGCCGAGCCGCCTTCGTCGACCTTCGACTCCGCGATGACGCGTTTTGCCGTCGCCCAGCCGGAGTCGATCTTCTGCTTGCCAGCTTGGAGGGCGGCCTGAAGGCGTTGCTTCTCGGCTTCGATGTGGGCCACTTTCTCGAGCCACTGCGTCGCCCGAGGCACGTCTTCCACGGGCGAGGCCGCCGGGCCAGTGAGCCCCGTCCAGAGCGCGGTCAGATAGGGCGCGCTCAGCTTTTCCTCGGCGGCCACCGCGGCGATGGCGTCGGCCCCGCCGCTTGCGAGCTTGTCGCGGTGGCGGAGCGTGGCCGCCAGATGCCGCTCGAGTGGCGGTTCACCGGCGGGCCCCGAGTAGCGGGAATGGAAGCCGCGAAGAGCCTTCTCCGCCTCGGCCGTCCACTCCGGCCGATCGGGCGAGGCGGAGAACCGGAAGCCGGTCGGCAGCAGCACCGCCCGCGCGGCGACGTCGCGGGCGGCCTGGTGATACCGCTCCACGAGGACGGGCGTCATCGGCATCGCCTCGCCGACGTTGGCGAAGCCCTCACCCCCGACGGCGTCCGGAGGAAACTCGCGGGCCACGGTGGGCCGCATGTCCACTCCGGCGAGATCGCGAACCGCGTTGTCGTATTCGGCGTTGGTCAGCCGCCGCAGCATCACCGGCCCCGGGTCGCCGGCCCGCGCGGCCGCCTCGGCGTCGAGCGCCGCCGTGAACCAGGCGACCATCTGCTCCCGCTCGGCCTCGGTCGGCTGCGGGGCCTCCCGGGGCGGCATGTCGCCCGATCGCACCCGCTCGACGACGTGCTCGAGCACCGCGGGCTTGGCGAGGACCTCGGCCGCCGTGGTGAAGCCGGTGAGTTCGAGATCGTTGTCCTTGGGCGGCTTCCCGTGGCAGTTGCCACAGGCCTTCACGAGCAGCGGCTGGATCCGTTCCGCATAGCGCTGGGCAAGGTCGCCCACATCGGCGGCGGCGGGACCGCCAACCGCGAGGCATACCGGCACGAGGAACGAACACCAACTGCGTTGCATCCGCGCATCTCCGCCGAACGGGTCTCGGCACCGTCTCCCAATGCTATCGTCCGAATTGCCGATTGTCGACACTTCTTCCGCGGTGGCACACCCCGTGCCGAACTGGATTGCCATGCATGGGTTTTTCCAAGGCCCGCTACGGCGACTCCGGGATCACCTGGAGCAGGCGGTCGATCATGCCGTCGGCATCGACGCCTTCCGCCTGCGCGGTGAAGTTCGTGTAGATCCGGTGTCGCAACACCGCGCGGGTCACGGCCCGCACGTCGTCGGCCGTCGCCTGCGGATTGCCGCGAAGCAGCGCCCGGCTCTTCGCCCCCAGCGCCAGATACTGCCCGGCCCGAGGACCGGCTCCCCAGGCGAGATACTTGCGTGTGATGTCCGGCGAGGTCTCCTTGTTCGGGTGCGTCGCTGAAACCAGCCGCACGATGTACTCCAGCACGTGATCGCTGATCGGCACCTGCCGCACCGCCTTGCGGAGTTCGATCACGTCCTCGCCGGTCAGCACCGATTCCGGAGTGAGCATCCCGCCCGCCGTCGTGTTCTTGATGATCGTCTTGAGTTCCACGTCGGAGGGATAATCGACGTAGAGGTTGAACATGAAGCGATCCAATTGCGCCTCCGGCAGCGGATAGGTTCCCTCCTGCTCGATGGGATTCTGCGTCGCCATCACCATGAAGGGTTCCTCGAGCTTGTAGGTCTTCTTGCCGACCGTGATGCTCTTTTCCTGCATCGCCTCGAGCAGCGCGGCCTGCGTCTTCGGGGGAGTGCGGTTGATTTCGTCGGCCAACAGCAGGTTCGTGAACACTGGCCCCTGCACGAAGACGAACGCCTTCCTGCCTGTCGTATGATCCTCCTCGAGAATTTCCGTTCCGGTGATGTCGCTGGGCATCATGTCCGGGGTGAACTGGATCCTCTTGAAATGCATCGAGAGCGTCTTGGCCAGCGTGCTCACCAGAAGCGTCTTGGCAAGGCCGGGCACGCCGACGAGCAGCACATGGCCACCGGCGCACATGGCGATGAATACCTGGTCGATCAGGTCTTCCTGGCCGACGATGACCTTGCGAAGCTCGCCGAGCACGCGTTCGCGGGCATTGCGGGCGTGATCGATCGCCTGTTGGGCACTGGGAGCGTTCATGGGGAGGGAATCCGTGGGGGGTTGGAGTGAAAAACCTGCAAACGTGAAGAATCGGCAAACGAAAAATCAGGGAACGACGGCGTTAAATTGCAATTCCAGCCAGGGTGGATGATCATGCGAACGTCGACTTGGAACGGGAGCGACCGGCTCGAAGCGAACCGCTCCCGAGCCGCCGCTGCCCGGTTCCTTCCAGACGAAGCCGCCTGGATAGTCGCGGGAATGACCGTCCACGAGTTTGCCGGGATGCCGGCCCGATGCGAGCGAGGGCATCCGGGCGGCGAAGACGAATGTCTGCCCCAGCTGCGGGTCGCAGTGCACACCGCCGCGGGGCTCGAGCGGCAGGGAGAATTCGTCGATCTCGAGCGCGATCTGCTTCGCCAGCGCCTGCGACTTGGCGGCGAGAAAGGCATCCCGCTCCTTGTCGGCGATGGTGCCGTTGCCGTCGGCGTCCATCGCCTTGAGTTCCATGAGCGCGGCCCGCTCGGTGGGCAGCAGGCGATAGGTGAGCAATACCTGCCCATCCTCGGCGACGAGCCGCAGCTCCCGCTCGACGTGGTCGATCGGCGATTCGTGGCCGCGAC
>JBILWX010000085.1:0-15052 GCA_044369655.1 Pirellulales bacterium
CGCAGCCGGCAGGCTGCGGCGTCGCCGGGGGGGATGCTCTTGAAAATCGGTCAGTTGGCTCGCGCCGTCGGTGAGTCGGTGCCAACGATCCGCCACTGGATGAAACTCGGGCTGCTGCATCCGGCGCAGTCGACGCCTGCCGGCTACCAGCTTTTCTCGACCGGGGCTGTCGATCGCTGTCGTCGGATTCAAGTGCTCAAAGGCCGCCGGCTCACGCTCGCGGAGATCGGCGCGACGATCGACGCATCGGATGAATCCGGCGGCACGTCGTAGGCGGCCACGGCGATGGTGGCGACGGTGTCCTACGAAGAAAAGCCGAGCCCTGCCAGCGTGATCGTCGCTCATCGGCCGGCCTCTGGTGCGAGTGTCGGATCCTTGTCCGCGTCGGCCTTGCGGTAAAGGCTCGTGGGGATAAGCATCTGCGGCGGCAGCGTTTCGCCGCGTGACCAACGTTGAATAGCCTCGACGATCTGCACCCCCATCTTGTCGGGAAACTGGATCGGATCGGCGTAGATCTTGCCATCGCGGATGGCCTGCCTTCCCTCCGGCTGGCCGTCGAAGCCGACGATCACGATCTGTTCCGTTTTGCCGGCCTTCTCGAGGGCGGCCCGGGCACCGAGCGCCGCCGGGTCGTTGATGGCGAAGACGCCGCGGAGGTCGGGAAACGCCTGCAGCGCATCCTCCATCGCCTTGTAGCCGACGTCTTTGGCAGCGTTACTCTCCAGTTCCGTGACGATGTCGATCTTCGCGGACGTGGGCGCGGACGCATTGTGGGCGTCGATCACCGCGCGAAAACCCCGGACACGCAGCTGGCACGACTCGGCCTGCTTGAAGTGAAGCACCGCAATCTTGCCACCTGCGACGGCCCCCGACGCATTTCCCGATGCGGCCAGCGCCTCGATCATCGCCTGCCCCGCTTCACGACCTCCCCCCTCATTGTCGGTGGCGACCTGGGTGGCGATCACGACGCCCGGCTCGTTGCAGGGGATGTCGACGGTGAAGACCGGAATGCCCGCCGCGTTGGCCTCGCGGATCACCGGCACGATCGACTTCGAGTCGCATGGTGAGAGCACGATGGCCGCCGCCTTCTTGACGATGAAGTCCTTGATCTGGTTGCCCTGCCGGGCGACGTCCTTGTCGGCGCTGACGACAGTGGCCTGAAAGCCCTGCTTCGCCGCTTCGGCGGCGATGGCATCACCGATCACCTTGAAGAACGGGTTGTCGAGTGCGAGCAGCGAGACGCAGATCGTGCCCCGCGACCTTGAGACTTGCTGCGGCGTGCCTGTGGATCCCCCGCAGCCGAGGAACAGTCCGCATGCGGCCAGCATGACGCAGGCTCTGAGCCGCATCTGGTTAATCATTGTTCAGTCCCTCTTCGCTTTGCTGAGCACGCTAGCATGCCGCACCGGTACTGTCACGGTCGCCCCTGATTCCGAAAGGAGCGTGATCTGATTCGGCGTCGAACAGGGACAGCCAGGAACGCTACGAGGATGAGTCGATGCGTCAGCACGGACCGGCTCCTCCGGCCTGCGTCACTCGGCCGGCTTGTAGATCGACCGCATCTTCCACGCCTTCACGCGGGCCTTGCTGTCACCACCGCGTGAAAACAGTCCGATCCGCAGCCGGTCCGGGGTCGGCTCATGCCAGGCAACCGCCGCCTGCCGGTCGTTGGCGAACACCTCCACCATGTTCTTGTCGATGAAAATCCGCATCGTGAGATCCTCGCCCTCGGCCAGTTCGAACGGCGGCTCGATGTAGTCCACCGTGAGAGACTTGCGTCCGGCGCCGTGGCCGATCTCGATGCCGTTCTTTCCTGCGTCGTCGCAGAAGAGCAACACGCCATATTCCTTGGCAGCCGGCTTTGAAAACACGACCTCTAGTTCGAGCGTGTCGCCCGCGATCGTATCGAGGACCTGCACGCCATCTCCCTTCAAGACGAGTTCGCCCGTCGTTTTCTCGTCGTGCCGCAGCTTCTCGAGCTCGCGAAGCGGCCGCATCTTCAGAGAGCCGTCCGCTGCGAGGCTCAACTCGCGGGGAAGGCTCTGAACGCCCTGCTGGCAGACCTTCTGGTCCAGAAGCCGGGGAAAATCATTCTTCCGCGGCACCTTCCCGTTCAGCGCCTGCGTGCACCACGACCAGGCGACACGGCGGCCGTCGGCGGTCTCGAGCGATTCCGGTGCGAAGAAATCCCAGCGGGCCCAATTGAGCAGGGCATGTCGCTCCGGGAGATACTTTCCGTCACGGAAATCGCCGATGTAGTAGCGGGCGCCGAGCGAGTGGCTGATGCAGAGCAGCATCCACTTGTCGCCCAGCTTGAACATGTTCGCGCAGGAGACGTCCTCACCGCGGGGGATACCGAGCTTGTCCCACGGCGTCTGTTCATGAAAGAGCGGTCCAAGCAGCCGCCATTGCTTCATGTCGGACGACGCGAAGAGCGGTGGGTCGTTTCCTCCTGAGAGGGCGTAATACGCATCGTTCATCACCCAGCAGTCGGGATCCCAGTGTCGCATCGCCGCCGGCTCGCCCGCGGCATCCTTGACATCCACGGGCATGGGCTTCGACCACGTGTCGAGGCTGTCGTCGAGGCCGAGCACGATCCAGTTCTTGTTCGAGCCTTGGCCGTGGTAGATCATGGCCGGCTGGCCGTCCTTGGTGAAGAATCCCGTGCCACTGAACATACCGTGGCCGGTGAACCCGGGTTCGAGCACTGTGGGATGCCACGTCCAGTGCACCATGTCGGGGCTCGAAACATGGGCGTACGCGAATCCCTTGGGCGCGTTGTAGATGTAGTGGAGGTGGTATCGCCCCTTGTAGAAGTAGGCGGGGTTCGGGTCACCGGGCATCGCTCCGCCCGGCCCGGGGTGGGCGAGGTGGTAGGTGAGCCATGTCGCCGGGATCGTTGCCGGCAGGCTTGGCACCTGCGGTGAAGCCGCCGGCTCTTCCGCAGGGGTGTGTGTCCCCTGCAGAAATCCCGCGAGGAGGACGGTTGTGGTCAACGAAAAGGCGAAAAGACGATGCAGAACCAATTCCATGAAACGGCCTCCTGCGAACGGAAACGTTTGCCAAACGGCGCGAGCTTCGGTGAGATCCACCGTATTCAATACCATTGGACGTGGAAAACCGGACATTCTGCACTGTCCGTCGGTTGTCAGGAGGACTGGAGCCGCTGGCAGCACAGGAGGCGGTCGGGCGGTTACTCAATCGTCCCGCCGTCGATCTGTTCGCCGCCGGCCCGCGAGCCGAGTTGTTGCCAGGTGGTGGCGTTCACTCCGTCGATGAAAAATCTCACCGACCCATCGGCCATCGCGGCCTGCACACCGCCACTGTGCTGGCTACGGGCGGCGGCGTAGCGGGCCGTGTCACTGCTGTTCGTTGAGCACGGGACTTTTAATCCATCATCCGCTGCGGGGCAGCCATCCACAACGTCCGCGGCCGACGTATTGGGGGTTGTGTAAGTCGAGAACATCGAGCCGCCCATTGAGGCTGCAAGGATATTGCCATACATTCCTGGCCAGCCAATCGTTTTCGTGACTCGAAGCACCTCAGAAATCAACACGGTTTTGCTCATGCCATCCGTGAAATCGCGACTGCTCGACTGCGCAAGCGTCCGGCTATCAAAACTTTGATCGGCCTTCACAAGGAACGCACCCGGACCAGCCAGGCCGCCGCTCAAGGCGGCGCCGTATATGTTGCCTGGCCCGAGGCATACAGCATAGTTCCCTCTAATTTGGTCCCAATGCGAACTTTCTGTCTCCGCTCTGGCGGCACCGCGGCCGTCACTGGGACAGACGAACTGCTGAACAATCGTGTTTCTGGCGGTTCGTCGAGTCGAATTTGTCGTATTGCCCCAGAGTGCCCCTGTTCCGGAAAGCACACTGTTGAATGTCACAAATTGCGACTGCAGACCGACCTGTTCGATGAAGGGCAGGAGCTGGGTTGAATACCCATAGGTGAACGTGCTGTTCCATTGCCTGTCCCCACCCACCGGACTCATCGGGGAAGCCGGTGCCGTCACGGTACTGAAATCGTATTTCCTGCAGTAGGGAAACTTCCCGTAGGCGTCGTGAAAGCTGTGCATCGCCAGCGATAGCTGCTTGAGGTTGTTCTGGCAGGTCGACCGCCTGGCCGACTCACGGGCCGCCTGAACGGCCGGCAGGAGCAGGCCGACGAGGGTGCCGATGATGGCGATCACCACCAAAAGCTCCACAAGCGTAAACCCGCGGCGGCTGGTCGGCCGCTCTGCGAACCGTGGCAAACGAAGCGTTTTCATGACCGGCTCCTGGAGACACCTGAGAAAGAAGAACCTACGGGAAAGAACAAAGGCAATTGGAGAGCAGCACTGCGATGGCAAGACCGAGTCGATGACCGTGGTTAAGACCCAGAGGCAACCGGCTTTTCAAGCTTTTCAGGCTTTTCAAGTGAAAAATCTTTCTGATTCTCCGTCGCCTGTTTGGAAACTGTGATTTTCAGCATTGATCGCGAGTTGTATTCGGGCGGAATGAACTGGTTTTTCTCGTCCGCGCCGTCCGGGTCCTGCGGACTCACGATCTTTTTGCCGGTCTTCTTGAGCCCCTCGATCGACACCCGATAGGTCACACCGGCACGCGGCCCCTTCATGGCCGGCATGTCATAGCGGCCGTTCTTGATGAGCCCGCCCGCCGTCGGGGCGGCGTGCCCGGCTTCGGGCGTCAGCAAGATCACCCCCTCGGCAACCGGCTCAGAGTCGTAGGTGACCTCGCCCCAGACCCGCATGCCACCATCGGGATCGCCGCAGCCTGAGAAAAAGGCCACGGCAAGCAACGGGGAAAAAAAGGACAAGACGGCTATTCTGTTGGATTTGCTGAGAAAGCACGACAATCGACGTTTCATGAATCAACCCTTCAGACCTTCAAGCCGGCCACACCCTGTCGCCCGGCAAAATTGCCTGGAGATGCCGGAAGTTCCTCCCTTTGCAGATCCTTAGACAATCCGATCTTCCTATACCCTAGGCCCCCGAAAATTGGACAACCATTCCACCCCCTAAACAATGTCCAGTCGAATGCGGCCGGGGGTATAGATAGGGTAAGCACCCGCCCATGCCACGAAAAACCGACCGAAACGAGTCCTTCGTCCGGATTTTCGCCGCCAACCAGCGGCGGATTCATGGGTTTATCATGATGCTCGTGCCGCGGGCGGTCGACGCCGACGACATTTTTCAGGAGGTCAGCCTCGAACTCTGGCGGAAATTCGACGGCTTCACGATCGGTACCGATTTCGTGGCCTGGGCCAATCAGTTTTCCAGATTTCTCGTCCTGAAGCATTTCGCGAAGCAGCGGCGGCTCGGCCGGCTGGTCTTCGACGAGCGGCTGCTCGAACTCCTGGCCGTCGAGGCCGCCTCCGCTACGACGCATGCCGACGACCGCCTCGACGCCCTGCGTCACTGCCTCGAAAACCTCCCCACGAAATCGAAGAACCTGCTCGCCATGCGGTATGAATCAGGGCTCAAGAGCTGCCGCGAGGTGGCCGCCCGCATGGGCCGGTCGGCCGACGCCGTCTACAAGGCCCTTAGCCGGCTCCACGACGCCCTTCTCGAATGCATCGAAGGCCGGCTCGCGGCCGAACGGCGGGAGACGCCATGACCCCGAGCCAGCGCCACGACATCGCCCATCTCGCCGAAAAGCTCCGCGATGGCGAGATCCTCGCCGACGAGCACGCCCGCCTGCAGCAGATCCTCGGCTCCGATGCCGAGGCCCGGCGGTTTTATCTCAACTCGCAGTTGCTGCACGCCAGCCTCCAGACACTGCTCTTGAACGCTGCCGACACGGCCCAGCCGAGGATGCCACCGTCAGGCTGGCGGCGGATGATCGCCAGCGTGGCGGTGGTGGCGGGGCTCGCGGCCGCCTGCATCGCCGTCCTCTTCTGGACCTCCGCCCCGCGGCCGGCAGCCAGCGTTGAGCATGCGGCTGTATCCGGCCCCGCCGTGGCGCGAGTCATTGGTAGCGTCGATGCCCACTGGCTCGGCGGTGCGAGATTCAGAACTGGGGCCGACGTTGCAGCCCAGCGGCTGCATCTGGCCCGCGGACTGGTGGAGTTGCGGTTTGCCTGCGGAGCCTCGGTCGTGCTCGAAGGCCCGGCGGAAGTGACGCTCGATACGCCATCCCAGATGACACTCCATGCCGGACGGCTGGCCGCTGCCGTGCCGAACGAGGCCGTCGGCTTCGTCGTCCGCACGCCCGATGCGGAGGTCGTCGATCTGGGCACCGAGTTCGGCGTACACAGCGGCCCGCTGGCGGCGACCGACGTACATGTCTTCAAAGGGGAGGTGGCACTCGGGCCGATTCGCCAAGACCGTGTGGCGGCTGTCTCGAAAGAGTTGCTCACCGAGGGCAAGGCCAAGCGGATCGCGGCAAGTCCGGGCGGCACGGAAGACATCAGCATCGATGAACTGGCATTCGTCACGCCTCGGGAGTTTCAGGCCCGCCTCAAGTCGATGGACGCCCAGCCCTACTACCGCTGGCTCGCCGCTCACTACCGCTTCCGCCGGGATCCGTCGCTCATTCTCTACTACACCTTCGACGACCCATCATCCCTGAGCCATGGCGTGAGCAACGCCGCCGGCGCGACCGCCGGAAAACTCGTGGCCACCATGGGCGACGGCATCGATCCCGCCTCGCAGCCGCAACGACTGCCCAGCGGCCGCTGGCCGGCCCAGCGGGCTCTTGGGTTCGATCCCGCCCTCCGCCAGCATCTGCGGGTGCCGCACGCCAAGGAACTGAGTGTCACGCAGGCCGTCACGGTCCTCGCCTGGATCCGGCCACATATGCCGCTGCTCGACGGCGAGGCCGTGATCCTGACGAAGTCGGCACAGTTGCCGGGACCGCGAGCGCCCAACTACGAGATCGGGCTCTCCCGCACCCGCGACGACGATGGCCGCGGCTTCTGCAGACTCTTCTTCCAGACGGGCGACCGTCGGCTCACCTCGGCCGACTTTACGGTCGTGCCCGGTGAATGGATCCTCGTGGCCGCGGCCACCAATGCCGACCGGACGATCCTGTATGTGAACGGCGAGGCGGTTGCGGAGGGGATCGGCGGCGATCTGATGCCGAATAACGGAAATCTGCTTATCGGCGCAGCACTCGGCGGTGCAGATGAAATCTCCGACTGCTTGGCAGGGGCGATCTGCGAGGTCGCGGTCATGCGCCGCTTCGCCACCGAGGAGGAGATCCATGCGATCTACACGGCCGGCTCCCCGGCCATCCGGTGACCGCCGGTCGGCCGTCGCGGCCTTCTCCAGCCTTGCGGCGTGCAACGGTATCGTCGTCCGGGGGGTCGTCATATTCGCGCTGGCAACATCGGCCTGCGGGCCCCACGAGTCCACGATCCCGACCGCGCCGCCACCAATCGCGGGACGCACGCTTGGGGCGGTGTTTCAGACGCTCGAGAACCCGTTCTTTCGGGAAGTCAACGAGGGGCTTCGGGAGGTCGTCGAATCCAACGGCGATACGCTGCAAACGCGGGCGGCCGACTGGAACGGGCCGCGGCAGCAGGATGACATCGAGCGGTTGATCGCCGGCGGTGTCGCGGCACTCTTCGTCAATCCTGTCGATCCCGATCTCATCGAGAAAAACCTGCGGCACGCCGCCAACGCGGGAATCCCTTGCGTGGTGGTCGATACCCAGATGCCGCAGCAGGACACGGTGGGCTGCCAGGTGCTTTCCGACAATCGGGAGGCGGGCCGGTTGGCGGCCCGCAGTTTGGCGAAGGCCCAGCAGGCAGGCCGGATCGTCGTGCTGCACATTCCCGTGAACCAGGCCTGCATCGACCGCATTGCGGGCTTCCGCGAGGTTCTGAGCCATCTTCCTGAAATCACGATCCTTGCCGTCGCAGATGGCGGCGGCACCCGTGAGGCGGCCGAAACGGCAATGGACACGCTGCTGAAACGCTTTCCCGATCTCGACGGCGTGTTCGCTGCCAATGATCCCATGGCACTCGGGGCCATCGCGGCGCTCGAACGAGCCGGACGGACGGCCCCCGTTGTGAGTGTCGATGGGTCGCCGGAAGCGATCGCCGCCGTGCAGACTGGACGGCTCCATTCAACGACGATGCAGTTTCCTCGTGAGATCGGCCGGATCGCAGCGCAACGGACCTATGAGATACTCCAGGGCAACGCCGTCGAGCCTGACATCCGGGTGCCGGTGGAGTTGGTCACGAAGGAGAATGCGCACGCATTTGTCACCGCTCAGCCGTGAGCACGGCTGTATGGCCGGCCAGTTCGCAGTCTGCTCGCTTCGGCTGCGTCTCCGCCTGCCGGGCCACGGCCTTGTCGGCATCCGGCCAGAGTGACACAGACCCTGAGCCACATCTGCGAAATCATTTGTTCAGTCCCTCTTCGCTTTGCTGAGCACGAACTCATGCCGCACCGGCACCGTCACTGTCGCTCCTGATTCCGCCGCGAGGGTGATCTGTTCCGGCGTCGAGAAGTCGATCGATGTCACGCGGTCGAATCCCGCCGGAACGCGGGCCGCTCCCTGGGCGTAGCGGATCTCGGTGGGCCGCTTCGCGTCGAGGTCGACTGCGGTACGGATGCCCTGCTGCGAAAGCAGATTGGGCGTCGTCGAAGGCACCAGCCCCTCCGCAAAATAGGCACAGACGTCCTCGAGTCCAAGACAGTTGTTGCGGCCGTTCCAGGGCAGACCGTGGCGACCGCGGTTCTCGATCCAGAACACGGTCGCGGGCAGCACGGAGGGATCGTGGAGCGAAAACCAGACCCAGTGGTCCTTCGTGTTCACTGCGGTTGTCCAGGCGGGCCTGCCATTGAGTGCCTTTTCATCGGCAAACACTGCGAGCAGGTCGGCGTAGCCGCGCCGCACGGGGAACCGCGTGCAGTCGACGTCTGCGGGCTCTTTCCAGCGGCTCGGTACCCGTGCCAGGTCGGTGAAGGTCTCGCCACTGGCGAGCGACTGGTATTCGCGGTTGGCAGGGTCGCTGAAGACGCCGGGGCCTGTCATGCCAAGCCGAAAAGGGCTCACGGAGACCGCGATGGAGCCCTCCTCCTCCGGCATCGCGAGCGTGGCGTGGTGGCCGAGCGGAGCCGGGCCCGCAAACCCCTCGATGACGTGCCGGCTGTAGACCACCGGCTGGCCCGGCACGAGCGAGAGCTCCTTCGTGATTTTTCCAGGTCGGACCTTCGTGTCGAGCGTGAGTGTGAGCGTTTCGGTGCCGTCGGCCTTGCGGTCGCGTCCGGTGAATGACCATTGGGCGGTTGCCGCTTCGCCGTGCGGCACGTGCTGTTCGCCGCCGCGGGCCGCCGCGTTACCCCCGAAGGGAAGGCAGAAAAAATCGCCCCGCAGGGGCGCGAGCACGGCGGCCGGCAGATCCTTCAGGCCCTCATCCTGCCACGGTGAGATGTGGTAGGGCTGGACCGGAGCCTTGCTCCTGCGATCGAACGTGACCGGGGCCATCTGGCCGCCGAGTTTGGTCACGGCGACCTCGACGTCGCCGTTGGCGAGAATCCAGGAGGGCTGGGAGTGGATCGTCCGCTCCTGCGGCTGTAGGTCGGCTGCGCTGGCCTGTCCCGCGAGCAGCGCCGCCAATCCCGACATGAAAACGGCACGCAGGTCCGGTAGGCCATAGCTCATTCTGGCTCGTCGAGTCATGTGGATCGTCTCCTGAGGCCACCAAGGCTGTTGTGAAAAAGGCTGTTGGGAAATAAGAGTCAGTTAGTCCCGTATGAAATCCCAGCCGACCCGAACCGGCTCGTATTCGCCGCGGAGTCCGTCGCTGCCTTCTGCCCAGACGTAGACGACGTCATGCTCCTGGATCGCTGCCCGGCTGCCCGGCCGGACCTGTGCGGTCCAGAGTCCGGATGCCTTGTCATACGCGAGCGCGTGCTGCCCCATCCAGCCGAATCCCGACTCGAAATACATGACGCGGCGTATCTGCTCGGGAGGCCGGTCGAGCCTGACCCGGAGCTCGGCCCCCTTCGTGAGTGCGACATTTCCGAGCATGTGTGCCTCCACGACCCGCGGCCCCGCGGCCTCGCGGTACCGGCCGGTCGGCTCCCGCACGAGTGGCCGCGTGAAGACCACCCGGGGGGCGTGCGGCCCCGGCTCGGGTAGGACGTCCGTCGTCAAAGCCTCGGGTGGATAGAGCAGAAAGGGACCGAGAAAGGCACCGGTTGGTAGTTCCGCGATCATAAGCTCGAGTCGGTTATCGCCGCCGGCGTCGAGTAAGTCGGTCACGTCCGCGAACCAACTGTTGGACGGCAGGTCGAACAGGAGCGACTCGATCGGCCGTCCGTTGATCCGAGCTGTCACGTTCGATTTGGCGAGGAATGGCAGCACGAGCCAGAGCCGGTCGGGCCTCGCACCGACGAAGTTGTGGTAGCTGTACGGATTGGTGAATTGGGGCGAGCCGGCCCGGCCCTTTTCCTGCCAGCCGGCGATGGTCGCGCCCATCGCGGCGAAGTTCGCGGGTTGGGCCTCTTTCAGGAGGCGGGGCACGTCGGCCCGCACAGGGAACGTGGTCGAGAGCGAAAGCCCGCGGATCGGTTCGGCATTGGGAAACGTGAACGGCTCGCCGTCGCCGCGGGTCCAGACGTCGAGTTCACGGGCGTATGGCTCGCCGGCGAAATGCAGCTCGATCACGATCCCCCCCTCCTTCACCGTGAACCGCTGCGGCACGCCGTTGACCGTCACTCGCTTCACACCGACCGCATCAGCCAGCCGCACCCGCAGCGGCAGCCGCGCGCCGGGCGGGCCGGCGACGCCAGTGATGGCCAGATCCTCTCCCTGCCGCCGCACGTCGCCCTCGGCACCCAGAAGTACCGGCCATGGCTCAGGCTTCGTCTTTCGAAGCTCCAGCAGGAAGCATTCGTTGGCCGGCACGACGATCCGCGCGGTGTCGCCGCGAGCGAAAATCGACCGACCATCCTCGTCGGCCACGCGTTTTCCCAGTGCCGAAGGATAGAGTTCGACGAACTCGTAATCGCCAGCCGCCTGCAGGTTGATCTCGTCGCCCACCTCGAAGCGGATCTCCGTCGGTCGCGGATTGCCATTGAAGAGGAACACGAACCCGTGGCCTCCGTCAGGGCCGTTCTTGACCCGTGCGTAGCCGTCGATCGCACCGGGCTGCACCTGCTCACCGAAGGGCTCCGTGCAATTGACATAGGAAAAAGTGTCTCGAGCCCATCGCGTCCACTTCCGGTAGAAGTCGACGTAGCCCGGTACGAAAGATGTCTCGTAGGGCAGGATCGTCGGCATGACCGTCCCGGCCACGGCGAGCGACGACATCACGCCATACCTCCAACCGTAATGATCCCAGGCCTTGATGAGTTCCGGATCGAATCCACCCTCGCTGATCCGGTGCGCCAGTGCGTGCCCCGTGACGGCCGGCGTGAAACGGAACCGCATGCTCCAGTTGTTCTGGAACCGCAAGCCGTCGGCGTTCTGCCGATCGTCGCTGATCTGGTGATGGCGGGTGCTGACGATGATCGTCTGTTCGTTGTAGACCTCGTGCTGGTCGACGTGCTGCAGGCCCCAGAGGCCGAAGTTCTTGGTGCCGTAGAAGCCCTGGATGAAGAGCCCTGGATTGGCGGCCTTGAGCCGGCCCATGAGTTCGATTCCCCTGCGCCAGCCCTTGTAGCCCCCCTGCCCGGCGGCATGCCCGTGCGACTCGTCGTGGCAGTTGAACCCCGAGCCGAGGCTCGGGTCCCAGCTCCAGTTGGAGAGACCATATTTCCGGATCGTGTTGTCCTGCACGCCGAACCACCACTCGTAGTAGTCGTCGCAGGCGAGACAGTTGTCGGGGCCTTGTCGGCCCGCCGCGTCGGTCTTCTTCCACTCCGGTTTGTCGGGCCGGAAGGAGAGGCCGCCCGCATTTCCCTCGTGGCCGTGGGCAGCGCAGCCCATGTAGAAGCCATACGAGATGCCCTTGGACCTCGCATGATCGGCCACCTGGCGGGCCGTCTGCGTCGGATCGTCGGGGATCACGTTCCAGTACGGCCGGTCTGCATCAGGCTTCGTGTAGGGGTGGAGCGGCTTGAAGATGATCATGTCGCCATCGATTTCGGAGAATGCGTCGATCGTTTTTGTGAAAAAGTCCTTGTCTTTATCCGTGCGGGGCATCTGCGGGAGAGGATGGAAGAACTGGTAGTTGATGTTGAGGAATCGCTCCTGGCTGGGCCGGAGATAGTCGAGGGCGTAGCGGCGCATGGCCCTCATTTCGTTGCGATCCAGCGGCTTGTAGCCGGAGCCGTTGGCGTCGTAGCGGAAGGGCCGACCGCTGTCTTCGATCATCACGCCCGATTTCCGGTAGACGCCCATGAACTGCGGTTCGCTCGTATAGCCTTCGCCGGCCCGCAGGATGAGACCCGGCTCGAAGGCAAGCGTCACCGCCTCCCGCCTCAGGTCGGCCGTGAAGAAAGGGTTTTCGATGCCGGTGAAGAGGCCGCCTCGGTCGTGCCGGAGAAATTCGACCGTTGGCGCCGCGATGAAAGTGACATAGTGCAAGGCCTCGTGGGCCGGTGTCTCGAAGGTGGTGGTGCCGAACGCCACCCTGTTCAGCCGCATTGGACCGCTATTCGAGACCACGAGATGGCGGCGGAAGAATGCGTCGTCATCACCGAGCGTATAGACGAGATTGACAGTGACGACCGATTCGCCGTCGGTCCCTGAAAATTCATAGCGGAATTCGACGCGACGGCCGTCGACGGCGGTGTGCACGGGGGGCGTATCGCGGCTGCAGAAGGTGCCTACGTCGGTGTCGATGGTGAAGGCGTCGGACTCGACCCCGTAAGCCTCGTCGGCCGCTGGATTCGCGATCGATGTGATCGTTCCCCGGTCGGTGAGCCGCACTCGAATGTGGGGGTTGTCCAGGTCGCAAGCCGCCGCCATCGCCGCGAGCGGCGCCACCAGGGCCAGGATCACACCGGCCAGCCAGGGACTTTCTGGGCCGCGACGAATCACGCAAACACCTCTTCCAGCGACTTCCGCATCGTGGCGACCATGTCCGCCGTGGCGGGAGACGTGACGTCGATGCCGCTCCAGTAGCCGACGCCGAGCACCCCCTGCCCCACGAGCATGCCCAGGCCGTCGAGCGTCGTACAGCCGGCTGCTCTGGCCTCGGTCAGAAACCGTGTCTGAGGAGGGTTTGGGATCACGTCGGCCACGATCAGGCCGGGCCGCAGTGTTTCCACGGCGACCGGCACGCGTGCGGTGGCGTCGCCGAGGCCGATGCTCGTGCAGTTGACGAGCACGTCGACGTCGGCAGGGATCGCCACGTCGCCGGTCCAGGTCGTCGCGGTCACGTCGATCGGCTTCGCCGCCCGCACGAGCGTCGCCAAGTCTTCACCGCGGTCTGCCGACCGGTTGACGATCGTGAGCTTCCTGGCGCCGGCGAGCACCAGTTCCACGGCGATCGCGCGGGCCGCGCCGCCGGCGCCCAGCAGCATCACGTGGGCCCCCTTTGGATCACGAACCGGCACGAGTGACGACAGAAAACCCTTGCCATCGGTGTTTTCGCCGATCAGCGTGTTGCCGCGGCGGACGACGCAGTTGACGGCATTGATGAGCTTCGCGCTCTCGCCGAGGCCATCGAGGTGCTCGATCACCGCGACTTTGTGCGGCATCGACAGATTAAAACCCTTCCAGCCCATCGCGCGGGCACCGGCGACGGCGGCGGCGAGGCCGTCGGGCTGGACTTCAGCGTTGATGTATCGCCAGTTGAGTGCTAGGCGACGGAAAGCCGCCTCGAGCATGACGACCGTGGGGTTGTCGTCGCAGGGGGTTGAGAAGCAGCCGGTGAGTTCGGACCTGAAGCCGGAGGCCATGGGGCGAAAGTCCTCGTGTTGATGTGATATGGAAAGGCGGAAACGAATCAGGCGATGATTTTCTTCATGACGTTGCCGTGCACGTCGGTCAGCCGCATGTCGCGGCCGCCGTGGCGGAACGTCAGGTCTTCGTGGTCGATGCCGAGTTGGTGGAGCACGGTGGCCCAGAGGTCGTAGACGGTCGTGACGTCCTCGACGGCGCGGTAGCCGAATTCGTCGGTGCTGCCGAGCACGGTGCCCCCCTTCATGCCGCCGCCGGCCATCCAGACCGAAAATCCCATCGGGTTGTGGTCGCGGCCGTTGCTCCCCTGGGAGAAAGGCGTGCGGCCAAATTCGCCAGCCCAGACCACGAGCGTGTCGTCGAGCAGGCCACGCTGGTCGAGGTCGGCGAGCAATGCCGCGATCGGCTGGTCCACCTGCCGGGCCATCGCCTCGTGCCCCTTCTTCACCTCGCCGTGCTGGTCCCAGGGATTGGCGCCGTTGCCACCGCCGATGTTGTAGGCCAGGCAGGAAAGCTCCACGAACCTCACCCCCCGTTCCACGAGCCGACGAGCGAGCAGGCATTGCCGGGCGTAGGCCGCCTGCTTCGGGTCCTTCGCGTCGAGGCCGTAGAGCTGTTTCGTGGCCTCGGTTTCCCCCGATAGGTCTGTGAGTGCGGGCACGGCGGCCTGCATGTGGAAGGCGGTTTCATGGTTGCGGATCAGCGGTTCTCGGTCGCGGGCAAGCTCCCAGTCACGGCTCAGCTCGTCCTTGCGCAGCCCAATCCACTCCCGCACAAGCCTGACCGCCGTATGCGACCCAAGCGATCCGTTGACGACTTCGCCGTCGAGTCCAATTTTCGCTTTTCTTCCCTGATATTCAACATGAATATGTGGCGGGTCGTGATCGTCGTAATACATACACACAACGATGCCGAAAAATCGCGATATTTCTGGCATGGTGACGGACCTCCTGCCAGCATTATATACATACGTACACTCACCAGCAACGCGTGAGAGGAGTCGGGGCGACCTGCTTGCCAAAAGCCCTCCTCCGCGTCGAGACGTCGCCACATAGGCCCGTCGGATTCTCTGGATCGCTGCGCTCCGAGGGGCCTGCTGGCGGGGGGCGGCATCCCGCAAGTAGTGTACGGGCGATCACTATCCCCGTCGACTCGCCTCTCTGCCCATGGTCGCTGCATTCTGCGGATTTCCCGCGCGGCCCAGCCTCCGGCCGCATGCCGGCCCGGCACCACGCCGCCGCTAC
>JBILWX010000086.1:0-15022 GCA_044369655.1 Pirellulales bacterium
GACCGGCCGCGGCGTCGGCAGCCTCACGCTCAAACTGTTGAGCCGTCTGGGCCGCCGCATTCCCGGCACGCGCATCGCCATCCAGGGCTTTGGCAACGTCGGCTCCCACACCGCCCGGTTCCTCCGCGATGCCGAGTGCAGGATCGTGGCGGTGAGCGACGCCACCGCCGGCTTTTACCGGGCGGAGGGACTCGACGTGCACGAACTGCTCACCTACGCCCAGACCCACTCCGGGCGGCTGGAAGGCTACCGCGGAGCGGATGCGCTCACCAACGCCGAACTGCTGGCCCTCGACTGCGACGTGCTCATCCCGGCGGCGCTCGGCGGCGTGCTCCACGCCGGCAACGCGGAGGCGGTACGGGCGCCGATCATCATCGAGGCGGCCAACGCCCCGACCGAACCCGAGGCCGACGCGATCTTCGACCGCCGTGAGATCACGGTCGTACCCGACATCCTCGTGAACGCGGGCGGCGTGACGGCCAGCTGGTTCGAGTGGGTGCAGAACCGCCAGCACTACCAGTGGGGCATCCACCGCGTGCGGCAGGAACTCGACCGCATCCTCGGCGAGGCGTTCGAGCATGTCTGGCAACTTGCCTCGTCGCGGCGGGTGCCCCTGCGGACGGCCGCCTACATGCTCGGCGTCGGCCGGGTCGCCCGGGCCACCGTGCTCGGCGGCATCTCCTGACCGCCGCCGCGCGAGCGAGTGACATGCGCGTATGAGTCACGCGCAGTCCCGTCCGCATTAATGGCCGGCGGGGCGGTACCAGTCGCCACGGAGCCAATCGGCGATCAGTTCGATCTGCCGGCGTGTGAGCATCGGGGCGGAGCCTTCTTCGGCCTTGCCGAAGCTCGGCATGCGGTCGTTGGAGTCGCCGTAGAACCGTTCGTGCGTCGGATCGGCGATGATGCCCACCAGCCACTCGCGGGTGCCCCAGCCGGTGATGTCGGGAGCACTGCCCGCCGCAACGCCATTGTCGCGGAAGGTATGGCATGAACCGCAGCGCTCACCATCGGCCACGAGTGTTCTGCCCTTCTCCACCACCGTCGCCGGCGTGCCGGCCGCCGCCAGACCGGCCTCCGCCGCCATGGCGGCGATCACGGCCTCGATCTGGTCGGGCTTCCACGTGGCGGCGTCGGCGAGGTCGTTCTGCACGAAGTTCACCATGTCGCCGTCCTTGTGGGCCGTGTTGCCGAAGTATCCCGGACCGGCGACCTGCTTCGGGTCGAGCAGCCCCCGCATCCAGGCGGCGGTACCAAAGCCGTGCAGGTTGGCGGCCGAGGCCTTCGCCAGCACGGCCTGCGCTTCCGGGGCCGCCGGGTCGACATGGGCATGGCAGCTCGCACAGTGCTGCGCGAAGAGCTTGGGCCCCTGGCTGAGGGCGTCGTTGCGGATCAAATCCAGCATGCCGGCGGGCGGAATTCGCTCCGGTCGGCCGGCCAGTTCGATCGATCGCGCGGCGTCGGCCTTGGCCTGGGCGACCGCGTCGAGAAACGACTGCGAGTGGCGGATCCTGTCGAGCTTCTTCGCGCGCGCCTCGAAGGCGGCGATCTTCGCCGCGTCGTTGCCGAAATGGGCGGCGATCTTCGTCGTGTCGTTCTCGGTCTCCTCCAGCAGTTTTTCGACGTCGGCGAAGGACGCCCGGTCGGCCCAGAGGGCCGCGTAGTCTTCGTTCGTGGCCATGGCGGTGAGCAGGCCGACGCCCGCCAGGAGCGCGAAGGTGAAGGCCACGTTGAACCGATGGCCGAGGTGCCAGCGGCCGAGGATCGGCATCAGGAACATGACGCCCATGATCAGGCCCGGCACCACGATCGCGCCGAAGAATTCACCACTGGCGCCCCAGCCCTCGAACACCTTGAGAAACTGGAACAGGAACAGGAAATACCACTCGGGCCGCGCGGCCGCGTAGGGCTGGGAGGGATCGGCGGGCGCCCCCAGTTCCGCCCCCAGTTCGCCCGGCACGATCGGCCGGCCTTCGAGCATGGCGCGGAGCTCCGGCATCAGAATCACCCCAAGCACCACGGCCATCACCGCCAGCATCGCCACGGCGTCCTTGAGCACCTGGTCCGGCCAAAACATCGCGTCTGGGCGGGTGATCGGCTGCTTCGCGCAGAGCCCGTGCTTCCGGAAGAGCGAGAGGTGCACGACGAGCATGAGCACGAGCGTGGCCGGCAGGAAGCCGGCGTGAATCGCGAAGAATCGCGTGAGCGTGTGATGGCCGTAGTCGGGGCCGCCCACGACCACCTGCTGGAGCGAGGGGCCGATCAGGGGCACCAGACCGGCGAGATTGGTGGCCACGCGGGTGGCCCAGTAGCCCTTCTGATCCCAGGGCAGGAGATAGCCGGTGAGCGCCATGCCCAGCACGAGCATCATGAGCACGAGTCCCAGCCAGAAATTCACCTCCCGCGGTGCGCGGTAGGCACCGTCGATCACCACCTGCATGAGGTGCAGGGCCAGCAGGACGACCATCGCCTGGGCCATCACGTGATGGATCCCGCGGAGCAGCCAGCCGCCGGTCATCTCGTGCTGGATGTAGTAGACGCTCTCCCAGGCCGTCTGGGCGCTGGCCGAATAGCTCGACCAGAGCACCAGGCCCGTGATTACCTGCGTCATGAACGCGAAGACGAGCGTGCTGCCCCAGACATACCGCCACCGGGCGCCACCCGGCACCCGTTCGAAGAGGGCCTCTTGCATCAAGGCGCGGTAGCCGGTGCGATCATCGAGGAAATCGGCCAGTTGGCCGAGCAGGCCCGCCGCAGCGGCGGGCCGTGGCTGTTTCTGGTCGTGCCGTGGCTGAGTGTTCATGGGCGGGCCACCTTCTCGGCGATGCCGGTGTAGAAGTTCTGCCACTTGACGGCGATCTCGCCGTTCTTCGCGACCTGGCACTCCAGTCCGTCCATCGTCCGCGGACTCGGACTGGGGGCGACGATGCCGCCGTCGAGCGTGAACTTGCTGTTGTGGCACGGACAGCGGAAGCAACGTTCCTGCGACTCGATCTCCACGAAGCAACCGGCGTGGGGGCAGGTGGCGGAGAGGGCCTGCACCGTGTCGGAGCCTTTTTCACGCCGCAGGTAGACCGCCCCGATCGGCTCCGCCGCGAACCCTGTCCAGGCGTCGATGCGGTCGGCCACCACGGCAAACTGCCTGGGCATGCCGTCGTCGGGCACGCTCGCCAGATCGGTCACCGGCAGAAACGTGGCGGCCGCCCCGCGGCGGCGGAGCGGATCGAGAAACATCCAGACGCCGGCCACCAGCGGCGGCAGCGTCGCCAGCCCGCCACACATGATGGCGAGGAGTTTGGTCAGAAATCCGCGGCGGTCCGCCGGAGAACTTTTCGGCGTGTCGTGTCGCGACATGGTGTGCCTCCTGATGCGTCTGCTGAATGAACGAAACGTCGCCCGCAGCACGTCATGCAGCGGGCTTGTCGGCCGCCCGCACCGCCTCGTCCACGGCCGTGGTGACCCGTTCGTGGGCCGCCTCGAACGGGCCGGGCAGGATCGCACCGGCCGCCGCCTTATGGCCGCCGCCGCCAAAGCGTCCGGCCAGACTGCTGCAGTCGACGCTCGAACGGCTGCGGAAGCTCACCTTGATCCGGCCATCGGGTTGCTCGATGAGGATCGCCGCCACCTGCGTGCCCTTCACCGCCAGCGTCAGGTTGATCAGGTCCTCCGTGTCGTGCGGGGTCGCGGCCGTCTCCTTGATGTCGGCGAGACGCACGATCGACGTGATCACCCGGCCCTCGTGGGACGTGCGGGCGCTTGAAAGCGTGCGGCCGACGAGATGGAGCCGGGCGAGCGTGTCCTGCTCGAACAGTTCCCGGTAGATGGCCGGGGGGCTGGCGCCCGCATCGACCATGCGGGCCGCGACGCGAAACGACTCCCCAGACGTCGACGGAAACCGGAAACCGCCCGTGTCGGTCGACAGGCCGGCATAGAGCGGCGTGGCGATCCGCTCCGTGAGCGGCACCTTCAACCGCAGTCCGATCTCCGACACGATCCGTGCCGTCGCCTCGGCCGACGTGTCCTTGAACCAGCGGTCGCCGAGATCGTCCTCGCTGACGTGATGATCGATCACGAGCACGCGATCTCGCATCGCCTTGAGCACCTCGCCCATCGCGCCGAGCTGTGCCCAGGCACTCGTGTCGAGCACGATCAGGAGGTCGCGGTCGGCGAGGTCGGCCGGCTTCACGTGCTCCGCCAGCGACTCGATCTTCCGATCGGGATCGATCCACAGCAGGCTCGGGGGCGTGGCCTGGGCGTTGACGATCCTGACGTGCTTGCCGAGCGACTCGAGAATGCCGGCCATGCCCAGCTCGCTGCCGAGTGCATCGCAATCCGGGCGGACGTGGCTCGTGAGCACCACGCGGTGAGATTGCCTGAGAATCTCCAGCAGACTGGCCCAGTCGAGTCGCATGCGGTCTCCCTGTCCTCTGAAAAATAGACGTCCGGAACAGACACGTCTGAAAAATGAACCGTCGTCGGAGCTCTTCCATCCACGCGAGCGGCCGTGGTCAGACGATGATCCGCGACTGATCCGGCAGCGAGCCGACGACCTCCAGGGCCCTGGCCACGTCGGCGGACAGCTGCGCCTTGAGGGCGTCGATCGAATCGAACCGCTGAGTGTCGCGCAGTCGGTCGAGGAAGTCAACGTCGAGCGTGCCGCCGTAGAGGATGCCGGAAAAGCCGATCAGGTGGGCTTCGATGCTGATGCGGGTTTCGCCGAAGGAGATGTTCGGGCCGATGTGCACCGCGGCGGGGTGGATGGAGCCGTCGGGAACGGTGACACGGGCCGCATAAACGCCTGCCGCGGGCAGAAGCGTGGCGATGCCGGAGAGGTTGGCGGTGGGAAAGCCGATCGTGCCGCCGCGTCTGGCTCCTTCCACGACCGTGCCGGTGAGCCGATAGGGCGACGTCATCAGGAGCGCTGCCTCCCGCACCGCTCCCGCGGCAACGAGCCCGCGGAGGCGGGAACTCGAGACAGGCGCGCCGTCGGCCATCACCGCCGCCACGGTCTCCAGCGTCGTGCCGTCGCGGCTGCAGAGCGACGCGAGCAGACGGACGTCGCCGGTGCGATTCGCCCCGAAGCGGAAGTCGGCCCCTTCGACGATGGCCCGGGCGCGGAGCCGGCCACGCAGGATCTCGGCATAAAACGCCTCCGCAGGCAGCGAGACGAGCTGCCGGTCGGTCGGCTGCACGAGCACGGCGTCGACCCCGAGCGACCTGAGCAATGCCGCGCGGCGGGCGGGCGTCGTGAGCGGTGTGGGAGCCGACTCGGGCCGCACCACCGCCGCAGGGTGGGGGTCGAACGTGAACGCGACGGCCGGAACGTCGAGCCGCCGCGCGGCCGTGCACAGCTGTCTGACGATGGCGGCATGCCCCAGGTGGACGCCGTCGAAGTTTCCCACGGTCACGGCGCAGCCCGGCGACGCTGGCGACCAGCGGCCGCTCGTGGCGGCGACCAAGGGTGTCGGGATGGGAGACAAGGGCGGGATGACGAGAGGCGGAATGGACGCGAGGCCGCCAAGTGTAGCGTATGGCCCCTGCCCTTCGCGCAGCGGCCGCCCGCCCCGATGTATGATTGCCCGGCACTCCATCCGAGGAATCGACATGGCAGCCGAAACGACCGAAGACAAACAGATCTACCTGTCGGCCGAACTGGCCTGCCGTCTGGCGGCCATCGACATCGGCTCCAACAGCGTGCGGCTGCTCGTGGCCGAGGCCTTGCGGGGCGGCGCCTACCGGATCCTCGACGAGGAGCGGGAGCCGACCCGCCTCGGGCGGAGTGTGTCGGAGAAGGGCCAACTCGACGACGAGTCGATGGAGCGGACTATCACCGCCCTGCGGAGCTTCAAGCAGATTGCCGCCGGCTACCAGGCCACGAGCCTGCGGACGATCGCCACCTGCGCCGTCCGCGAGGCCCGCAACGGACCTGAATTCTGCCGGCGTGTCCGCGAGCACGTGGGGCTCGAGGTGGAGGTCATCTCGGGGGATCGGGAAGCCCGCCTCGCCTTCTCGAGCGTGCAGAATGCCTTCGATCTCTCCGGCAAGAACGTGATCGTCGCCGACATCGGCGGCGGCAGCACCGAGGTCGTGTTCGCCACCGGCAACCTCATCGAATCGATCTTCTCGACGCCGCTGGGGGCCGTGCGGCTCACCGAGCAGTTCGGCCTCGGCGAAGGGGCGGTGCCGGAGACCTTCCAACGCGATATCGCGCGGATGGAGGAGGAAATCACGCTGTGCCTCAAGAAGCGGACGACCCGTCCGCTCTTCGCGCCGCACTTCCTCGTCGGCTGCGGCGGCACGTTCACGACCCTCGCCGAGCTGGTGATGGCGTCGAAGCGGGAGGTCGACATCCCGGTCGCCGGCTACAAGGTGTCGCACGCCGAGGTGCGGCACTTGCTCGACCGCCTGCTGAAGATGCCGTTGCGGTCGCGACGCAGCATGGCCGGCATGACGCCCGACCGGGCCGACATCATCCTCGCCGGCCTGTCGATCATCGACGCGCTCATGAAGCGGTTTCGCGTGAACACGCTCATGATCCACACGCGAGGCGTACGCGACGGCCTGGTGCGGGAGATGATCGACGATGCCGTGGGCACGACGGTCGACGATCCCGCCCACCGCGATGCGGCCATCGAGCGGCTGGCCGCCGCCTGCTCGGGCGAACTGGAACACGGCCGGACGGTGGCGCTGCTGGCCGGCCGCATCTTCGATCAGCTCTCCGGCCCGCTGGAACTGGCGGCGGGAGACCGGCTGCTCCTGGAATGTGCCGCCCGGCTGCAGGACGTGGGCTACGTGATCAATTACGACCAGCACCACAAGCACAGCTACCACCTGATTCGCAACAGCCGTCTGCCCGGCATCCGGGCCCATGATCTGGAACTGATCGCCAACGTCGCACGGTATCACCGCGGCGCGCATCCCAAGCGGAAGCACGAAAACCTCGCCAAGCTCTCGCCGGAGGATCAATCGCGGGTGCAGCGGATGGCGGCCATCCTCCGGCTCGCCGGAGGACTCGACCGCAGCCGTTCGCAGCAGGTCCGCGACGTCCGCGTGCGATTGGAAAACGGACGTATCTTGATCGACGTCGTGGCCGATCAGCAGCCGCAGGTCGACATCTGGGGGGCGGAGCGGCGGACCGACCTCTTCGAGAAGGTGTTCAGCCTGCCGATCACGATCGAATGGGCCGGCAACGGGAGTGAAGCCGGCGGCGACAACGGCAAGCCTGCCAGACCGCGACGCAGACGCCGCGGCGGGGACGCCACCGTGGGCGAAAGTTGAGTGTCGTCACCCGCATTGGTTCGCCGGCTGCGGCATGCTCGTCGCCGGCGGATTCTGCTACGGGAGGCTTGTGGACGAATCGCGCATCGCTCGTGAGTCGCAGAATTCACCGGCTCCTGCGCGTGCCTCCGACCGGCTCCTCTGCATCAGAAGCTTTCCTCTACCGATGGCGGAATCCGTGAGGGGCTGCCCGTGTCCCGAGAGCCGGCGTTGGCGGCAAGCGAAGGCAGGATGCCGAGAGCGCAGCCGCCATCGAGTGAGCGCAGGGCAGGATGCCCGAAGCGAACGTCCGGCGACGGGGCACGGGCAGCCCCGAACCGCTGACCCTGCAACCGGCGGAACCGGCACAGGTCGCCTCTCTGACGGTTTCCGCAACCGACGGCGGGTCCGGTGCCGATGCTCTCCGACGAGCGAGCGATCTACGGAGTTTTTCATGCGACGGTTTGGCGGTTCCACCGGGTGGTTTGTCCACGGCCTGCGGCTTGCCTGCCTGGCTGCCGTCGGCCTGGCCGCCCACTCGGCCTCGGCCGCCGGGCCACGGTGGTTCTCCGGCCCGCGGTCCGCCGCGTCGACCGGCACGCCACAAAACCAGGCGCCCTACCAGCCCGGGGCGTCGCCGTATGTGACTGGAATCAAGCAGCGGCCGAAGTATTTCGTGCCTCCGACCAATCCGCGAACCCCCACCTGGAAGATGTACGGCACGCCCCCGGGGGTCGTCCCCGGCGACTGGCCCAGCTACGCTCCACTTGGATTCGGCGGGTATCGCTTCCCTGCCGTCGGTTCGCAGGCGTACCGCTGACCGGCCGGCATGGTCGGCACAGGGCGACCCCGGATCCGGGAGCCGTCGCGCGTGGCCGATCTGCTCACAGTGACTGACGCTGGCCTCTACTGCGCCCAGGGCGATTTCTATATCGACCCCTGGAGACGGGTGCCCCGCGCGATCATCACGCACGCCCATGCCGACCACGCCCGCTCGGGCTGCGGCCGCTATCTCTGCGCGGCTCCCGGCACCCTCGTGCTCCGCAGCCGCGTGGGCAACGCCGCGCCGATCGACAGCCTGCGGCACGGCGAGACGCTCTCGATCAACGGCGTGCAGGTATCGCTCCATCCGGCGGGGCACGTGCTCGGCTCGGCGCAGGTCCGCGTGGCGCACGGCGGCACGACCTGGGTGGTGACGGGCGACTACAAGCTCGAGGCAGATCCGACCTGCGCCCCCTTCGAGCCCGTCGAGTGCGACGTGTTCGTCACGGAGTCGACCTTCGGCCTGCCCGTCTACCGCTGGCAGGAACCGGCGACGGTCGCTGCCGATATCAACGCGTGGTGGCGGGCCAATCGCGATGCCGGCCGCACGAGCGTGCTGCTTGCCTATGCGCTCGGCAAGGCGCAGCGACTGGCGGCGGCGGTCGATCCCTCCATCGGCCCGATCATCGGCCACGGCGCCGTCATGAAGATGGTGGAGGCCTATCGGGCCAGCGGGGTGCGGCTGCCGCCGATCGATCGCGTGCCGCCCCGCACCAGGAGGATGGGAGGTGGGCGGGCGCTCGTGATCGCGCCGCCAAGCGTGGCCGGCAGCCGCTGGCTCGGGCTCTTCGGGGAGACGAGCGTGGCGATGGCGTCGGGCTGGATGACGCTCCGCGGCATGCGGCGGCGGCGGGGCTTCGCCAAGGGCTTCGTCGTTTCCGACCATGCCGACTTCCCCGGCCTGCTCACCGCCATCGCGGCCTCACGGGCCCGCCGCGTGCTCGTCACCCACGGTTTCACCGACGTGCTCACGCGGCTGCTCCAGGAACGCGGCTTCGACGCTGCCGTGCTGCCCACGCGGTTCACCGGCGAGACGGCCGTCGATGCCGCCGGAGTCGATGCCGATGGCGATGGGCATCGGGATGGTGCCGACGACCAGCCCGATCCGGACGACGTGCCGGAGGAGCAGGAATGAAACGGTTCACCGACCTCTACTGGCGTCTCGACGCCACCACGAGCACGAACGAAAAAGTGGAAGCCCTGCGCGATTATTTCGCCGCGGCGCCGCCCGAAGATGCGGCATGTGCCATCGACGTGCTCTCCGGCGGCAGGCAGTTGCGGGCCATCTCGACCTCCCTGCTCCGCGAGTGGGCCGCCGACGCCGCCGGCATTCCGCTCTGGCTCGTGGAGGAGTGTTATGCGCATGTCGGCGATCTGGCCGAAACGCTCGCACTCGTGCTGCCTTCCCCCGCTCCCGACGCGGCCGGGGAGGGAGTTGGCATGGGGCTGGCCGAGTGCATGCAGACCACGATCGTGCAATTGCGAGGGACGGACGAGGCACGGAAACGGGCCACCGTGGAGAGCGTCTGGCGGCGGCTCGAGCCGCGCGAGCGGATCGTGTGGCACAAACTGCTCACCGGCGGGTGCCGCGTGGGGGTGTCGCGGACGCTCGTGGCCCGGGCGCTGGCCGAGGTGGCCGGAGTCGATCCGGCGGTGATGGCCCACCGGCTCATGGGCGAGACGCGAGCCGATGCCGACTCGTATCGGAGCCTCATGACGAGCGCGCCGACCGCGGCCGATGCCCGGCGGCCGTATCCGTTCTTCCTGGCATCGGCATGCGAGTGCGAGCCGGGCGAACTCGGCTCCGTGGGCGATTGGCTCGCGGAATGGAAGTGGGACGGCATGCGGGCACAGCTCGTCCGCCGCGGCGCCGACGCCACCCTCTGGAGCCGCGGCGAGGAACTCGTCAACGAGTCGTTTCCGGAGATCATCGCAGCCGCCGAAACGCTCCCGGCCGGCACGGTGCTCGACGGCGAACTCCTGGCCGTGCGCAACAACACGATCCTGGGATTCGCCGCAGTCTCGAAGCGGAGCGGCCGCCGCCGCGTGCCCAGAAAGGTGCTCGACGAGGTGCCCTGCGTGTTCGTGACCTACGACCTGCTCGAACACGAGGGCATCGACATCCGCGGCCTGCCGCTGGCGGAACGGCGCCGGAGGCTGGAGGCGATCGTCCCCCTGCCCTTCACTGCCGGCGCCGGGCCGGCCACGATCGATGCCGCCGCCGCGACCACCGCTGCGGCGAGTTCGCCTCCGCGACTCCTGCACTCGCCGTGCGTCGTCGGCGACTCCTGGGAAACGCTCGCCGCCGCGCGGAGCGAATCGCGGCAACGCGGCGTCGAGGGGCTGATGCTCAAGCGGCGGACCAGTCCCTACGGCGTGGGCCGCATCCGCGGCGACTGGTGGAAGTGGAAGATCGAACCGCTGGAGATCGATGCCGTGCTGCTCTACGCCCAGGCCGGGCACGGCCGCCGGGCCGGGCTGAACAGCGACTACACGCTCGGCGTCTGGCATGAGGGGCGGCTCGTGCCGGTGGCCAAGGCCTATTCGGGCCTGGCCGATGCGGAGATCGTGGAACTCGACCGGATCGTCCGGGCGACCACGGTGGAGCGGCATGGCCCCGTGCGGGTGGTGCAGCCGACGCAGGTTTTTCAACTGGCGTTCGAAGGCATCTCCCGTTCGACGCGGCACAAGGCGGGCGTGGCGGTACGGTTTCCGCGGATCGTGCGGTGGCGGCGGGACAAGGCGCCTCCCGAAGCGGGCACGCTCGCCGACCTGGTGCGACTCATCGACGCGGGGCTGATCGACACCCCACCACGGACAGAGGCCGTGCCATGAAGACGCGTCGGGCACACGGCCGCGCCGCGCCTCGCGACGCCGCCGGCGGCTCCTCCGGGCCGGCGGCATGGTTCACGCAGCGGGGCTGGAAGCCCTTCGCGTTTCAACGCGTGGTCTGGCGGGACATGGCCCTCGGCACGAGCGGCCTGGTGCATGCGCCGACCGGCACCGGCAAGACGCTCGCCGCGTGGTTCGGAGCGCTGGCCCGGTCGCGAGCGGTGGGACCATCGGATCGGCTGCGAGTCGTCTGGCTGACGCCGCTGAAGGCTTTGGCCGCCGACACGGTCCGCGCGCTCGAACAGCCGCTCGCCGACCTGTCCACAGACTGGCTGCCCGGTCGCTGGAAAATCGGCCTCCGCACGGGCGACACGTCGGCCACCGAACGTCGCCGCCTCCGGGAACGCCCGCCGACGGCGCTCGTGATGACGCCCGAGACCCTCTCGATCATGCTGTCGCTCGAGGATGCGCACGAGGTCTTCGCGGGACTCGAGACCATCGTCGTCGACGAGTGGCATGAACTGCTCTCGACCAAGCGCGGCGTGCAGACGGAACTGGCGTTGGCCCGGCTGCGAGCCCTCGCGCCCGACGTCATCACCTGGGGGCTCTCCGCCACGCTCGCCAATCTCGACGAGGCTGTGGCGGCGCTCGTCGGCCCGGCGCGGGCGGCCGACGCCCGCCTCGTGCAGGCCCGCGTTCCCCGTCGGCTCGAGATCGAAACACTCATCCCGAGGCCGATGGAGCGGTTTCCCTGGGCGGGCCACATGGGCATGCGGCTCCTGCCGCAGGTCGTCGAGCGGATCGACGCCGCCGCCACGTCGCTCGTGTTCACCAACACGCGCTCGCAGGCGGAACGCTGGTTCGAGGCGATCGGTGCCGCACGCCCCGACTGGAAGCCCCTCATCGCCCTGCACCATGGTTCCGTCGATCGCGAACTGCGGTCCGCGGCGGAGGAGGGCCTTCGACGCGGCCGATTCAAGTGTGTCGTGGCGACGTCGAGCCTCGATCTCGGCGTCGACTTCGGGCCGGTGGAGCAGGTGTTCCAGGTCGGCAGCCCGAAGGGGATCGCCAGGCTGCTGCAGCGGGCCGGCCGTAGCGGCCATGCGCCCGGTGCCACCGGCCGGCTGATCTGCGTGCCCACGCACGCGCTCGAACTGATCGAATGCGCGGCGGCGCGGCAGTCGGTGGCCGCGGGGGTGGTCGAGGCCCGCCGGCCGCTCACCGGCGCCCTCGACTGCCTGGCCCAGCACCTGGTCACCGTCGCCTGCAGCGGCGGCTTTCGCGAACAGGAACTGCGGGCGGAGGTGAGCGGCACACGGGCTTTCGCGGCGCTCGACGACGCCTCGTGGCGGTGGGCGATCGACTTCGCCACGCGGGGTGGGCCCGCCCTCTCCGCCTATCCGAATTTCGCGCGGATCACGGAACGCTTCGGCCGCTGGTACGTGGCGAGCAAGGCGATCGCCAGGCTCCACCGCATGTCGATCGGCACGATCGCCGGCGACGCCACGGTCGACGTGAAGTGGCTGCGGGGCGGTCGGCTCGGCACCGTCGAAGAATCGTTCGTGTCGCGGCTCAATCCAGGGGATCGGTTCCTGTTCGCCGGCCGTCCCCTCGCGCTCTTCCAGTTCGACGGTCTGACCGCCTGGGTGAAGCGGGCCCGCGGGGCGTCGGCCCTGCAGGTGCCGCGCTGGAACGGCGGCCGCATGCCGCTCTCCACCCTGCTCTCGAAGGCCGTGCTCGACCTCGTGCAGTCGGCGGCACGCGACGATACGGCGCCACGGAGATCCGTGGGCGGCCGGCTGCCCGAGGTGCAGGCCGTGCTGCCGCTCCTGCAGACACAGGCGCGGTGGAGTCGGCTGCCGGCGGACGACTGCCTGCTCATCGAGCGGGTGCAGTCCCGCGACGGCCACCACGCCTTCCTGTTTCCCTTCGCGGGTCGGCTCGTGCACGAGGGGCTGGCGGCGTTGGTGGCCTGGCGGATCGCGCAGCGGCGGCCGAGCACGTTCACGATGGCCGCCACCGACTGGGGGTTTGAACTGGCCGGCCGCGAGCCGCTCTTCACCCACGAACGGGAGTGGCGGCAGGTGCTCTCTCCTGCCAACCTGCTCGAGGATCTGCTGGCCTGCCTCAATGGCACGGAGATGACGCGCCGACATTTTCGCGAGATCGCCCGGGTCGCGGGGCTCGTGGCCGGAGGCCGCCGGACCAACCGGCAGACGCAGTCGTCGGCCGGCCTGATCTTCGACGTGCTGTCGGAACACGACGGCGGGAACATGCTGCTCGCGCAGACGCGGCGGGAAGTGCTCGAGCAGCAGTTCGAGTTTGGCCGCCTCCGCGAGGCGGTCGAGGCGATCGCCGTGAAGGAGATCCGTGTCGTCGACACGCCCCGCCTCTCGCCGCTCGCCTTTCCGATCTGGGCCGAGCAGGTGCAATCGCGGCTCACCACCCAGGGCTGGCTCGAGCGGATCACCGAGATGGCCCGCGAACTGGAGCAGGCCGCGGGAGCCACGCCGTCATGAGCCGGATGCGGATCGAATGTGAGCCGCGCGCGCGGGCGGCACCGGGCGACGCCGACCCCGACGTCGTGCTGCTGCCGGGCCGGGCCGCGTTCTTGCCCGCCACACGGACGCTGCTCGTGGCCGACCTGCACCTCGGCAAGGCGGCGACGTTTCGCCGGGCGGGCATCCCGGTGCCGGAGGGCTCGGCGCAGCGTGATCTCGAACGGCTCCGGCAACTGGTGCATGCCCACGACGCGCGGCGGCTCGTCGTGCTCGGCGACCTCTTCCACGCCCGGAGCGGCTGCACGCCGCAGGTGTTCGCCGAGTTCGCCGCGCTGCGGTCGCGGATCGAACAGACGTCCGTCGTGCTCGTGCTCGGCAACCACGACCGCGCGGTCGGCCGGCTGCCCGACACGCTGGGGCTCGATGCCTGCGTGCCCAGTCTCGACGAGCCGCCGTTTCACTTCGTCCACGAGCCCGCGACGGGCGTCGCGCCCTCCGGCCGTGATCTGTTCACGGTGGCCGGCCATCTGCACCCGACCGTCTCGATCCGCTCTCCCAGCGGCGACCGGCTCGCCGACCGCTGCTTCGTGGCGGAGCCGGCGGTCCTGGTGCTCCCTGCCTTCGGCTCCTTCACCGGCGGCCACCGGGTCAGCCCCGCCGCGGACACGCGGCTCTGGATCGCCCGGGACGACGGCGTGGCCGACGTCACGCGAATCGTGCACGCGACGCGGCGTTGATGGCGAGGGGGCCGGTGCCGCGGCCCGGCGGGTGGCGGCTACCCGGTCACCTCTCGAAACGCCACGTGCAGCCGGTCGAGCAGGTCGCGGGCCGTCATCGAGATCTCGCCGAGAGCCTCCGCGGTGACGTCCCCCGCGCGGCCATGCACCCAGACGGCGAGGCGGGCCGCATCGAACGGGGAAAGCCCTTGGGCCAGGAGCGCGGCGGTGACGCCGGTGAGCACGTCTCCCGTGCCGGCCGTGGCCATGCCCGGGTTGCCGGTGTCGTTGTGCGCCTGGCGTGTGGGATCGACGATCAGCGTCGACGGGCCTTTCAGCACGATCACCGCATCGATCGCGCGGGCCAGCATGACGGCCTCGCGTTCGAGCATGGCCCGGTCGTCGGCCCTGGCCGATGATGGATCGGCGCCGAGCAGTCTGAGCATCTCGCCGGCATGGGGTGTGAGGATCCGCGGACCAGCGTGGCTGGCGAGCGACCCCCGATCGATGCGGGCGAGCGCCCAGAGGCCATCCGCATCGAAGACCGCCGGCTGTGGAAGATGCTGCCAGAGATGCACCACCATCTGGACGACCGCGTCGGAGCGGCCGAGCCCGGGGCCGACGGCCACCACGTCGGCCCGGCCCGTGCGGGCTTCGATCTCCTCGAGGGCGTCGGTCGCAACCGTGCCGTCGGTCCGCCCCGGCAGGCCGCGGGTCATCACGCAGGGATCGAAGCCGGCGGTGATCGCGGCGACTTGTTCCGGCACCAGAGCCTCGACCAGGCCCGCCCCGCTCTTGAGCGCTGCCATGGCGGCCAGCGCCGGAGCTCCCGCCATGCCCGCGGCCCCCCCCACGATGACCACGCGGCCGTAGTCGTGCTTGCTCGTGTCGCGT
>JBILWX010000206.1:0-4519 GCA_044369655.1 Pirellulales bacterium
CGATACGAAGGGCATCCACGGCGGCGGGTTCCACTCCTGGGCCTACAACGCAGAACCGATGGGCCGCGGGCTCATCGACTTCTGGGCCGACACCACCGGCAAGCAGGCGGCGAAGTTGACCGGTGAGGTCGAGTCGCTCGCCCACACGTTCCTCGACCAGTTCGTCAACGGCGACGGCATCTACGCGGTGCCCACGCACTATTGGCACGGCGGCCTCGAGATGAGCCGCAAGCTCGTCTGGCTCGACCAGCTCATGGGCTCCGATCAGACGACGCCTGAGCAGAAGGCCCGCCTCAAGGCGATCGCCGTGCTCTTCGGCTCGATTCTCTACGACGACGATTTCGTGCCGCTGGGCGCCTATGACGGCATCAATCTCGGCACGCCCAACATGCCGGTGCAACAACAAAACTACCGGCAGATGTATGCCCTCATGCTGGCCAGTCACCCGATGATGAAGGATCGGGCCAAGGGAGTGGCCGGGGCGGCGAAGACCATGCTCGCGCAGACCGTCAACGAGCACGGCGCGCACATGGGCTCGCTCCACTATGTCGGGGCCGCCAACGGCCCGCTGCTGGCGACCTTCCAGCAGCTCCAGATGGCGGGCATCGACGACGCTTTCGCCACGAACGACCGGCTCGTGAAGTTCGCCGAGTTCTACATGCAGGCACTGACGCCGCCGGAGGTCCGCTTCGGCAAGCACCGCAAGATGGCGGCAATCGGCGACGGCGGCACCGAGGGCACCGAGGAGTACGGCATGATGGGGACCGGCTTCGCCAAGTCCAACCCGGAACTCTCCAAGCGGCTCATGGGCGCCTGGCGGGAGAACGGCAAGATCCACACCGGTTTCCACGGCTCGACACTGCTCAAGATCGACGACGAGTTGCCGGGCGAATCGCCGAAGCTCGGCGACGCGAAGTTTCCCGGCTACTTCTCGGTGCTGCGCTCCGGCTGGGGCACGCCGGAGGAGAATGCCGTCTGGTGCGTGAACGGGAATTTCTATGTGGACCACGGCCACAACGACCTCGGCGAAGTGGTGATCTACCTGCTCGGCGCGCCGCTCTCCATTGACTGGGGATCCTTCTACACGCCCCGGGTTTCCGGCGGCGTGATGCACAGCACCGTGATCCAGGAATCCGCGTTCGGCCAGCCTTGGGACAAGGATGTCACGAGCCTCGACAACGGCGTCGGCTTCAGCGGCCACTACGGCAACCACGGCGTCGGAGAGGCGACATCGCTCGACACCTTCCCCGACGGGAAGCGGATGGTCTCGACGATCAAGAGCGGCCTCCGCGATGGCGGCAAGCCGGAGGACGTCACGAGCTGGATCCGCACGGTTTCACTCGTGACGGCCGACCCGCAGCTGCCGGTGCTCTTCATCCGCGACAGCTTCAGCGGCAGGGACGCGGCCGTGCCGAAGATCTGGTCGATGAACCTGATGGCGGAGGGCGACGTGGAGACACCCACAGGCAAACAGACTCCGCCGCCGCGGACGTTTCCGGCCGGCGACAAGATGACCGACGCGACCACGCAGATGCCGTCGGCAGGCCCGGTCTTCCCGCTCTCGCCGGGCGTAAACCGGCTCGGCTTCACCGGACAGAAATGGAAGGGACATGCGAGCGAAGGGATCGACTGGGATCTCTACGTGGTCGCGGCGGAGCCCCAGCAGGCACAGATCGGCAATTGGGCGAATTCCAGTGCCCCGTGTGGTGGCGAGTTTCAGGCAGCTCAGGGTCGGCCGTTCGAGGAGAGGCAGGACATTCTCCGCGTCCGCGGCACGGGCACGTTCACGACGGTGATCGTGCCGTGGAAGAAGGGAAAGAGGCCGGCGGTGCTCGAGGTCACGGCCGACGGCGACACGGTCGTGGTGAAGACGCCGAAGGGGACCATCCGCTTGAAGCCCGACGGAACCTGGTGAGCGGACACCGTGCATGAAAACTATCCCACTGACCACTCCTATCGTCCTGTTTCTCGCACTGGCTTCCACCGCCGCGGCGGTGGAAATCCGCGTCGACTGCGGCCGGCCTGTCGGTCGGATAAAGCCGATCCACGGCGTGAACAACGGCCCGCTGGCCAACGGCGAAAATGCCAAGCTCGGCCGCTGGTATGCCGAGGCGGGTTTTCCCGTGGCACGGCTCCACGACGTCCGCTGGCCCAGCCCCGACGCGGTCGACGTCTCCACCATCTTTCCGCTCGCACACCTCGATCCCGACGACCCGAGAAACTACCTCTTCGCGAAGACCGACGACTATCTCGCCGCGATCCTCGCGGCGAAGTCGCGGATCGTGTATCGGCTGGGTCAGAGCATCGAGCCCTGGTCGAAGTATCACACGCATCCGCCGCGCGACACGCACCGGTTCGCACGGGTCTGTGTGAACATCATCCGCCACTACAACGACGGCTGGGCCGACGGCTTTCATCATGGCATCACGCACTGGGAGATCTGGAACGAGCCCGACATGAAGCTGCCGCTCCAGTGGCTCGGCACGCAGAAGGATTACTTTCGGCTCTACGAGACCGTGGCCCGCGCGATCAAGGCCCACGATCCGAAGCTGAAGGTGGGCGGTCCGGCTCTCACCTCGATGTCGAGCGACTGGGCGAGGCCGTTCGTCGCGCATTGCCGCGAGCAACGGCTGCCGCTCGACTTCTTCTCCTTTCACGTCTATGCGAGCAAGCCGCAGGTGCTCGTCGACAGCTGCCGCCAGGCCAGGAAGCTGCTCGACGAGCACGGATTTAAGGAGACGGAGATTCACCTGAACGAATGGCGGTATCACCCCACCTGGAACGGTCTCCGCCCCGACGAACCTGAAAAGTATGTCGACGTGCCCGGCTGGTTTGCCCGCGGCTGCAGTGGCAAGGGAGCGGCCTTCGCCGCCACGGTGCTCATGCGGCTGCAGGACGAGCCGGTCGACATGACCAACTTCTACACGGCCGACACCTCCGCCTGGAGCATGTTCGGCCAGTTCGGCATCCGCACGCCGGTCTATCACGCCTTCAAGGCGTTCAACGAACTCGCCACGCATCCGAATCGCGTCGCCTGCGAGGTGGCGGCCGCGGGGGCAGCAACGCCGTCGGTCGCCTGCGCCGGGCTGGGGGACGATGGCCGGTCGGCCGTCGTGCTCGTGAGCACGTTCGAGGCACCGGCCGGCCGCCGCGAGATCGTGCTTTCCGGGCTCCCGGGCGAGGGGCGGCCGCGGATCGAGGCTCTGCTCGTCGACGACACCCGTGCCCTTGCGCCGATCCCGGTCGAGCCTCTGGAGCAGGATGCGAATACGGCTGACGGCGGCAGCCCGCGGACGCTCCGCGTCGTCGTCGATCTCCCCGCCGACGCCGTCTGCCTGCTGCGGTGCCTTCCCGAGCGTTGACGAACGGAGTCCCCCGGCTCCCGCAGGGGGCTTTTTGTCAAACGGGTTGCCATTCCCGCGGGGCGTTCCACCCCGCGACAGACGCCCGCCCGGCGTTTCAACCCGCCCCACTAGTGTCCCCGGACGGAAGCCCGGGGACACTGGGTCCGAAGACCGCCCCGTTCAGGCGTTCCGAGCGGTGGACGTCGTCGCTGCCGCGCGGCGGCCACGGACGCCCTCGGCCAGCCGGTCGAGGAGTCGCACGCTCTCCTCCCAGCCGAGGCAGGCGTCCGTGATCGACTGGCCGCGGGCGAGGTCTCTCCCCGGCACGAGGTCCTGCCGGCCGCCCACGAGGTTGCTCTCCACCATCACCCCCACGATCCGGTCGTCGCATGCCTCGAGCTGGGCGGCGATCGCTTCGCCCACGGCCAGCTGTCGCTCGTGCTGCTTACAGGAGTTGCCGTGCGAGGCGTCGATCATCAGCCGGGCCGCAAGGCCGTTGCGGCCGAGCACATCACACGCGGAGGCGACGCTCGCGGCGTCGTAGTTCGGCGTCTTGCCGCCGCGGAGAATGATGTGACAGTCGTCGTTGCCCTTCGTCGATACGATCGCCGTGTGGCCCCCCTTCGTGACCGACAGGAAATGGTGCGACTGCCGGGCGGCGAGGATCGCCTCAGCCGCGACCCGCACGTTGCCATCGGTGCCGTTCTTGAAGCCCACCGGGCAGGAGAGGCCTGAGGCCAGTTCGCGGTGCACCTGGCTCTCCGTGGTACGGGCCCCGATGGCCCCCCAGCTGACGAGGTCGGCGATGTATTGCGGCGTGATCATGTCGAGAAACTCGCAGCCGGCGGGCAGCCCGAGCCCATTGATCTCCACGAGGAGCTCGCGTGCGACACGGAGCCCTTCGTTGATGCGGAAGGTGCCGTCGAGACGGGGATCGTTGATGAGCCCC
This sequence comes from Pirellulales bacterium, assembly GCA_044369655.1. GTDB lineage: Bacteria > Planctomycetota > Planctomycetia > Pirellulales > UBA1268 > CAMCQY01. Next base: position 4,294 of record JBILWX010000206.1, read on the forward strand.
TTCCAGCCCACCGTCGTCCGCGGCTTTTCGAAATAGACCCGCATCACGATCTCCAGCTCGCTCTTCAGCCGCTCGCGCTCGCTCTGGAGCCGCCGGGCATAGTCGAGGGCCGCCTCGGGATCGTGGATCGAGCAGGGACCGATCACGACGACCAACCTGTCATCGTCTCCCCTGAGGATCGCATGGAGCCGTGCTCGCGTCTCCGCGATCAGTTCGCCGACGGCAT
>JBILWX010000087.1:0-14906 GCA_044369655.1 Pirellulales bacterium
ACCGCAGCCCGATCCACTTCGGCGAGGAGCCGCTCGGCGAGAGCGCCCGGGCGCTCGAGGCCTTCGAGCGGCTCTTCGCCCGGTATCAGCGGATCGGCGGAAAATCGTTCTACACCCTCCCCTCCCGCGACCGCCGGGCGGGGAATGCGGCGGTCGGGGCCGCGGGAGACGACGTCAAAGCCCTCCGTGAAACGTTCCTCGCGGCGATGGATGACGACTTCAACACCGCCATCGCCATGGCGACGCTCTTCGATTTCGTGCGGACCGTCAACAAGTTCGTCGACCAGCAGGGACTGGAGAAACAAGCGTCTTCGGAGCCGCTCGCCACGCTCGATGCCATGATGCTCGTGCTCCGTGAACTCACGGGCACGCTCGGCATCTTCTTGAAGGAGCCGCAGGCGAAGGCCGGTGGCGCCGACGAGGGATTGGTGGCGAAGCTGATGGAGCTCGTCATCGAGATCCGGGCACGGGCCCGCGGGGCGAAGGACTTTGCCACGGCCGACCTCGTGCGAAACAAGCTCACCGAGGCGGGCATCGTGCTGGAGGACCGTGCCGACGGCACGCAGTGGACTAAGAAGTGACGGCCGCCTCTTCGTCGCTTTCGCCTTCCTCGCCCTCGTCCGTCGCGATCCGCCAGGCCGGAAACGGGTCATCCAGGGCCAGCCAGCGCTCCGGCCCCAGTTCCATCTCCGCATCGTTGAGACAGCAGAGGTGCAACTGGTCGAGCAGCGAGTCGCCCAGATTCGCGCCGATGACCACCAGCTCCTGTCGCCGGTCACCCCACGGCTCTCTCCAGATCGCGGCGACGTCGCCGTCATCGAGGTCCTCCGGCCACTCCTCCTCGGTGGCACTGGCCAGCCATTTGCCCGCCGGCTGCAGGCTCGACACCACGCCGGCGCTCGACCACACGCCGGCCCAGTCATGCCGCGTCGCCAGCCAGACGAATCCCTTGGAGCGGATCACGCCCCGAAATGCGGGTCCCGTGATCAGGTCCCAGAACCGCTGCGGATGCAGGGGACGGCGGGCCTGGAACGCTCGGCTCGAGATGCCATATTCCTCGGTTTCCGGGAGGTGCGTGCCGGGCGCCTCGGCGAGCCAGCCGGGATGGCTGGCGGCGTGTTCCATGTCGAAGGCATGCGTGTCGAGCAGCGCGTCGAGCGGCGCTCGGCCTTGGGCCGCCCGGACGATCCGGGCGGCCGGATTGAGCTTCCGCAGGATCGCCTCCAGGTAGGCGAGGTCCTCCACGTCGACGAGATCGGTCTTGTTGATGACGATCACGTTCGCGAACTCCACCTGGTCGACCAGCAGCTGCACGAGGTCTCGGGAATCGTTTTCATCGAGACCGACACCGCGTTCCCGAAGCTCGTCTCGTGAGCAGTAGTCGTCGAGAAAATTCCTGGCATCGACGAGCGTGACGAGCGTATCCAAGCGGGCGAGAGAGGACAGGCTCTCCCCCTTCTCGTCGGTGAACGTGAAGGTCTCGGCCACCGGGAGCGGTTCGGAAATGCCCGTGCTCTCGACGAGCAGATAGTCGAACCGTTTTTCCCGGGCCAGTTTCGCCACTTCCTCGAGCAGGTCTTCGCGAAGCGTGCAGCAGATGCAGCCGTTGGAGAATTCGACCAGTTTTTCCTCGGTGCGGCTGAGCCGACTGGCAGCGGGCACCGCCAGTGGATTGGCGACGAGTTGGGCGTCGATGTTGACCTCGCTCATGTCGTTGACGATCACGGCGACGCGGCGGCCCTCCCGATTGGCGAGCACGTGGTTGAGGAGGGTCGTCTTGCCGGCACCGAGGAAGCCCGAAAGGACGGTGACCGGGAGACGGCCGTCGCCGTCACCGGGGGTGCGGGCGTCGGGGCGATCGGGGGTGGCGTCGTCGCGGCTGGAGGCGGGCATGCGTCAATCTCCGAGGGTGGGAATCGAGTTTCGCCCACCCTAGCGTAGTTGCAAAGCAATTGCAACTACTGTGAGATCGACCCTACGGCAACTGGATCGCGACGGGTTCGCTCTCCGTGCCACCCGCCGCCTCGGCCGCCGCCATGTCGCGGATGTCCTGGGTGATCTTCATCGAGCAATACTTCGGCCCGCACATGCTGCAGAAGTGGGCGCTTTTGAACGTCTCCTGCGGCAACGTCTGGTCGTGGTACTTTCTCGCGGTCTCCGGATCGAGCGACAGCCGGAACTGCTCGTTCCAGTCGAAGTTGAACCGGGCCCGCGACAGGGCGTCGTCGCGGACGCGGGCGTTCTTGCGGTGCCTCGCCAGATCGGCCGCATGGGCCGCGATCTTGTAGGCGATCACCCCCTGCTTGACATCTTCGGCGTCGGGCAGCCCAAGGTGCTCCTTCGGCGTCACGTAGCAGAGCATCGCCGCCCCGCTCCAGCCGGCGAGCGCCGCCCCGATGGCACTGGTGATGTGGTCGTAGCCCGGCGCGATGTCGGTGACCAATGGACCGAGCACGTAAAAGGGCGCCTCGTCGCACTCCTCCATCTGCCGCTTGATGTTCATGTCGATCTGGTCCATCGGCACGTGGCCAGGCCCCTCCACCATCACCTGGCAGCCCTTCTTCCAGGCCCGCCGCGTCAGTTCGCCGAGCACGTGCAGTTCCGCAAACTGGGCCTCGTCGCTGGCGTCGGCGATCGAGCCGGGCCGCAACCCGTCGCCGAGGCTCCAGGTGACGTCGTATTCGCGGAAGATGTCGCAGAGGTCTTCGAAGTGCGTGTAGAGCGGATTCTGCTGGCGATGGGTCATCATCCAGCGGGCGATCAGCGAACCGCCCCGGCTGACGATGCCGGTGATCCGCTGCATCGTCAGCGGCAGGTGCTCCTGGAGCAGGCCGGCGTGGACGGTCATGTAGTCGACGCCCTGGCTCGCCTGCTTCTCGCACATGTCGAGGAAGTGCTGCGGCCGCATGTCATCGATGTCGCCCCCGAGCTCCTCGAGCATCTGGTAGATCGGCACCGTGCCGATCGGCACCGGCGAGGCGTCGATGATCGCCTGGCGGATCGTGTCGATGTCCTTGCCGGTGGAGAGATCCATCACCGTGTCGGCGCCATGGTGGACCGCCATATGGAGCTTCTCGAGCTCCGTCTGCTCGTCGCTCGTCACGGCGGAATTACCGATATTGGCGTTGATCTTCGTGAGCGCGGCGATGCCGATAGCCATCGGCTCGAGCTTCTTGGTGAGATGCACCTTGTTCGCCGGGATCACCATCCGGCCCCGGGCCACCTCCGCCCGGATCAGCTCCTCGGGGAGATCCTCGCGCTGGGCGACGAACTTCATCTCGGGGGTGATTTCACCGGCCTTGGCACGCTCGAACTGGGTCATCGGAGACTCCCTGATCGGTTTTCAGTGGACTGTGTTTTGGGATGGCTTCGGAGCCCCAATACCGTAGCAAAAGTTCGGGCCGTCGTGGGGGGAGGGGGCGATCTTCGGCCGGGAACGCCGCCGGGCGGGGCTGCCCATGCCCCGTCGCCGGACGTTCGCTCCGGACATCCTGTCCTTCGCTCTCTCGGATGTTGACTGCGCTTCGCCACGGGCACCGAGCCGCCGCAGGTGGCTTGGTCGGCTGCGCTTGTCACCATACGCCGGCTCTCAGTGCATGGGCAGCCCCGCCCTCGCCCAAGCATGGCAGAATGGCCGTCACAACGTTTTCAGGTATTCGAGCACGGCGGTCTTTTCGTCCTCATCGAGTGCGTCTGGAAAATCGTGGCCCTTGGCGCTCTTTCCCGGCTTCGACGTGTCGAAATGGCGACGACGTTCGGCGGACGAGAGTTTTCCACCGCCAGGTATCGTGGGCATCGACTCCAGTTCCTCCACCTCCAGGCCGACACGGGCCTGGTCGTAGCCTGTCGTCGTCCGCTTCCAGACGGCCGGCCGCTGCCCGGGATGCAACACGTGCCAGAGCGTCGGCACCGAGCCGTTGTGGAGATACGGAGCACTCGCCCAGATGCCGTCCAGCGGCGGCGCCACGTAGCCCGAGGGCGACTCGCGGTCTCGCATGGCGGCGGCGTCGGCCCCCAGGTGGCCGAACCAACTGGCGTTGAGTTCGCCGCGTTCTTTCGCCGTGAGCGAGTCAAACCGCACGCGGTCGGTGCCCACTTCCGCGATGTCGACGAGGCGGTCGCGATAGGTTTCCTCCGCTGCTTCGGCCGCTGCCCCGGCGGCGCGGTAGGTGCCGTGGCAGTCGGCACAGTGCTGCAGGAAGATTGCTCGTCCTTTTTCGGCGCGAGCCGCATCGACCGCCCAGGGCCACCGCGGAGCCTCGAGTGACTCGATCCAGCGCTCGATGTCGCGGAATTCATCCTCCCAGGCGTGGAACTTTTCCGGACCGTTCTCCTTCACCAGGAGAAACTGCATCAGCATCCGGTGCCCCTTGGGGGCAAACCCGTCGGCATAGAGGCTCCCCCGCTTCTTGTAATGCCACCAGGGGGGCGCATCCATGTCGTGGTGCACGAGGTCGAACCGCGGCGGACGCTGGACGATCGACAGATCGGGGTTCCGGTGCCGCATCAGCGCCACGCCGAACATGACGGCGTTGGTCGTGCCATTGGTCGTGCCCAAGGGCAGCAGCAGCGACCCCATGTCCATGTGTCCGAAGGGCTTCCGTTGCCGCACCTTCACCGCCCGCACCTCCTCCGTCAGCGTCTCGAGGGCATAGTTGGAGTTGGGCAGTCCGGGGATCATCCTGCCGCCGACCTGCCCCTGGTGGCAGGCCAGACAACTCATCGTCCACGCCCCCGACGCATCCACCACATACTGCATCGACCGGGAGGGATCTTCCGGATGGGGGGTGAGTCCATACCGCTCCATAGCCATCCGCCGCCGCTCCGGAACCGCGGCCCGCTCCGCCTGCGAGCGAGCGGGCTCCTCCCAGGTGGTCCAGAGCTCGTCGAACACCTGTTGATCGAAATCGGGCGGGAGGTACGCGTGCGACAGCAGGAGGTTCAAGCCCCTCGCGACGGGTCGCTGCGTGGCTTCCTCGGGCACGCCGGCCGCCGACGCCGTCAACTCCACAGCGTGCGACGAAGCCCACGGCGCCAGCAGCATGCCGCCGACCAGCAGAGCCGCCCATGCGCACCCGGCCTGAACCTCGGGCCGGGCCTGCAATCGACGTTCGACTCTCGATGGGTTCATGGCATACTGGTCCTGTCGGCAGACACGCTGCGGCAGTATAGACGCATCGCTCGCCGCGTCCGCCGCCCCGCTCCGGCGCACGTTTGCACCTCCCACCTCCACCCGCCATGCCCACCGCCAACCCCATCCTGATTCCCGAACTCCGGGTGATGCTCGGCGAGGGGGATGCCGACGGCCTGCGCGAGGTGGCCCGGGAGCTCCACCCGGCCACGGTGGCCGATTTTTCCGAGGGGCTCGAGGACGGTGAACTCTGGCAGCTGCTCGACTGCCTCCCGGTCGAGCGCCAGGCCGAGATTTTTCCCTACTTCTCGATGCCGCGGCAGGTGGAGTTGGTGAAGGCGGCCGACCGCGCCCATCTGGGGCCGCTGATCGAGTGGATGGCCCCCGACAACCGCGACGACCTCCTCCGCGAACTCGATCCGGACCTCGTCGAGGAAATCCTGCCGCTCGTCGCGAAGGCCGAGCGGCACGACATCCGCATGCTCCTCTCCTGTCAGGAGGGATCGGCCGGTGCCCTGATGACGACGGAATACGCCTCGCTGCCGGCCGACATCACGGCCGGCGAGGCGGTGGCACGCCTGCGGTCGCAGGCCCCCAACAGCGAGTCGATCTACTACATCTACGTGCTCGACGCCGCCCGCAAGCTGGTGGGCTTCGTGTCGCTCCGCGATCTGATCCTCGCCCGGCCGACGGCGCTCGTGTCGGACCTCATGCAACGGGATCCCATCAGCGTCCGCCTCGAGGAGCCCAGCGACCGCGTGGTGGAAAAGCTGGCCCGGTTCGACTTCCTCGCCATCCCGGTCGTGGACGAGCACAACCGACTGGTGGGCATCGTCACGCACGACGACGTGCTCGACGCCGTCCGCCAGGACGCCACCGACGACGCCCAGCGGATCGCCGCCATCTCGCCGCTCGGCGAAAGCTATCTCGAGGCGGCGCTCGTCTCGATGACCTGGAAGCGGGGCGTGTGGCTGGCGATCCTCTTCGCCACCGCGGCGGTCACCGCCATGGTGCTGGCGAAGTGGCAGTCGCCGCACGCCTGGCTCGTGGCCTTCATCCCGCTGGTGATCGCCAGCGGCGGCAACTCGGGCAACCAGTCGGCCACGCTCGTGATCACCGCCCTCTCCACGGGCGATTGCAAACTCGCCGACTGGCCACGGATCCTCCGGCGGGAATTCGCGCTCGGCCTCCTGCTCGGCGGCCTGCTGGCGATTCCCGGCTACTGCCTGGCGCTCGCCTACGCGCCCACCGCAGCCTCGGCGCTCGTGATCCCGTTGACGATCCTGGGCGTGGTGATGATGGGGACGATGGTGGGGTCGGTGCTGCCGCTGGTCTTCCGCTCGATCGGCCTCGACCCCGCCCTGATGAGCAACCCCTTCGTGTCGGCGATCGTCGACATCGTGGGGATCGTGCTCTACATGCTGATCGCCCTGGTCATGCTGGATTGACTCGCCGCAGACGGCCGACACCCACCACAAAAAGCCCCGCGCGGAAGCCCGTGAATTCCGTGGAGAAACTCCTTCCCGTTCACCACGCTCATGCGGCCTGGCGATCAGCCCATTCGCTTCGTCAGGCCCGGGCCGCGACGAGCGATTGCGCCGCGGCGGCGATGGCCGCCCGATAACGCTCCTCGACTGGATCGAGCATCGGCAGAATCGGTCCCGTGGAGGCGATCCCGGCGCCGGCTACCGCCTCGTGGAGCACGCGGATCGGGCTGATCGCATTGCGCAGACTCTCCAGAGGCTCGAATATGCCGCGAATCCGCTCCGCCTCGGCCCAATCGAGGCGGCGGATCGCCGCCAGCATCGCCTGGGACAGCGACGGTGCCAGACAGCCGCAGCCGGTCGTGAAGCCGCCTAGGCCGAAGTCCCGCAGGTGCACGATCGCGGGCTGCTCGCCGATGCCGCTCACGATCATCGCGGGGTCGACCACGCCTACGAGTTCCAAGAGATAGGGATCGTGGCCCGTATCTTCGCGGACCGTCGCGTACTTCACTGCGCTGAGCAGGCCGTCCCGGTGGAGTTTGGCGACGTCGCCGGGCTCGATAAAGCCGTCATGCTTGATGTAAAGCAGCGCGGGAACCCCCGCCGCCTCGACGAACCGCCGCACCGCCGTCGCGACGCCCGAGCTCGTCGTGATACCCTGCTGCGGCAGCACCATCACGGTCTGGAAGCGATGCCGACGAACGACCTTGGCGTGCTCGAGCAGCAGTCCGTACGTGGGGCCGGCCGAAGGCACGACAAGTGTCGTCGGCCCCGCGGTCTCCGCCAGCATCGCCAGAAGCGGCTCATATTCGTCCAGCGGCAGATGGTAGAGGTTGGCGTTGCCGCCGTAGAGCAGAAGCGACACGCCGCCCGCCTCGATGTGGCGGATGATCTTCTCGTTGGCCACCCGGTCGATCGTGCCGTCGGCGGCACGGGCCAGCGGCGGCACGGCCAACACCGAGCGTTCGAGATGGGCTTTCGTGAGCGAGGGAGAGACGTCCATGGGTGGCGGGATCCGCGGAGGGTGGAGCGGGGAGCGAGGCCGTTCGTTCTAAAAAATGTCGGGCTCGGGCGTCGGGCCGCCCCGCTCGAGAAATCGGAAGTCGCAGCCGTGGTCGGCCTGCGTCGTCTGCTCCACGAAGAGCTTTCCATACCCGCGGGTGAACCGGGCTGGCGGCGGCGTCCAGCCGGCCAGCCGGCGGGCGATCTCGTCCGCGGGGAGGAGCAGGTCGATTCGTCCGGCCTCGACGTCGAGCGCGATCCGGTCGCCGGTCTGCACGATGGCCAGCGGGCCGCCCATGGCGGCCTCGGGAGCCACGTGCAGCACGCAGGTGCCGTAGCTCGTGCCGCTCATCCGGGCATCGGAGATGCGCACCATGTCGCGCACGCCCTGCGCGAGCAGCGGCTTCGGAATCGGCAGCATGCCCCACTCGGGCATGCCCGGCGCGCCGAGCGGCCCGGCGTTGCGGAGCACGAGCACGTCGTCGGCGGTGATGCCCTCCGCGGGGTCGTCAATACGGGCCTTCATGTCGGGGAAGGAGTCGAACACGACCGCGCGGCCGGTGTGCTCGAGCAGCCGCGGCTCGGCGGCCGTCGGCTTGATCACGCAGCCGTCGGGGGCGAGCGAGCCGCGGAGCACAAAGGTGCCGCCCGCCCGGGAGAGCGGCCGATCGACCGGCAGGATGACCCGGTCGTCGATCACCTCCGCCCCGGCGATGTTCTCGCCGAGCGTCTTCCCGCTCACAGTCGGACAATCGAGCGACAGGAGGTGCCGCAGCCGGGAGAGCAGGGCCGGTACGCCGCCCGCATCGTGAAAATCCTCCATGAGAAACTCGCCCGCCGGTCGCAGGTTTACGATCACGGGCGTCGTCCGCGAGATCGCGTCGAACCGATCCAGCGGCAGCGGCACGCCGGCCCGGCCGGCCAGTGCCAGCAGGTGCACGATCGCATTGGTCGAGCCGGCCATCGCCATGTCGGCCACGATCGCGTTGTCGAACGAGGCGGGAGAGAGGATTCTCGAAGGCCGAAGACCCTCCCACACCATGTCGACGATCCGCCTCCCGCAGGCGGCCGCCATCCGGGCATGGGCCGAGTGGACGGCCGGAATCGACGCGGCCCCGGGGAGCGTCATGCCGAGCGTCTCCGCAACCGCGGCCATCGTCGAGGCCGTGCCCATCGTCATGCAGGTGCCGGCCGACCGGGCGATGCCCTCCTCGAGTTGCCGCCAGACGCAGGCATCGAGGCAGCCCGCCTGCCGCTCGGCCCAGTATTTCCAGACGTCCGTTCCGCTGCCGAGCCGGTCGTTGCGATGCCGGCCGGCGAGCATGGGGCCGGCGGGCAGGAAGATCGCCGGCAGATCGGCCGAGATCGCGCCCATGAGCAGCCCGGGCACCGTCTTGTCGCAGCCCCCCATGAGCACCGCGCCGTCGACCGGATGGCTGCGGAGCACCTCCTCGGCTTCCATGGCCAACAGGTTGCGATAGAGCATCGCCGTCGGCTTCATGAACATCTCGGAGAGGGCGAGCACCGGGATCTCGACCGGGAATCCGCCCGCCTGCCACACGCCCCTCTTCACTTCCTGCACCCGCTGGGGGAAGTGGGTGTGGCACTGCGAGAGATCGCTCCACGAATTGAGGATCGCGATCACGGGCCGCCCTTCGGCCTCCTCCGCCGCGTAGCCCATCTGCCGCAGGCGGCTGCGATGGCCGAAACTCCGCAGGTCGTCGGGGGCGAACCAGCGTTGCGACCGCAGGTCGGCGACGGAGATGCGTCGTCGCTCGGGATGTTCGGCCATCGTCGCGATCCAGCTGCGTCGGGTTTCCGCTTCTGCCCGGCGATTGTACGCTGTCGCCGGGCTTGCACAAGGAACACTCCCCATGTCGCCGCTGGTCATCCTTTGCGCCGCGCTCGTGATCGTGATCGGCGGCGTGCTCGTCTTTCGGCTGCATCCGTTCGTGATCCTGATCGTGGCGGCGTTCGCGGTCGCCATCCTGACGCCGACCGCCGCTGACGCCCCCTCTGCCGGCCAGCGGGTGGCGGAGGGCTTCGGCAAGACGTCGCTCGATATCGGGATCGTGATCGCGATGGCGTCGATCCTCGGCACGTGCCTCTCGGCCGCCGGCGGGGCCCGCCGCATCGTCGAGTCGATTCAAGAAGTGGTCGGCGAGCGGCGCACGCCCCTCGCCCTGCTGCTGTCCGGCTTTGTGCTCGGCATCCCCATGTTCGCCGAGACCGTCTTCTACCTGCTCGTGCCGCTGGCCCGCGCCATCTGGGAGCGGTCTGGCCGCAGCTACCTGCTCGGCGTGCTGTCCATCGTCGCCGGCGCCACGATGACGCACTCGCTCGTCCCGCCGACACCGGGCCCGCTGTTCGTTGCCGATGCGCTCGGCGTGGACATGGCCACGATGATCCTGGCCGGGCTCGTCGTGGGGCTCGTCGCCGCGCTGGCCGGGTTCGCCTACGCCCGCTGGGCGGACGTCCGCTGGCCCCTGGCCCCCCAGGCCGTCGAAGGCGGTGCCGTCGACGGTGGTGCCGATCCGGCGGGGTCATCCGGCCGCATGCCCCCGCTCTGGGCCGCCCTTCTGCCGATCCTGCTGCCGGTCGTGCTCATCAGCCTCGAATCCGCCTCCCGTTCAGCACCGGGCCTGTTCGCGCCCGGCGTCGCCGCCGTGGTCCGGTTCGCGGGGGAGAAGAATCTCGCCCTCTCGATCGCGGCCCTGATCTCGATCCTCGTGCTGGCCACGAGCGGCACGGGGCTACCGCGGGTCCGAGCTTCGATCGCGACGGCGATCGCGGAGGCCGGCAGCATCATCCTCGTGATCGCGGCGGGCGGGGCGCTCGGGGCGACGCTGCGGCAGGCCGGCCTGGCGCAGCTCTCGGCGGGCCTCGGTGCCGGCTCGGGGTTCGCGCTGATCCCGATCGCGTGGATGGTTACGGCAGTGATCCGGGTGGCCCAGGGCTCGGCGACGGTGGCCATGATCACCGCGGCGGGGGTGATGGGGCCGATCGTGCTGGACGGCAGCCTGCCGTTTCACCCCGTCGCTATCGCGATGGCGATCGGCTGCGGCTCGAAGATGGGCATGTGGATGAATGACAGCGGCTTCTGGGTGGTCTCGCGGATGACCGGCATGTCGGAAGTGCAGACACTCCGCACGGCCTCGGTGATGCTGGCGATCGAAGGCACCGTCGGCCTCGCGGCGACGCTCTGCCTCGCCGCCGTCTGGCCGACGGCCCCGTCGTGAGCCAAGCGCGGTGGCCTGGTTCGAGCGAATGCCCGGCCCCGCTTCACAGCGACTGGAACAACGGCGAACGAGCAAAAGCCTCCACGAACGACCGCAGCCGGTAGCCTTCGGCCCGGGCGGCATCCACGACTGCCTCGATCATCGCGGCATCGTCGATCGTCGGCACCCGGCGCAGGGCGTAGGTGACGAACTGTCCGACGAGCGCCCTCGCGAACCGGTCGTCATCCGCCGCGAGGAGCCGCTTGAACTCGGCCGGACCGGCGAACCGGCGGCCGTCGGGGAGCGTGCCCGAGGCATCCACGACCGGATCCTCTCCGCGGCCTCCGTCGACCCGCTCGCGATCCCGCCAGCGGCCCAGCGCGTCGTAATTGTCGAACGCGAAGCCGAGCGGATCGATCGCTGAGTGGCAGGCGGCGCAGGTCGCGTGGCTCGCATGGCTCGCCAGTTGCATGCGAACGGTGGCCTTCTGCTCGTCGCGCGGCTTGGGCTCGAGCGGCTCGATGTTCGGCGGTGGTGGCGGCGGCGAGCGACCCGTGAGGGTCTCGAGCAACCACGCGCCGCGATGCACCGGCCGGTGCCGCGTGCCGTCGGACGTGAGCGACAATACCGCCGCCTGCGTGAGCAGCCCCCCCCGCCTGCCGTCCGCGGCGACCGCAGTCCGTCGCCACCCGGAAGCCGCCGGCGGGTCGAGACCGTAGTGGCGGGCCAGGCGCGGATTGAGAAGTGTCCAATCGGAATCGAGAAATTCCGCGATCGGCCGATTCTCGCGGAACATCACCGCGAAATACCGGGAGCATTCCTCAGCCATGCTCCGCTCGAGCCAGCCGTCGTAATCGGGATAGAGCGACTTGTCGGGAGCGAACATGCCGAGCCTGTGCAACTGCAGCCATTGTCGCGGAAAGCTCTCCTCGAACCGCCCGATGCGGGGATCATCGAGCATCCGCGTCACCTGCTCGACGAGCACGTCCGGCTCGTGCAGCTTCCCAGCGCGGGCATCGGCGAGCAGACGCTCGTCGGGGATCGAGCTCCAGAGAAAGAACGAAAGCCGCGCGGCGAGTTCCAGATCATCGACCCGATCCCGCCGCGCTTCCGACTGCCCCTCACGCAGATAGCAGAAACGATGCGACGTCAGCACCGCCACGACCGCCGTCCGGTAGGCAGCCGGCAGGCTCGCTCCCGCGGACACCTCCCGGGCCACCAGGTCGGCGAGCGGCGCGATCTCGTTCTCGTCGACCGGTCGCCGCCAGGCCCGCTCCGCGAGCCGCACGAGGCAGCCGCGGACCGCCGCCGGCTCGGCGTCGGCGGGAAACAGGCCGCGGCGCTTCTCGCGGTCGGACTCGAGCTCGATCGGCCCCTCGACCTCGACGGAGTCCACGAGCACGAGCGGCACCAGCGGCGTCCCATCGGCTGCCAAAAACATCGCATCGCGCGGATTGGGCCGATGGGCCGCGAGCGTGGCGATCGTGTTCGGCACGCCGTTGTGCACGCCGGGCGACTGCAGGGCGAACGTGCCAGGAGCCTCGTTGAGAAGATCGATCGGCCCCGCGGGGAGCAGCCGCTCGAGGTCGATCACGACCGGCGCGGCCTCGGCGGCGACCACGTCGGCCCCGTCGAGCACCCGCTTGATTCCCGCATGCCAAAGGGAGAGCCGCGGCGTGCGGCCCTTGAACGACACCAGGCCGCTGGCCCGGATGCGCACGCGATAGAGCCCCGGCGTCGCGAGCGTGCCCACGTTCCGTCGCGTGCCGGGCGCGAGCAGCCACCGCTGCCCTTCCGGCGGTGCGAGGCGGGCCGTGCGGCTCTCGGCGGGACGGTCGGGAAATGCCAGCGTCGCCGCCACCTCGGCGGCCTGCAGATACCGCTCGACGTGATCGGGAGCGAGCGTGAGCACCGCCCCGACCCGTTCGAACCCGTGCCACCGCGGATCCTCGTGGAGCAGGCCGGGCTGCCTCGTGTCGAGATGCACACCGAGGAGGTCGTAGATCGCATGGCCGTATTCCTCGCGGCTGAGGCGGTAGAGGCTCACCGGTCCCCGCCGTCCCATGCGCACCGCCTGACCCGCGTCGAGCCTACGACTGATCGAGTCGATCGTCTCGGCGATCTCCGCCCCCGAAGGCCGCGGCTCCTCCTTGGGCGGCATCTCGCCGGCCGCGATCCGCGACCGCACCTCGGCCCACCGCTCCGCGACCATCATGTCTCCGAAGTCGCGGGCCAGGTCATCGAGGCGGAAGCCGCCCTCCTGCGTGTCCGCATCGTGGCAGCGCAGACAGTGCCTGGAAAAAAACGCCTCCGCGGCCGCATCGGCCGGCGGAGCAGCGGATACGAAGCCGTCGAGCACCAGCGCGAGGCCTGCGGCTACCGCGGCCGCGGGCCCGAAGCGGCACGCGACGATCGATGCTGTCGTGGGAGAAGTCTTCATGCAGGTCTTCAGGGCCTCACCATCCGCTGCGACTTCTCGAGGTCTGCCTCGGAAAGCAGCCGTTCCTCGGGCGGCATCGTCACGAACTTCCAGCCATCGGCCTTCACCCGCACGAACCGGCCCGGGCGGTAGCCCTCGAGCAGCTCCTCGAAGGCGATCGTGGCATGCACGCCGCTCGACCCCGGGGGCGGATCGGCGTCGGTCTTCCAATCGACCACCTTGCCGATCTTTTTGTCGCCCCGGTGATACCAGGTGCGGAGCGTCTTCTCCGCCACCGCCACGCCGAACCCAGCCTCCCGCTGAGCCTCGAGCTCCGCGAGCAGCCGGGGATCGGTGCCGCTGAAGAACGTGAGTCCCAGTCGGCCGCCGCCATGGTCGGCCGGCTCGAGCCAGTCGACACGAGCCGGCACCCACCGCTGCCGCTGATGCCGCAGGTGGCGGCGGTTCTGCAGCTCGGTCGCGAAGCTGCGGCTGGCTTCGTCGAGCCAGATGTCGGTGACGCCGTATTCCCGCTGCTGCCAGGCCGGGGCCCAGCCCAGGTTCACCTGCACCGTCATGCCCGGCTCGACGGCCTCGGCCTCGACGAGCCGCCGGTCCTGCCAGACCCGTGTCACGGAATCGATGTCGAAGCGGAAGCGTTCATTGATGCCACCGGGCACGGCCGGCCCCTCCGGCTCGAGGAAGACGTGCCCCTGAGTCAAGGCGATCGAGGCAACTCTCCACGACCGGCCGCGGCGGGCGTAGAAGCTAAAGTCATCCTCGAGCACGACCGCATGGTCGTAGCTGTGCTCCGGCCGCACGAAGCCCTCGCGGGGCGGCGGCACGGTGCCCTCCTCTCCCGGCGGTGGCCGGACGAATCGGCCGTGCAGGTGCGTTCCCAGGGGAACGTCCCTCAGTTCGGCCCGCGAGCCATGGAGCCAGACTTCGCAATAGGGGAGCAGCGCGAAAGCATGCAGGCTGAAGTGCGGAGCGAACGTGTCGTGGAGTCCGTCGGGCCGCAGGCAGCCGCGGCGGTTGACCGGATCGATCTCCACCAGTTCGCCGGCCAGATGGATGCCAGCCCCCGGCAGTGGAAAACCGTCGGCCGCCAACGCCGCATCACGAATGGCGGCGTCTTCAGCGGGCGGCGGAGGTGGCGTGGCGGCGTGGAGCACCGCCGGCACGAGCACCGCGACCACCGGCAGGAGCCATCCGAACGTGCGAGCTGACATGCGAGAATTGCACCTGCGATTCGGAATTCTTCCCGGCGGAATGATTGTTCGCTAGTATCCCACCGAACCAGTCGCGCGTCATGCCACGTGACGACGCCACGGCAACGCGGTTCCTCAGGCCACGATCTCGGTCATCTCGCGGGTCGAATCGCTGAACGATCCAGCCTCGATGCCCATCCGCTGGGCCATCGTCAGCAGCAGGTTGCTCATGCGGGCCTTCGGATCGACCGGCTTGAAGCAGATGCCGATCAGGTCTTTTTCATAGTCGTGGCCGGCGGCCAGATTGAAGTCCACGTGGCTGCCATGCTTGAGGCCGAGCGCCGAGCCCCCGGCGAGCACCAGCGGCATGTTGGCCACGCCGTGGCTGTGGCCGTAGGCCATGCCGCTGCCGAAGAGCACCATCGAACTGTCGAGCAGCGG
>JBILWX010000089.1:0-14820 GCA_044369655.1 Pirellulales bacterium
GCAGGCGGGGATTGTGTTCGAGACCCAGGTCGGTGAACAGCTTGATCCCGTCGTCGGGAATCATCCAGTTGGGAGACATGGTCAGCACGTCCACGTCGCCCGCGACGAGCGCCGCCTTGGCGGGGTTTTTCCTGTCGGGCAGATCCCAGTGCTGACGCACCCGCGACCCGCCGATCATCTGCTTGCCGACCAGTTCGTGCCCGGAAATGCCCGCCGCCTTGGCCACAGCCGCTAGACGGTCGGCGACGAAGATATGAAAACTGTGCGCCGTGACGAAGACCCGCTGACCGGTTGGCGGTTCGGCGGCGACTTCAGCCGCCCGCAGCGTCGAGACCGGCGACCACGACGCGCACAAGACCGCCAGAGAGAGACAGGCCGCGTCACGTGCCGAGGGATGGAAACGCATGGTCGTTCCTCGCAGAGGCTGCCGGGCATATCTGGCGGCCCGGGCCGGAATCGGTCCCTCGCCCGCCATCACCCCAGCATAGCATCGACCAGATTTCGCCGCGCCTGGCGTGTAGCCTTTTTTAGGGCCGCCGCTCAGAGCCGGGCCAGGATCGCCTCGCCCATCGCCTTCGTGCCCACCGCCTTGCCGCCGCCGGCGATGTCGGCGGTGCGGATCCCGTCGGCCACCGTGCGTTCTACGGCCGACTCGATCGCTTTCGCCTCGGCCTCGAGACCGAACGAGTGGCGCAGCATGAGCGCGGCCGAGAGCACCTGCGCACAAGGGTTGGCCTTGTCCTGACCGGCGATGTCGGGAGCGGTGCCGCCGGACGGCTCGTAGAGGCCGTACGGGTGGCCGTGACGGTTTTTGTCGAGCCCGAGCGAGGCCGACGCCATCATGCCGAGCGAGCCGCAGATGACGGCCATCTCGTCCGAGAGGATGTCGCCGAACATGTTCTCAGTGAGCACGACGTCGAACTGCGCGGGCCGCAGCACGAGCTGCATCGCCGCGTTGTCGATGTACATCGTCGCCAGTGTGATGTCGGGGGCGACGGCCTTGATTCGCTCGCCGACCACCTTCCGCCACAGCACCGACGTCTCGAGCACGTTGGCCTTGTCGACCAGCGTGATGTGCCGGCGGCGGGCTCGGGCGGTGGCGATGGCGACGTCGGTGATCCGCTCGATCTCCGAGCGGCGGTAGACCATGGTGTCGATCGCCTCGACGTCGCCGCCCTCGATCTCCCGGGTCGATTTGGCGCCGAAGTAGAGGCCGCCGGTGAGTTCGCGAATGCAGACCATGTCGACGCCATTCGGAATGCGGTCGGGCCTCAGCGGCGAGGTGTCGAGGAGATTTTTGAGCAGCAGGCCGGGCCGCACGTTCGCGAACAGGCGGAAGTGCTTCCGCAGCGGCAACAGCGACGCCCGCTCCGGCTGCTCCTGCGGCGGTAGTTTCTCCCACTTCGGCCCGCCGACCGACCCGAACAGGATCGCGTCGGCTGCACGGCAGGCGGCGAGCGTGGAGTCTGGCAACGCCTTGCCATACCGGTCGATGCCGGCGCCGCCGACGTCGTGGATCGAGTGGGTGAGCGTGTGGCCCGACTTCCGAAGCACGGCCTCGAGAACGGGAAGGGCGACGGCCATGACCTCGGGGCCGATGTAGTCGCCGGGGAGCACTGCGATGGTGATGTTCATGGCCGGATGATAGGCCATGTCCGGGCCATCGCAAGAGGGCCGTGTCACCGATCAGGCACTATGACCACGGGTGAGCTCACCTGGAGTCCGGCAGGCGTGGTGGCCGTGAAGAAATACGCCCGCGCATCGGCCGGCGGCTGTGGAGCGGCGAGCGTGCCGTCGGTGCCGACCTCCGCTGGCACGGTCTGCCACGTGAGCTTGTTGATCGGCCCCTTTTCGACCGTCGAGACAAGCGCCGCCGACGCGACCGGCCCGCCGGAGGCGACGCGGCACCGCGTGCCGCGGTCATCGACCATGGGCATGTCGATCACCGGCAGGCTGTCCTTGCCGAGCACTGCGGCGTCGATGAAGGCGGCGATTTCCCTCGGCGCCCAGCCCGCCTCGTGGCCGTGCGGCATGTTCACCTCGATGCGGACGTTCTTCGCCGCACGCTGCACGTCGGCATGGCTCTTCATGTGGCTGTCGAGCGGGTAGGCGAAGTCGTTGGTGCCGTTGACGAAGAAGATCGGCACACGGCATGCCGGGAGATAGGTGCCCGGGTCGTACCGCTCCGTCCAGCGAGCTGCCTGCTCGGAGCCGATCCGCGCAAAGTCGCCCAGCCAGCAGCTGTTGTCGCTGAGGTGGCCGCAGCCGTAGACGGGCACGGCCGCGCGGAAGCGGTTGTCGAGCGATGCGACGAGGCAGGTGGTGTAGCCGCCCCAGCTGATGCCGGTGATGGCCGTGCGGGTGGGATCGACGTCGGGCAGGCTCCGCAGGAGCGAGTGCGCCCGGACACAATTGGCTACGGCATGGTAGGGCCAGTCGTCATTTGTCTCCGGCGTGGCGATCGTATCGAACTTGTCCTTGTGCTCCTGGCCCGGCCCGCCGTCGGGCAGGCGGACGACGGCGTTCTTCTTCGTGGCCGCCGGGTCGGGCCGGCTGCCGGCGAGATCCATGGCGATGGCGGCATAGCCACGTGTGGCCCAGAGCGTCACCCATTCGGCGAAGGCGGTGCCGCCGCCACCATGCACGAGCACGACGCCGGGCCACGGCCCCTTCTCTTGCCCGCCGCCGACGCTCGCGGGCGTGGCGTAATAGGCGAACACCCGCGTGGGATGTCCTGCGAACGGCTCGCCTGCGTAGAGCAGCGACCGCACTGGCGAGGCCTCATCGAGCCACTCGAACGCCGGCGGCCGGCTGAGCGCCGCCAGGTCCCATGGACACGACGCCGGCAGCTCCGGCGCGGGCAGGATCGGGATTGTGGCTGGTTCTTCGGCCCGCACCGCAGCCGCGAGCAAGAGGCAGCACATCAGGCCGGCGCGGGGGCATCCAATCATGAAGGGGGCGGCGGTCATCGGAACACCTGTCGTGCCTGACACGGAACTCCTGGGCAAGGATCCGTGCGGCATGGCGGGCTGTCAAGTTTCCGCGATGCGTGTTCCCTCGCTCGCGCTTCGGGCTTGCATGGGAGCCCGAGTTGCATCCAGGGCCGTTTCATCCAAGCCCGAAGCGCAAGCGAGGGAATGCGACCGGCCTCACGGTTCCGCGGAGACGTCGATCTCGCCACAAAAGGTGCTGACGTTCTGCGCGCTGCCGTCGTCGTCGATCCCGCTCGTGGGGCTATGGAGCGATCGATCTCTACGGTTCGCTCGAGAAACAGTACGGTGCCCCACCGTTCCCCGAAGGTGAGCCGCTCGTGCTTGTGGGCGATACGATGAACCGCGATCACGACAGGATCGGCTCGATCACGTGGCCATGCACGTCGGTGAGCCGCCGCTGGATGCCGTTGTTGTAGACCGACAGCTTCGTGTGGTCGATGCCGAGCAGACGCAGCGCCGTGGCGTGGAGGTCGTAGCAATACGCGGGGTTCTCCTCCGCCTTGAAGCCGAGCTCGTCGCTCGTGCCGTACGACGTGCCCCCCTTGATGCCGCCGCCGGCCATCCAGACGGTGAAGGCGCCGGCGTTGTGGTCGCGGCCCTTCCCCTGTGCCGCCGGCTGGCGGCCGAACTCGGTCTGGCACATGACGAGCGTGCTGGCGAGCAGACCATGGGCCTTCAAGTCTGCAAGCAGGGCGGCGGCGCCGCCGTCGAGGATCGGGCCCCAGTAGCCGTGGTCGCGGACGACGTCCTCGTGGGAATCCCAGTTGGGACGGATCTTCTTGGCCGTCGTATTCTCGGCGCCGCAGTAGATCTGCACGAACCGCACGCCCCGCTCGACGAGTCGGCGGGCGAGCAAGCACTGCCGGCCGAAGGGCCCGATCTCGGGATGGTCGAGCTGGTAGAGCCGCTCCACCGTCTCGGATTCGCCCGTCAGGTTCGTGACCTCCGGGGCCGAGAGCTGGAGCCGCGCGGCCAGTTCGTAGGCGGCGATCCGCGCGGCCAATTCGCTGTTGTCGTTGCGAGGTCCGAGGTGGCGGGCGTTCGCCATGGAGAGAAAGTCGCGGCCCGCTCGCTCGCCGGCGACGAGCTCGGCGTGATCCTGCGACGCGAACAGGTCGGCGATCGGCGGCCGGTCGTCGGCGGTCTCGATCACCGTGCCCTGGTGGATCGCCGGCAGGAACCCCGCGCCCCAGTTCACCGGCCCGCCCGGCGGCAGGCCGCGGTGGTCGGGGAGCACCACGAACGCCGGCAGATCCTCCGACTCGCTCCCCAGGCCGTAGGTCACCCACGCGCCCATCGACGGGAAGCCGGGGAGGATGAAGCCGCTGTTGGCCATGAACATCGCCGGGCCGTGAAGGGCGGTCTTACTCTGCATCGAGTGGATGAACGCCATCTCGTCGACCTGGCCGGCGAGCTTTGGCATCAGGTCGCTCACCCAGCGGCCGCATTCGCCGTGCTGACGGAAAGGCCAGTAGCTCCGCTGGCAGTTGCCCGGCTTCGAGGCGAAGAACTGCACGTTACCGGTGGTGTCGAAGGGCGTGCCGTCGCGTTTCACAAGCTCGGGCTTGTAGTCGAACGTGTCGAGGTGGGAGAGGCCGCCGGGGCAGAAGATGTTGATCACCGCCTTCGCCCGGGCGGGAAACATCGACGGCTTCGCGGCGAGGGGATTGGCCGCGCGGGCGGCGGCCCGGGCCTCGTCGGCGAGGATCGCGGCGAGAGCCACCCCGCCGAGGCCGCCGCCGAGTTCCCAGAGGAAGTTCCGGCGCGACACGTCGGCGCGGTGGAGGCGGCAGGGAAAGGCGTCGGCGGGCATGGTTAGTCCACGGTGACGAATTCGTTGGTGTTGAAGAGCATCCGGCAGAGTTGCGGCAGGCCCGCTGACTGCACGAGCGCCACCGCCGCGGCCAGTTCCGCGTCGTCGGGCTCGCGGGCAAGCGCGAGCGAGAAGGCCCGCCGGATCTGCGCGGTGGCGTCTGCCCCCGCCTCCCGTTCGAGCCGCTTCGCCCAGTGCCCCGCCTGCCGCAGCATGAAGTCGTTGTTCAACAGTGCGAGCGACTGCAGCGCCGTCGTCGTCTCGAGCCTCGCGGGCGTGAGGTTCGCGGGATTCGGGCAGTCGAGCGTCGCCATGAACGTGTGCGGCGTGCTCCGCACGATGAACCGGTAGATGCTCCGCCGCCACAGTTCGGGCGAGTCGGGCGTGACGTATTCATAAATCGGGGCGTAGGCCTCGGTGTATGTGAAGTCGCGATAGCCGGGGCCCTCCATGGCCGGATTGAGGCAGCCGGTGACCGCAAGCGTCGCGTCGCGCAGACTCTCCGCGTCGAGCCGGCGGGCGTTCTGCCGCCAGAGCAGCCGGTTGTCGGCATCGATGGCGGTCGCGGCGGCCGCGCCGGGCACGTCGACGCTCCGCTGCCGGTAGGCGTGGCTCGTGCAGATGAGCCGATGCATGGCCTTGAGCGACCAGCCGCGGTCGACGATCTCCGCCGCCAGCCAGTCGAGCAACTGCGGATGCGACGGCTTCCCGCCTCCGAGGCCGAAATCGCTCGGCGTGTCGACGAGCCCCGTGCCGAAGTGGTGGTGCCAGAGACGGTTGACGATCACGCGGGACGTGAGCGGATTTGCCGGCGACGTGATCCAGTCGGCCAGGGCCTTGCGGCGGTCGCCGTCGGAGGCGGCCCCGTCACCACACGCCGTCGGCAATCCCGGCACGGCGGAGATCGTGCCCGGCCCGACCTCGTCCCCCGTGGTCTCGGGGTTGCCCCGGATGTTGACCTTCACGACGGGCGGCGTGCCGGGGACCGGTCCAAACACCTTGTCCGGCTCCTTGAGCGACTTCAGTTCCGTTTCGAGCGTCTCGCGCCTCGCGGTCGCTTCGGCCAGCAACGCCTGCCGATCGGGCGGCAATGCGGATGGATCGCCCTCGATCCGCGCGTCGCCGAAGAAGATCTGGTCCATGCCGATACTGTTGCCCGCGTCGGTGGAGACGAGCGTGAGAAACCGGGCCGCGGGGGGCAGCGGGATGTCGAGCGGGATGCCGCCGTCGTCGAAGCCGATCCGCCCGTGGGCGGCCGGCTCGCCGTCGACGAACACGAAGAAATCGGCGCCGGCTTCCGCCGTCCGGCCGCCGTAGCCGACGACGGCACGGAACCGTGGGTTCACGAGCTTCGCCTGCTTGGCGATCTCGATCAGGTCGAACGTGATCCCCGCGTTGGCATGCAGGCCGAGGATCGTGTGCGAGTCTTTCGTGTAATCGACGTCGCCGAGCTTCGTGGAGAACTGCTGGTTCACCGGCCCGTTACGGATGGCATCCCAGGCTGCGATGCTCGTCTCCGAAAGGCCCTTCACGACCAGCCCCGTCGTGCTCACCGGCACGTCCCCCGGCCCGTTCGGGATGAAGACCGCGTTGACCAGTGGCGTGGGCCCGGGCGAGACCCTGTTGACCGTGATGTCGCCGAGGTAGCCGTTCGGCTTTGCATCGCGGGCCTTGCCTGTCCGAGGGTCGATGCCAAAACCTTTTTTTCCGCTGCCGCGGCCGTCGCCGCCGCCGACGATATCGGCCAGGTCGATCGGCTTGCCGGCGAGCGAGTGGACGTCGACGCGGGCCTTGGCGATGCCCGCTTCGAGGTCTGCCTTGGCCCGCTCATACGCGGTTGCCGCCGCGGCGCTCGTGGCCCGATCCTGCCGCTTCACGCCGGCGAAGACGGCGGTGAGCGCGTAATACTCCCCCTGCGGGATCGGATCGAGTTTGTGGTCGTGGCAGCGGGCGCAGTTGATCGTCACGCCGCAGGCGGCCGTCATCACCTGCGTGACCATGTCGTCGAGGTCGTCGGCCCGGGCCTGCCGCCGCAGCACGTCGCTCTTCGTCTCCACCTGGCCTACGAAGTCCCAGGGCCCGGCGGCCAGAAATCCGGTAGCGATCACGCGATCGGGGTCGTCCGGAGCAAACGCATCGCCGGCGATCTGTCTGCGGAGAAACTCGTCGTAGGGCATGTCGGCGTTGATCGCCTTGATCACCCAGTCGCGATACCGCCAGGCATTGGGGCGGAGCTGGTCGCGTTCGAAGCCGTGCGTGTCGGCGTAGTGGGCGATGTCGAGCCAGTGCCGGGCCCAGCGTTCGCCGTAGTGGGGTGAGGCGAGCAGACGGTCGACGAGCTTTTCATACGCGTCGGGTGACTCGTCGGCGACGAATGCGGCCACGTCCTCGGGTATGGGCGGCAGGCCGAGCAGGTCGAACGAAAGCCGGCGGAGGAGCGTGCGGCGGTCGGCCTCGGGAGCGGGCGATAGGTTTTTGTCGGCGAGCGTCGCCTGTAGAAAGCGGTCGATCTCGTTGCGGGCCGGCCAGGCCCCGCCCGGCGGCGGCCCCGGCTGGGCCGCTGAAGGTTCGTGAGCCGGCGGTGCCATGGGACGCACCACTGGCTGCCAGGCCCAATGATCGAGCCGAGGGTCGCGATCGGTCTCACGGGCCAACCGGTCGGCCTCGGTCTCGGGCCATTCGGCTCCGGCGTCGATCCAGCGGGTGATGCGTTCCACCTCGGCCGCGGAGAGCCGCTCGCCGTCGGGCGGCATCCGCTTCTTCTCGTCGGTGCTCGTGATCCGCCGGATGAGTTCGCTGTCGGCCGCCTTGCCGGGAATGATCACCGGCCCGAAGTCGCCCCCCTTCAATGCCCGGTGCCTCACGTCGAGCCGCAGGTGGCTCTCCTGCGTGTCGGGCCCGTGGCAGTCGCCGCACCGCTCGACAAGGAGCGGGCGGATCTCCGACTCGAGCGGCGTGGCCCTCGCGACCGCGGCCGTGAGGCACGCGACTGGCGCGGCGAGAACGCCTATGAGGAAAACACGTTGAACGAGCGATCGAGCCATGGGGCAATCCTCGGACGGGCATGCGCGAGGCGGCCTCAGCTGCTCGGCACACGCACCGGACCGAACCGCACTCCACTTATCATACAACGAACCGCCCGCCGCCCACGAACCCATTTTTTACGTTTTTCGGGCGGCCTTGTTTCACTGCTCCCCTGCCCCATCGTGAAGCATTCACACCACCGCGACGGCCCGGATCGGCGAACCATCGCGGCCGGCGAAGTTGAGCGGGAAGCCGATGAAGGTGATCGCATCGGGCACCCGGTCGAGATGGGCCAGCGATTCGACCACCACGATCTCGGCATCCTTGGCCAGGAGAATGTGGTGCACCTCGTACCAGTCGCGGCTGGGCGTGGGGGTGTCCATGCCGAGCATCCGGATGCCGCGGGAGACGAGATAGCGGGCGGCGTCCTGCGTCAGCGACGGAAAGTCACTAAAAAAAGTGTCGGCCCCGAACTGCCGGTGCCATCCGGTCTCGTAGATGATCTTCGCTCCCGGCGTGAGCACCGCCTCGTGCGGCCGGAAATCGTCGGGGGTGATCTCCTCCCGCGGCTGCTTCGGGATCCGCAGCACGGTCGCCGGCCCGTAGAACCAGTCGAGGGGCATCTCGTCGAGCGTCTTGCCGTCGTCGAGGAAGTGATACATCGCGTCGAGATGGGTGCCCTGATGGGTCGACATCGACACCTGCGTGATGTTGTAGCGGAGCGTGGCCGTCGTGCCGTGGGGCACGATCGAGAGTTTCGGATCCATCGGGAAGGTCTGCTGTCCGTGGACGAGCGGATGCGAAAGATCGACGAGTGGCATAGTGCAGGTCCTGTCGTGGTCGGGGGCAGGCTCCGGTGATCGGCTAGGAAGCATAGGGTTCCCAGCGTGGGGCGGAAACGGTGCCATGCACGAGTCCCCCATGCATGTATGATAGGTCGGCCATCCGGTGGGCCTTCGGGCTCTCGCTCCCTTGCCGCCTTACCTGAGAACGAACCAGTGCCCGCGTCCACGAAACCTCCCTCTCGCCGCTCCGGCCGTCCTCCCGGCAAGGCCCGTCTTGCCGTCGGCGGCAAGGCCGAACCCGAGGGAGACCTCGTCTCGCAGGTCATCGACCACCTCCGTAAGGAGATCGTCTCCGGAAGCTACGCTGCGGGAACGACGTTGCCGAGCGAAGGAAGCATGGCAGAGTCCCTGGCCGTCTCGCGCACGGTGATCCGCGAGGCGATGCGGAGCCTGCGGTCTCAGGGCCTCATCGTCATGAGCCAGGGGGCCCGCCCGCGGGTGGCCGAGGTCGATCTTCGGCCCACGGTGGAATCCTTCGAACTGCTCCTCAAGCGTTCGCGGACCACGCTCCTGCAGCTCACCGAAGTCCGCCGGCCGCTCGAGGCGACGATCGCGGGGCTGGCGGCGGAGCGGGCCGGCGACGCGCACATCGCGGCTGGGCTGGCCGCGCTCGACGACCTCGAACGGGCGACGACGCTCGCGGACCGTGTCGATGCCGACATCCGTTTCCATGACCAACTCGCCGAGGCGACCGGCAACCCGGTGTTCTCGGTGCTCCTGAAGACGCTCGGAGGGTTGCTCGAGGCATCGCGGCGCCGAACGATCCAGTCGGCGGGCCCGAAGCCCGCCCTGATCGGGCACCGCGAGATCCTCGCCGCCATCAGAAAGAGCGATGCGAAAGCAGCCGAGGCCGCCATGCGACGGCACCTCGACTGGGCCGAGGACGACATTAAGAGGACGCTGGCGAAGGGGCGTCGGGACCGGTAGCAGGCCGCGGAACCAGCAGGACGATCCGTATGCACAAAGTCGTGATCACCGATTTCATCGCCGACGACCTCGCGACCGAGCGAGAGGCGTTGGCCGGCCTCGCCACGGTCGAAGCCCTCGACGCGCTCCACGAGGACCAATGCGCTGGCCGCATCGAGGATGCCGCGGCGATCATGATGTACCATAATCTCCGGCTCACGCGTCGGACGATCGAGCGGCTGCGCAACTGCCGGTTGATCGTCCGCTGCGGCGTGGGGTTCGACAACGTGGATCACGCCTTCGCCCGCGAGCGGGGCATCGCCGTGGCCAACGTGCCCGACTACGGCACCGAGGAGGTGGCCGACTCCGCGATCGGCATGATGCTCGCGCTCGCCCGCGGCATCCACCAGTTCAACACGCGGCTTCGCGACCGTCCGCATCCGTGGATGTATACCGTCTTCGCGCCGCTCCACCGGCTGCGGGGCCGCACGTTCGCCATCGTCGGCCTCGGCCGGATCGGCATCGCCACGGCCCTGCGGGCCAAGGCGATCGGCATGGACGTGGCCTTCTACGATCCCTACCGCCAGGACGGGTTCGACAAGACGCTCGGCATCCGTCGGGTCGAGTCGGTCGAGGATCTCTTCCGCCAGGCGCATGTGCTCAGCCTCCACTGCCCGCTCACGCCCGAGACACGGCACCTCGTCAACGCGGAGTCGCTCGAGTGGCTGCCACGCGGCGCGTATCTGGTGAACACGGCCCGCGGCGGCGTGGTGGACACCGCGGCGGTGCCGGCGGCCCTCGCCTCGGGACGGCTCGCGGGCGCGGGCATCGACGTGCTCGTGCAGGAACCACCGGCCGCCGACGACCCGCTGCTCGTCGCCTGGCGGGATCGCGAGCACCCCGCCTACGAGCGGCTCATCATCAATCCCCACGCGGCCTTCTATTCCGAGGAAGGGCTGCTCGACATGCGGGTGAAGGGGAGCGAAGCCTGCCGCCGGGTGCTTCGCGGCGAAGTGCCACGCAACGTGGTGAACTGATTTGATCGCGGCAGCCCGACGGTCACGCCTGCCCGTTGCCGGCTCTTGGCCGGCTCTTTTCTAGAATTCGCTCAGGTCACGGCGTCACCGCCGCAGCGATTCGAGATACGCGAGCAGGTCGGCGGCCTGCTGGGCCGTGAGGTCGCGGAGCAGCTGCTCGGGCATGAGCGAGGTGGGCAACGCCTCCAACTCCTCGACCGACTTCGCGGGGAGATCGGTCCGCTTGCCCGAGGCGTCGACAAGCGCGACGGTTTGCTCGTTGCGTTCCACGAGCAGCCCCGTCACGCTGCGGCCGTCGTCGGTGACCGCGAGCCACGTGCGGTATTCGGGGGCCACCGTCTTCGACGGCTCGAGCAGGCTTTCGAGCAGCTGCCGTCGGTCGAGCCGCGCGGCCACGCGGTCGAGCGCGGGGCCGACCGCGCCGCCAGCGCCGCCCACGGCATGGCAGGTGCGGCACTGCACCGACTGCGATTCGGCGAAGAGCCGCCGGCCGCGGGCCGCGTCGCCCGGCATCTTCAGGAGCGCCGCCGCGTCGATCGCCGCGCCCAGCCGCTTCACCCGTCGGTCAGGCAGCAGGAACCGTTCGAGCATGCCCGCGATCGCGGGGTCGGCGGTGGCAACGGCGTCGAGCACGAGGCTGCGGGTGGCCGCGGGCAGCCGGTCGTCGGCCACGGCGTCGGCGATGGTGGCGGCGGCGGTCGTGGAGCCGATGAGGTCGGCGAGCAGTTTGTGCCGCTCCCGCTCGCGGTCGGCGGCACGGGCCGCGGCCTGGGCGAGTCGCTTCGTCTCCGCCGCGGCCAGATCGGCGTCGGTCGGCTCCTTGCGGCCCTGCTCGGCGGCGATCCGGCGGCCGAGTTGCCACCGCTCCCGCGGCGCGTCGCGGCTTTCCTGGTGAAGCACCGTCGGTTCGTCGAGCGCGACGAGCCTCGCGAGCGTCCGCCGCTCGGCCGCGTCGGCCGGCAGCGACGCGATCCACTCGCGGACGAGCGCCAGACCGGCCTCGTCCACCAGTTCCGCACCGATGTGCGGCATTCGTCCCGGGCCGCTCGTCGCCATCCGATACCAGAGCGTCGAGCGGTGCGGCGCCGCCGCCGCGATCACGCGGGCGTCGGCGATCGCGAAGTCGCCGCGGGCAGGCCGCATGCCGACCACGTCGAGATCGGCCGTCGCGATCTCGGCGTTGAGATGCACGTGCGGCACGCTCCCGCCGCCAAACCGGTGGCAGCCGCCGCAGTTGACCGCGAGGTAGGCCCGGGCCCGGGCGTCGAGCGGGGCGGTCGTGTCGTGCGGATCGACGAACCGCGGCAGCTCGGCCTCAGGGCCCGGCCGCCGCGTCGTGGCAAAGGGATCGTTCGCGAGGTCGGCCTTGACCACCACGTCTTCGATGATGCCGGCATCGCGAAACGCGCGGAGCTGGTTCACCCGCTTCACGGCACCACCTTCACCAGAAAGCTCCACGTCGCGGTTGAGCTGGGCGACGGTGAAGGCGAGCGTCGTCTGCGCCCATTTGGTGTGGCACCGTTGGCACTCGTTGCGGCCGAGAAACCGCCAGGAAAACTCACGCCTGCCTCCCGGCGCCAGAGGATCGGCGATCGACAGCGGCAGCGAGCGGCCCTCCGCCGGCACGAGCTCGGCATCGGTGCCCGCCTCGTTCCAGGCGTAGGAATAGCCGTGCCAGTGCCGCCCGTCGAAATGGAGGAGCTGCGTTTCGAGCTTGCGCTCGCTCGCCGCTCTTCCCGCCACGGTCTCGATCGAAAATGTCTTGGCGAGCACGGTGCCCGGCGGCAGGACGAGCTTCGTGGAAAACATCGAGCCCTCGATCCGCGCCTGGTCGGGATGGAGCTTCACGCTGCCGCTGCCGGGCAGGCCGATGAACCGCCGCGAGCGGGCGCCGTCGGCCCAGGCCTCGGCGGCGACCGCAAACGGCGTCACGCCCGGCATCGGCGTCTGCTCTGCCGTGTCGGCGAAAAGTCCGGTCTCGGAGAGCCGCGTGGGAAACGCCTCCGCATCGGCCCCAGCCTTTGACCCCGCCTTCGCCACGGCGTCGTTGGGCAGGAGTTCATGAATCGACCCGTCGTCATAGTCGAGAACGTAGAGTTCGCCGTCGCGGTCCTCGGCGAACCCGATCACACGGATGGTGGGCGCGACGAGATCGACGAGCGGGCCGGGGCCCTCCGCACCGGTGCCGATGCTCCACACCCGCCGCGTCACCCAGTCGCCGAACACATACCGGCCCACGAGTTCCGGAAACCGCTTGCCGCGGTAGACGTAGCCGCCCGTGATCGACGCGCCGGCGGTGTGCGGCACCTCGAACCACGGCTTCGTGATCGGCCCCGGTCCCTGCGGCCAGTCGGGATGGATCGGGTTGCTCCCCTCCTGCAGGCTCCAGCCGTAGTTGTCGCCCCGCTTTACGCGGCAGACGAGTTCCCAGACCTCGAGCCCGACGTCGCCGGCCCAGAGGTCGCCCGTGGCCCGATCAAAACTCATCTTCCAGGGATTGCGATGGCCGAA
Organism: Pirellulales bacterium; assembly: GCA_044369655.1. GTDB lineage: Bacteria > Planctomycetota > Planctomycetia > Pirellulales > UBA1268 > CAMCQY01. The sequence goes on from JBILWX010000089.1 coordinate 13,130, forward strand.
CGACCAGATCTCGCCGCGGGCTCCCGACACGTTCACGAGCGGGTTGTCACGCGGGATCGAATAGCCCCGGCCTTCGGAAGGATGGTCAACGTCGATCCGCAGGATCGCGGCCCGCAGGTCGGACACGTCCTGGCCGGTCTTGTTGCCGTCGGCGGGGAAATGATCGCCGCCGTCGCCGGTGGACACATAAAGCATGCCATCCGCCCCGAAGGCGAGGCAGCCGCCGTTGTGGCCGCCGGCCGGCCAAGTGATCACCTCGACTTCGCTCGCCGGATCGGCCCGGGGCACGCCGCCGTCATCCACCACCGTGAGCCGCACCACCCGCGTGCTCTCCTGGTAGGGCGGCCGCGACTCGTCGCGGTAGCCGACCGTGTAGCAGAGGTAGCAGTGGCGGTTGGTGGCGAAGTCGGGATGGAAGGCGATATGGAACGCCGCGCCGGCCACGAGGGCCTCCGCGGCGGGCCGCTGATCATTCATTCGGGCGACGAGCGCGGCGAGGTCGACGAAGAGATCGGCCCGGCGGCAGTCGCGGTCGGGGGGCAATGAAAAAACCTTGCCGCCGTATTGCTGCGTCACGAAGAACCGGTCGCTGCCGGGCGCGGTGGCAAGGGAGGTGGCGGTGGGAAACCGCAGGTGCTCGTAGACCCGCCGCGTCTGCATCGGGGGCGGCGGCTCGGGCGTTCCCGTCACCCGCGAGGCGGTCCAGGGCACGGGCGTGGCAGCTTGGACCGCCCCCGACACGACGAGCAGCGTGACCAGCAGGACCGAGAAGAGCTGCGTCCCGTGTTTCATTCTTTCAATCTACCATGTCGAACGTGAACACGTTCTCCTTGCCGGGGACCACGTCTGCCTTGAATGGAGTCGTCGAGTAATCCCGGTACTTGCCAGGGATGTCGGGCCGGGGCTTGGGTTCGATCGATCCTTCTTCGAACTCAAGCACCGGCACGACCGTCACGACGCAGGCTCCTTTGAAGGCGCCGTCGCCTTTCTGGAGCGTGTTGAGCACGAACCGGCCGGCGTCGTCGGTCTCGCCGGCACCCGCCGGATGCCCCTTGGGCGTGAACTTCACGATCCCCTTGGGCACGGGCTTGCCCTGGAACGTGAGCGTCCCCGACACGCGGCCCATGTCGCGGCGGCCGCAGCCTGATGCAAGCACGGCCATCGCCAGCACGCAAGCGACCGCACGCACTGCACGACGAGCCCTCATGGCATCACCTTCCTGACGTTACCGCCCGCCGTGTCGCGGACGGCGAGCATCTGGTAGATGACGAAATCGATCGATTCGTCGAGCCACTGCACCGAGCCGTCGGCGAACGTGAACTGAGCACCGGCCCCGTGCTCCGAGCGGAAGGGCATGCCGCTGTCTCGATCGGAAACCATACTGTAGGGGTTGTTACAGATCTTTGTTCCGAGCGGATCGCGGATCCACGCGATGTTGGAGATGGATCCCACGCCGCAGGACGTGTTGTAGGAAAACCAGCCACTGGATGCCCATCCATTTCTCAAGCCGGAGCGACAGTCGTTCCGCACGCCGGCAGATGTCATGCCCCAGCTCGACTGCTCGCCGATCGCCATCACCTTGGAAAGGCCGTCGGTGATCTCGCGGAATTTGACGCCTTGCGTGCTTCTGGCGTCGCCTTTTTTGCCGGTCGCACTGCTCGTGATGTCCCACGGGAGCTGGAACACGCCGT
>JBILWX010000207.1:0-4491 GCA_044369655.1 Pirellulales bacterium
TCATGCGGGGGCGGTTTCACCCGACCGACGGCCAGCTCTACACCTGCGGGCTCTATGCCTGGGCGGGCAACCGGCAGCATCCCGGCGGCTTCTTTCGGGTGCGGCGCACCGACCGGCCGCTGACGATTCCCCTGGGGCTACATGCGGAGCCGGGGCGGCTCGATATTGAGTTTGCAGTGCCACTTGATGAGGTGGCCGCCACCGAGCTTGGTCACTGGACGATTCGCGCCTGGGATCTTGAGCGAACGAAAAAATACGGCTCGGAGCATCGCAACGAGCGGCAGCTGCCGGTGACGGCGGCGACGGTGTCGAGCGACGGCCGCCGCGTGTCGCTCACCGTGCCCGACTTCGGACCGACCTGGTGCTATTCCGTCGAGTGGACGATCCGCTCGGCCGCTGGCGAGCCGGTGAAGGGCGTCTTACACGGCACGCTCCACTAAGCCTGCGACGTTTTTCTACGTCCATTCAGCCGCAGCCGCAGGTGCCGGCACCACAGGCGGCAGCCTTGCGGGCCGTGAGCTTGGCCTCGATGGCCAGCGACGTGGGCGTGATCGAGAGGCCGCCAAGCGTTGTGCAGCGGAGTTCGCGGGGCATCTGCTTCGCCACCCGCGCGGCGGTGGCCACGACCTCGTCGAAGGGGATCACTTCGTCAAAGCCCGCCTGCGCCATGGTCGCGCAGGCAAGGGCGTTGGCGGCGGCCATCACGTTCTTGCCGAGGCAGGGCACCTCCACCCGGTTTGCAACCGGGTCGCAGATCAGCCCGATCATGCTCTGCAGCGCCAGCGACGCCGCAGTGAGCGCCTGCTCGAGGGAACCGCCCGCCAGGGTGACGATGCCCGCGGCCGCCATCGCTGCCGCGGAGCCCCCCTCGGCCTGGCAGCCACCCACCTCGGCCGCAAACGACCACGGCGTGCAGATAAACACGCCAATCAACCCGGCGGCCAAGAGCGCCCGTGCCATCGCCTCTTCGTCGAGCTGCATCGATTCGGCGACGGTGATCACGGCTGCCGGCAAGGCGGCGCAGGCGCCGGCCGTGGGCGCCGCCACGATCACGCCCATCGAACTTTTCACCTCCATGAGCGCCGTCGTGGCCAGCACGATCCGGTTGAGCAGGGGATCGCCCACCAGCCGGCCGGCGGCCAGCGCCGCCGCGAAGCCGGGCGCCTGCGCAGGGAGCACGCGGTCGGCGTATTCCGTGCCGGCGATGCCAGAGGCGATCGAGTGCTTCAGGAGCCGCACGATCTGCACCATCCGCTCGATCACCTCGCGTTCGGTGAAGCCCCCGCGGGCGATTTCGTAGGCGACGGCGTGTTTCCAGAGCGGGATGCCGCGACCGGCGTCGACGGCGAGCAGGTTGGCAGCCGAGGAGAAGGGCACGCTCATCCCGCGGCGGGAGCGGACGGGCAGAACCGGCGCGAGCGAGGCGGCGGCGGCGACTCCGGGCATGGCTGCCAGCGGCTCTCGCACGGCGGCCGGCAGCGCCGCGTGGGTTTTCACCTGCACAAGCAGGCCGTGGTCGGCTTCGGCCAGAGCGACCGCATCGGGCTCGAAACCGGGGGCCAATGCCTCGATGGCGGCGATCAGTCGCGCGGCCGTGGTGCGGCCTGCGGCGGCGGTGGCCGAATCGCCGACGGGAATGGCAAAAAGCGTCTCGTGGTAGTCGCCATGGATGGAAAGCGGGATCTCGTCGATGGCAACCACCTCGATCATGCCGCCACCGCTGGAGATCGCCCGGAGGGAATGCCGGTGGCCGCCGCGGGTGAGCGTGAGCCGGTATGTGTTGGGGTGGGCGTCGCCCACATCGACCGTCTCGATCCGCACTTCGGTGCCGGCCGCGCGAAGGGCCGGGACCGATTCCGGGAGCCGTGAGTCGTCGGCTTCCCAGCCGAGGAGGCCGCCGAAGAGTCCCATGTCGGAGCCCTGCGAGTCGTGTGTCGTCGGCAGTGAGCCGGCGCGGTCGAATTCCACGAGCAGCGTCTCGGGCGTGCCGCCGATGAGGTCGCGAGCCAGCCGACCGATCCGCAGGGCCGCGGCGCAATGCGAGCTCGACGGGCCCCGCATGACTGGTCCGATCACGTCATTGAAGATGCTGACAAGCATGGGCGAGAAAGTCTCCTTGCGGGGCTGGGCTTGCTGGACTGGGCTGGACTGGCGGGGCGGGGGCTCACCCGCCTCGTCCTGGCCATGCACCATACCAGGTGCGAAACTGCCGCCACTGCGCCTCGAGAAACGCCTGCTGGCTGTCGGAGAGAGTATCGGAGGGATTGAGGTGGCGGGCGTAGGCGGCGTGGCCCTCGAGCACCATCAGCTGCTTGTAATAGAGGACCAGATCGGGGCCCTCGTCGTATTTCGCGAGCACGGCCAGGGCATCATCGAGTTCGGCCGCCAGCCGCCGTGCCGCCGCGTCGCCGGCGGCGGCCGCGAGGCAGAGATCTACCAGCCGCAGCACCGGCGCAGGCAGGGCATTTCCCACGCCAGTGATGGCGCCCATCGCTCCGCACCGGACGATTCCATGGAAGACCTGCGTATCCACGCCGACCATCAGCGCAAGATCGGCGTGGCCGCTGGTAATGTGTTCGGCCGCATAGGTGAGCGAGGCTGCGCCGCCAAACTCCTTGAAGCCAACGAGGTGTGGAAACTCCGCCCGCAGGTCAAAAAACAGCGGAGCCTTCGTCTCGAAGCCGTAATAGGGGCTGTTGTAGATCACGGCCGGGAGGCCGGCGGCCGCCCGCAGGATGCCGGCAAAATGGTGCCGCTGCGCGGTGGGCGAAGTGCCCCGGGAGAGCACCCGGGGGATCACCATCAGCCCCGCTGCGCCGACCTTCCTCGCATGGGCCGCGTGCTCGGCGGCACGCTGTGGATTTTGGGCCCCGGTGCCCACGATCACGGGAATCCCGGCCTTCACGAGGCGGGCCACGCCTTCCTGCCGCTCCCCATCGGTCAGCAGTGGCCAGTCGCCCATCGAGCCGCAGTAGATCACCGCCGACATGCCGGCCGCGACCAGATCGCGACCGGTGGCCACGAGCGCGTCGAAGTCGGGCCTGCCATCGGCGTCGCAGGGTGTCATGAGGGCGGGCATACAGCCGCGGAAGGGATTCACGGGCATAGGTTCCTTGTCGAGTGGCAATTCATCACACCGCCGCACTGAGGCTACAGCCAAATGCAATTGTGGAGTGGCCTTGGCCGCAGCACATAAGTGATTGTCTGCCTGAGCAAACTGCGGTGACCGGGAGCGTCAAGCCCGTTTCGCAGTCACACCATCTCTTCGCATCCATCCGCCCGGCCTTCGTGCAGGTCGGCAACCTTCCAGGGAGGAGTACCGAGGCGTTTCTGCACGGGCACTGGCTCCCAGCCATACCAGTGGCGAAAGGCGTGGTAGCCCGGTGAGTCCGGAAGCGGGAAGCGATCGAAGACTTCCTTCCACCCGGCGAACGTCGACCAGTCGGTCTCCTCCGGAAAAATTCCGAAGTCGAAGGCCGCACAGATGCGGTGCAGGTAGTCCGCCCGGGCTTCCGGGCTCGTGAGCGCCGTGGGTGGTTCGACATCGGGGTAGACGGATCGATCGATGATCATGGCATGGTCTTCGCGAAGATGCGGTGATACCAGTTGCGGACCAGAGTGGCCTGCTCGCGGGCTGCGTCGGACGCGATCGTTTCGAGTGGCCGGGTCGTCTCAATCATCGCCAGGCGGGCAATGATTTTCCGTTTTGCCTCGTCAATGGTGACTCCGGGGTTTTTCTCCATGAACCATGTCCAGCACTCGGTCATGCTGATGACGTTGCGGGTGCAGAGCTGATAGATGTCGAGAAAATCACGCGGTGCGCCGCGTTGGACCAGCGCGGTCATTTTCGACGCCACGTTGTCTCGCAGCGTTTCGAGCCAGACCGGCTGCCACGCGGAAGGAATCGCATCATCGAGCGAGAGCGTGCGACGGCTGATCTGAAAGGAGAAGTGCTTCCGGTTGCCCTGCAGCAGTTCCAGGCTTTCGGTCTCGCCCCAGGAGCGACGTCGATAGTCGAGACCGTGGCGTGAGGCGATCGCCTGCATGGCCCGCTCCAAAAACACCAGCGCCTCCGCTCGGGGTTCGGCCCGCCACCAGGCGTCAAGGTCGACGGTGTCGCGATACTGCAGATAATGACTGAGGGCAACGCCGCCGCCGATCACGATTTCCGCAGCCTCGGAATGGCCGGTGAGGCTCTCCAGCAATTCGCGGGAGAACGGATGGAGATTGTCGGGGGGTTGTGGTCGAGGTGACGACATTCAAGTCATTATCGTTTCGCTGGCTCATGATGGCAACGTGGAATCCGAACAAACAACGCAGGAGCCGCGGGGTCAGCTGGACCTCTCTATCGAGGGTCTCAGGATGGCGGATCTGCGGTAGCGGGCGCGACATCGGGCTTGCGAACACGGAGTCGGAGCGTCACCTTTGCGCGGACCGGCGGGAGCTTTTTGGGATTGATCTGCCACATCAGCGCGTCGTTGGCTTGGGCAT
>JBILWX010000090.1:0-14811 GCA_044369655.1 Pirellulales bacterium
CACGACGCACGGCCCGGTTGGCATACCGGTAGGCATACGGCGTGGGAGCGACCACCACCGGTCTGGGATACGCCACGACCGGCCGGCTCACGACCACCGGGTAGGCGACACGGGCCGGCACATAACCGCCGGGGAACCCCCAGCCGCCGAAGCCATACGACGGACCAAACCCGCCCCCATAGAAGCCGGGGCCGCCGAAGCCGACCCCGCCAAACCAGATCCCCTGGGCGTTGGCCCCCTGCGGAAATCCCAGCGAGCCGCCAAGCAGGACAACGGAAGCCAGACCAGCAATCCAGGCACGACGCAGCATGCTTTTCATCTCCATGAATGCGGGAAGCTGACAGATCGCTCCCACGACCGTTTCTCTACGCAGCGATCCCGAAAATGATCGCTCCCCGACCGGTCCCGCTCGCGCGACCTGGAGGCCTTCCCGCCGCCCCCCCCTTTTCCGAGGGAATGCAACCAGTTTCCCCGCTGGTTTCCGGCTTGGCGACGCGAACCGGGCTTTGCCCCGGTTTATGTGGCACACTTAGACGAATACGAAGACCGTCCGGCATGAGCACCGGCGCGGCTCCACCGACGGACCCCCGATCTCCATGGCACACATCACGCTCCGCGTTCTGCACGGTGCCGATCGGGGCCGCGTCTTCAACCAGCTCCCCACGCCCGTCACCATCGGCCGCGAAGAGGGCAACACGATCCAGCTCAACGACGAGCGGATCAGCCGCTACCACCTCAAGCTGCAGGACGACAAGGACAAGATCGTCCTCACCGACCTGGAGAGCACCAACGGCACCAAGGTCAACGGCGAAGACATCCAGGTGCGGATCATTCGCGACGGCGACATGATCGCGGTGGGGCGGTCGCTGCTGCTCGTCGGCTCGCACAGCGACATCGATCGCCGCATCGCCGAGATCGCAGCGAAAATGCCCGCCGCACAAGAAGGCCACGCCAAGCAACTCCGCGAGCGGCTGGAACGGATCGCGACGCACAAGTCCGACGTGATCGAAGATCTCGCCGAGGTCCGCTCACCCCTGCTCCCCGGCGGGCCGCCTCCGCTGCCGGAGCACCTGGGCCCCGCCCAGACCGCCGAACTGGCCGAGCTGCTCGAATACGTGCAGAGCGTGCTCCGCGAGGCCACCGAAGGGGCCGTGATGCGCCCCGGCAACGAAACCGTCGAACTCGACTTCGCCCACTGGCAGGTGATGCTCGAACTCCAAGCCCGGCTGGCCGAGCTCCTCCGCAGCATCGCTGAGCCGTCTTAACGCGGCACACGGCATCCTGCCGTTGCCGCTTGGCGAACGCAGTTCGCCGGTCCTGCGCATGGCCTCCTGCCATGCAGCCCACGCCGTCCGGTACAATAAGGTCTCCCCCCGGAGCGAGCACACGGATGAGCACGCAGTCTTTCGTCCATCTCCACTGCCACAGCCACTACAGCCTGCTCGACGGAGCCAGCCCCATCGACCGGCTGGTCGACCGGGCCGTCGAACTCGGGATGAACGCGCTGGCGATCACCGACCACGGCAATCTGCACGGGGCGCTCGAGTTCTACCAGGCCGCCAAGGCCGCCAAGCTCAATCCGATCATCGGCTACGAGGCCTACATCGCCCCGGGCAGCCGGTTCCAAAAGGATGCCGGCAGCCAAAAGGACGCCAGCTACCACCTCACGCTCCTGGCGCGCGACCGGACCGGGTTCGACAACCTCCTCCAGCTCGCCACGAAGGCCTACCTCGAGGGCTTCTACTTCAAGCCCCGGATCGATCGAGAACTGCTCGAGCAGTATGGCGATGGAATCATCTGCCTCTCCGGCTGCCTGTCGAGCGAGTTCAACCGGGCGCTCATCGGCACGTCCCGCGAACAGCGGGAATCGCTGGCCCAGGCCCGCGAGGTGGCCGGCTGGTTTCAGAAACGGTTCGGCGACCGGTATTTCATCGAGATCCAGGATAACGGGCTCGAGGTGCAGCGGCAGGTGACCGACGCGGCTCTCGAACTCTCCCGCGAGCTCGGCATCCCGCCAGTGGCCACCTGCGACTGCCACTACGTGAACCGCGAAGACGCCGAGGCGCAGGACATCCTCCTCTGCGTCAACACGGGCCGGTTTCGCAGCGACGCCTCGCGGATGCGGATGGACTCGAGCGAGTTCTATCTCAAGAGCCCGACCGAGATGCACGCGGCCTTCACCGAGCTCGATCGCGACTTCGTCGCGGCGGCGGTGAACCGCAGCCAGGAGATCGCCAACTCGGTCTCGATCGAGCTCGACCTCGGCAAGCGGCATTTCCCCGGCTTCGAGGTGCCCGCCGGCTCGAGCGCCGCGGATGAACTCCGCCGGCTCTGCCTCGAGGGCCTCCGCGAACGCTACCACAACGTGCCGAAACGCTGGGCCGAAGCGACGGCGGACGGCGGTGGCCGCGAACTGCATCCGCAGGTGATGGAGCGACTGGAACGGGAACTGGGCGTCATCAACACCCTCGGTTTCGCCAGCTACTTCCTGATCGTGTGGGACTTCGTGCGGCACGCCCGCGAGGTGGGCATCCCGGCCGCGGCGAGAGGTTCGGGCGTGGGGGCGCTCGTGGCCTATTCGCTCTACCTGTCGCACGTCTGCCCGCTCGAATACGACCTGCTCTTCGAGAGGTTTCTCGATATCAACCGCCGGGAGGCGCCCGATATCGATATCGACTTCTGCAAGGAGCGCCGCGGCGAGGTCATCGACTACGTCAAGAAGAAATACGGCGAGGCCAACGTCGCCCAGATCGGCACCTTCGGCACGCTGGCGGCCCGGGCGGCCATCCGCGACGTGGGCCGCGCCCTGGGGATGCCGATTCCCCGCGTCGATCAGATCGTGGCCCTCGTGCCCGATCAGCTCAACATCTCGCTGGAGGAGGCGGCCGCTCCGGGCTCGCAGCTGGCCGCCGCCTGCGAGGGCGACGCCGAGGTGCGGGAGTTGGTCGACCTGGCCCGCCGCATCGAGGGCCTCGCCCGCAATGTGGGCACGCACGCCGCGGCCGTCGTGATCGCCGACCGGCCGCTCGTGGAGTATGTCCCGCTGCAGCGGGTGACGGGCAAGGAGGAAGTGATCACGCAGTGGGCCATGGGCGACGTCGAACGGGCCGGGCTGATGAAGATGGACTTCCTCGGCCTGCGCTATCTCACCGTCGTCTCCAAGACGCTCGAGATCATCGCCGCCACGCGCGGCTCCCGGCCCGACCCGCTGGCCTTTCCGCTCGACGACCAGCCGACGTTCGACACGCTCTGCCGCGGCGAAACGAAGGGAATTTTTCAGCTGGAAAGCGGCGGCATCCGCGACCTGCTGCAGCGGATGAAGCCCGACCACTTCCTCGACATCGTCGCCGTCAACGCCCTCTACCGCCCGGGGCCGCTGGAAGGCGGCATGGTCGACGACTACGTCGCGGTGAAACACCGGCGGAAACGAGCCGAATATCTCCACCCCGTCATGAAGGACGTGCTGGAGGAGACCCATGGCGTGATGGTCTACCAGGAGCAGGTGATGCGCATCCTGGAGCGGCTCGGCGGCATCGAGCTCTCCAGTGCATATACCTGCATCAAGGCCATCAGCAAGAAGAAGCTGGAGACGATCGCCGCCTTCCGCGAGCAGTTCGTCGACGGGGCGAAGGCCAAAGGGCTTTCCAAGAGCGAGGCGGAGGAACTCTTCGGCCTGATCGAGAAGTTCGCCGGATACGGCTTCAACAAGAGCCACTCCACGGCCTACGCCCTGCTTGCCTGGCAGACCGCCTACCTGAAGACCCACTTTCCGGTCGAATTCATGGCGGCGCTTCTCTCCGGTGACATCACCGGCCGCAACTTCAAGAAGAAAGACGCCCTCGTCGAGCACATCGAGGATTGCCGCCGCATGGGCATCGAGGTGCTGCCGCCGAATGTCAACGCCTCGGGCGGCGACTTCACCGTGGCCGACGGGAAGATCCTCTTCGGCCTCGCGGCCATCAAGGGCTGCGGCGGCCAGGCGGCGGAGGCGATCAGCGCCGAACGCGCGCGGAACGGACGGTTCCTCGATCTCTACGATTTCTGCAGCCGAGTCGATCCGTCGCTGGTCAACAAGACCGCGGTCGAAAGCCTGGCCAAGGCCGGCGCCCTCGATTCCCTCGGCGGCCACCGAGGCGCGATCATGGCGGGCATCGAGCGGGCGTTGGCGGCCGGAGCCTCACGGCTCGCCGACCGGAAGAGCGGCCAGAAGAACCTCTTCGACGCCGTCGACGACACTCCGCAGGCGGCCGCGGCGCCGGCCGCAACGCTCCCGGACGTGGCGCCGCTCTCCGACCTCGAAATGCGGTCGGCAGAGAAGGAGGTGCTGGGCTACTACGTGCACAGCCATCCACTCGCCGAATACAAGGACATCCTCTCCGCCGTCTGCACGCACGGCAGCGGTGATCTCGGTGACGCGAAGCCGAAGAGCGACGTGGTGATCGGTGGGCTCGTGGGAGCGCTCAAGCTCTCGAACGTGAAACAGCCCCGACCGGGCTCGACGCACACCCGGTATGGCATGTTCGACCTGGAGGACATGGACGGCCTCGTTCGCTCCATCTGCTGGCCGGAAGACTACGCCCGCCTCGGCGAGTTCCTGCAGCCCGACGCCGTGGTCGTGGTGGCAGGCTCGATCGACCGCCGCGCGGGAAGCGAGGAGACGAACCTGATCGTCAATGATCTCGTGCCGATCGCCGCGCTCTGGGGAAAGCCGGCCCGCAGCGTGACGGTCAAGCTCGTCGAGACGCAGCATGGCACCGCCACGATCGACCAGCTGGCCGATATCGTGCGTCGGCACCCGGGGCCGGTGCCGCTGCGGCTGGTGCTCGAACTGGCCGACGGCCGCCGTGTGCTCATGGAGGCAGACCGCGACAAGGTCGCGTGGACGCAGGCCCTGCATCGGGAAATCGTCGACCTGCTCGGGCCGGACTGCATGCGGGCCCCGATCACGTTGGCCGGGAAGAAACGCGAGGCCGAGACACCACGCCGCGGGCCTCCGGGCCGGTCGCCGGCAGGGGTCGGGTAATCTTTGCGGGTGGGGAAAAATGGCAGGAGGGGCGGGGAAGCGCCCGTCGCTGCAAAAAACTCCAATCTGTCAGCATGGGCAGGCCGAACTAGCCAGACAGAGTGTGTCTGGCTGTCGGTTCGGTCCATCTGGTTCCCGGGTGCTTGTATGCCTGCTTCACTGCCCCGACTCGAATCGCTCGTCGCGAAGCGGCCCCTGCTGCGGCTCCGCATGGGAGCATCTGCCGTGGCCTTGGTCATGCTGCACCTGCTGATCGCGCTGCAGTGCGGCCCGGCGCTCGGACAGATGGGCGGCATGGGCGGTGGTGGTATGGGCGGTGGTGGTATGGGCGGCGGCGGCATGGGCGGCGGCGGTATGGGTGGCGGTGGTATGGGCGGTGGCGGCCGAGGTGGCGGCATGACCGCCGGTGGAATCATCATCGATGCCAACGGCGTCTTGCGGACCCATACGGTGGCCGACGCCGGGCTGTCGGGCGAACGACTGAAGGCGGCGGTAGCCTCGCTCCCGGCAGACCTGCAGACCAAATCGCCGCTGCGAAAGGTGGCCCTCTCGCGGCTCGAGGCGGAGGTGGCCAAGGCTGCGGCGTCTGGCCGTGGTATCCCCGATGAACTCGAGAAACTGGCCGGCCTGACCCGTGTGCAATACGTCTTCATCTATCCCGCCGAGGGCTCGAATGCGGACTCGGGTCCCGGCGAGGTGGTGATAGCGGGTCCCGCCGAGCCCTGGGCGACCGACGCCACCGGACGCGTCGTGGGCGCAGCGTCCGGCACCCCCACCGTGCTGCTCGAAGATCTCGCGACGGCGCTGCGGGCGTTTCCGCCCGGCCAGCCGACCGACCGCGGCATCGGCTGCTCGATCGATCCGACCCAGGAAGGCCTCGCCGCCATGCAGGCTTTTCTCCGGAAACTCGGACGAGTCAATCCCAAGGCCAGCGCGGACGACATCGTGAACGGCATGCGGGAATCGCTCGGCCCTCAACGCATCCGCGTCGATGGAGTCTCGCCGGCCAGCCACTTCGCCCAGGTGATGGTCGAGGCCGACTACCGCATGAAGCTCATCGGGATCGGGCTGGAACGTCCGCCGGTGAAGATGAACAGCTGGGTCGAACTGACGAGTGCCGGCGGCGTGGCGGCCAACGCCCTGCAACGCTGGTACTTCATGCCCGACTACAAGTGCATCCGGGTCAGCGAAGATGACCTCGCCATCGAACTGGTGGGCCGGGGCGTGAAGCTGGTCGGCGCCGACGAGGCCGTCATGCCCGACGGTCGCCGCATGTCAGCCGACCGCGCCGACCGGGCGAGCAAGACATTCACCGATACGTTCACGCGAAAATACCCCGAGATTGCCGCCCGGCATCCCGTCTACGCCCAGCTTCGCACCCTGATCGACCTGGCCGTGCTGGCCGCCTACCTGCAGGAACACGACGCCTACGGGCGGACGCACTGGGACGCGGCGGCCCTGCGTGACGAGCAGATCTGCAAGGTCGAACGGTTTCAGTCTCCCATGGTCGTGGAACCGGCGATCAATGCGGTCTGGCGTGGCAACCGACTGCTCACGCCGATCGGTGGCGGTGTTTCCCTGCAGCCGCGAATGGCACTCGATTCACCGAACCTGCTGATGGACGAGCAGGGAACCGTGGCCAAGGCCCGTGGCGACAAGCTTGCCGTGCCCGCCGGCCGCTGGTGGTGGGACTGACTTCACGCGACGGCTCGGCATCCTGCCGACCGTCGCTTGGCGACCGCAGGTCGCTGGCGAGGGCGTCGCATCCTGCGACGCGGTCGTGGACGCTGCACTCTCCCACACGCGACGGCTCGGCATCCTGCCGACCGTCGCTTGGCGACCGCAGGTCGCTGGCGTGCGCTGCGGGCGTGCATGACACCCCGCTCCCATCCAAGCCCGAAGCGCAAGCGAGGGAAATCGCCTCGCCTGCGGTTTGACCCCGTCCCCGTCACTCCTTGACGCGTTCCAGGTAATCCGCGGTGCGGGTGTCGATCTTCACCATGTCTCCCTGTTCGATGAACGCCGGCACGATCACTTCCGCGCCGGTTTCGAGCTTCACCGGCTTTGTGAGGTTCGTCGCCGTGTTGCCGCGCATCGCCGGCTCGGCATACTCCACCTTGAGCACCATGTGGTTGGGCGGCTCCATCGAAATCGGATTGCCGTTGTACAGCAGCATCGAGCAGACGGTGCCCTCCTTGATCCACTTCCAGGCGTCGTCCACCTGCTCCTTCGTGAGTTCGTATTGCTCGTAGCTGGCGTTGTCCATGAAGACGAACATCTCCCCCTGCTTGTAGAGGAACTGTGCGTCGATGGTGGCGATGTCGGCCGCATCGAGGGAATCACCGCTCTTGTAGGTGCGGTCGAGGACGGTGTTCCGCAGCAGGTTTCGCAGCTTGCACTTGTAGAGTGCCTGCCCCTTGCCGGGCTTCACGAAGTTGCACTCGATCATGATGTAGGGGTCGCCGTCGATCTGAACCTTGAGCCCCTTCTTGAATTCACTCGTGTTGTAGCCTGCCACTGCTTCCGTCTCTCCTGTGCGTTTCCATCCGGGGCCAAAGGGCCGTATCGTATGCGGCTGCCGGCGAATCCGGCAGCCAGCCGCACTCACGCGGGGCCGTCAAGCGTTGCCGCCGGCCCGCTACCTGTCAACCCGACGCCACGGGCCACCCGCCGGACCCCTCCCGCCGTGCCACCGTCCAACACCTCGCCCGAACGCCCGTCACCGCCACCGCCCCAGCCGACGGGCCGCGGCTGGCAGCGGGAACTGGCCGATGCCGTGCGTGATCCGGAGGAACTCTGCCGGCTGCTCCGACTCGACCCCGCCCTCGCTGAGGAGGCTCGCCAGTCGGTCGGCGACTTTTCGCTGCTCGTGCCGCGGGGATTCGTCGACCGGATGCGACCCGGCGACCCGCTCGACCCGCTCCTGCTACAGGTGTTGCCGCGACCGGCCGAACGCGTGGAAGTGGCGGGCTTTTCCGCCGATCCTCTCGAGGAACACGCGTCACTGGCGGCGCCGGGACTGGTGCAGAAATACGCCGGACGCGTCCTGCTCCTCGCCACCGGCGGCTGCGCGATCAACTGCCGCTACTGCTTCCGGCGCGAATTCCCCTACGCCGAGAGCGGCGCCACGCAGGCCGGCATCGAGGCGGCGCTCGAAACGCTGGCGGCCGACGACACGGTCGAGGAGGCGATCCTTTCCGGCGGCGACCCGCTCCTGCTCGACGACGACCGCATCGCCAGGCTCGTGGCACGGCTCGAGGCGATGCCGCACATCCGGCGGCTGCGGATCCATTCGCGACTGCCGATCGTGCTGCCCTCGCGGGTGACCGACGCCCTGATGGCGACGCTGTCCCGCACCCGGCTGACCTGCGTCGTGGTGGTGCATGCCAACCATCCGGCCGAACTCGACGCCACCGTCGCCGCCGCCATGGCCCGCCTGGCCGACGCCCGGGTGATCCTGCTCAATCAAGCAGTCCTGCTCGCCGGTGTGAACGACTCGGTCGAGGTGCTCAAGGCGCTTTCCGAGCGGCTCGTCGACCTGCGCGTCGTGCCCTATTACCTGCACCTGCTCGACCGCGTACAGGGAACGGCCGCGTTCGAGGTTGACGAGGCCTCCGCGCGGGAACTGCACGAACGGCTGCGGGCGCTGCTTCCCGGCTATGCCGTACCGCGGCTGGCGCGGGAGGTGCCCGGCGAACCGGCAAAGGTGTGGCTGGGGTAAAGTACGGCCGGTTCCCATGCAAGACCGACGCGCACACGAGGGACTGCGGATTTCGCTTTTTTCGTCCCTACGCCGTACACTTGTCGGTCTGAAACCCGGGAGATACCCATGAAAGTCCTGATCGGCGTGGATGGTTCGGCGTCGTCGCTCGACGCGGTGCGGATGGCTGGCCGACTGCTCGATCCGAGCCGAGACGAGATCGCTGTCTACTTCTCCCCAATGGAGCTTGAGAAACGGCTTCTGGGGCGATCCCGCCGGATCGTCGACGGCGCCGCAGCCGCGCTCTTCGAGGAGGCCTGCTCGCTCCTGCCCGGCGGATTCGTGAAACCGCCGGAAATGATCGCCAGTTCGAAGTCGGCCGCAGTCGGACTCCTGGAAACGGCGTCCGGCTGGCACGCGGATCTGCTGGTCGTCGGTGCCCGTGGCCATGGGTCGATCGAGCGGTTTCTGCTCGGCAGCGTGTCCCGGGCGGTGGTGCATGGCGCAAATCTGCCGGTGCTCGTCGTCCGCGGGGCGCCACCGAGCAACCGCGGACTGAAATCGCTCGTCTGCCATCATCCGGCCAGTGCTTCGTCCGTGGCTGCCGTGATCGGCCGCTTGCATTGGGCCGCGACCGCCACTGGTGCCGTGATCGGCGTCGCGGAATCGATGCTGGCCGGGCCGCTCCCTACCTGGCTCGAGAAATCGGTACGGGATCCCGACACCGCCGCGATCGCCAACGCCTGGCAGCAGGAGCACGACAAGGATGTGGCCGCGATCGGCGCCGCGCTCAAGTCGTTTCAGGACACGCTTCCCCCGGCCTTCCGGTCGCAGGCTCCCATTCTCGTCGAGGGCAATCCCGGTGAGCAGATCCTTGCACGGGCGAAGCAGGATGACGTCGATCTGATCATCGTCGGACGCACACCCTCCGACATGCTCACCCGCTGGCTGCTGGGCAGCACGTCGGAGGCGGTGCTCACCAACGCCGCGGCCAGCGTGCTCGTCATTCCCGTGGAGAAGAAGGCCTGAGGCATCGCTCCACGAAGGCCGCGTAGTCCTTCGGTGTGTCGATGCCGCGAGCGGCATGGTCGATGGCGCCCGCCACGATCGGGATGCCGGCCTCGATCACCCGGAGTTGTTCAAGGCTCTCGACCGCCGCGAGCCGCGATTCCGGCAGGTCGTTCCACACCTCCAGCACCCGGCGCCGATAGGCATACAGACCGACGTGCTGCCAATAGAGCGGCGGAGTGGCTGACAACAGCGACTCCGACCAGTCTCGCGCGGCGGGAACGGCCGCCCGGCTGAAATAGACCGCCCGCCACGCCCCGGCCAGCGGCATGCCGACCGGCTCGCCAGGTTTCGCCTCGTGCCGCCACGGGGTGAGCACGGCCTTCACGGCAGCTGGGTCGTGGAGATCTTCGACGCGTTTGAGCGGCGTCACGAGCGTGGCGACGCCCGCCTCGGGGCAGCGGTCGAGGAGATCGATCGCCGCATCGATGGCCGTCGCGGCCAGTTCCGGCTCGTCTCCCTGCACATTGACGATCACGGCCGCCTCCGGCAGCCTCGCGAGCGCTTCGACGATCCGAGCCGTGCCGCTCGGAGCGTCGGGAGAAGTCATCACGGGATCACCGCCGAAGGCCCGCACCGCGGCCGCGATCTCCTCGCTGTCAGTGGCGACGACGACGTGGTTCGCCCGAGCCGAGCCTCTGGCCGCCCGCCAGGTGTGCTCGATGAGCGGCCGCCCCGTGTCGGCCAGCAGCATCTTGCGGGGCAGCCGCTGGCTGGAGAGCCGGGCGGGGATCACGATGATGGCGGGGGAGCGATTCATGGCCGGAAGCACCTCTTCTGCGGGAGGTTACGCGGGAAATCGGGAGAATACTCGGGTGGCCCGCCGGGGGGCCATGCCAGTACATTCGAAGCACCGGGATTCACCCTCCCAGACCTACCTCCCGCTCGAGGACCCCACCATGTGCGGCATCGTCGGCTACGTCGGGTTCCGTCGCGCCAGCGACCTCATCATCGAAGGCCTTCGCCGGCTCGAATACCGCGGCTACGACTCGGCCGGTCTGGCCGTCCTCGACGACGCCGCCGCGATCCATGTGCTCAAGGCCGCAGGCCGACTCGCCCGGCTGGAGGCCCTCGTCCGCGAGGATGTTCCCGACAGTTCGATCGGCATCGGTCACACGCGCTGGGCCACGCATGGGCCGCCGACGGATGGCAATGCCCACCCCCACCTGGGCGGCTGCGGCAGTGTGGCAGGTGGTGAGCCGCCGGGCAGTTCACCGGCGGTGGCCGTCGTTCACAACGGCGTCATCGAGAACTACCGCGGGCTCAAGTCGAGGCTCGAGGCGGAAGGCTACGTGTTCCGCTCCGAGACCGACTCGGAGGTGATCGCCCACCTGATCGACAGCTGCCTTGCCGGAGCCCTGGCGGCGGGAAGCCGCATGACCGACGAGCCCACCGACTCCCCCGAGGTGGTGGCCGTCCGCGAGGCGATCGCGCAACTCCGCGGCACCTACGGGCTGCTCGTGCTCTTCCGTGACCGGCCCGATCTGCTGGTGGCGGCCCGCCTGGGCAGTCCCCTGGTGGTGGGCGTGGGAGATGGCGAGCACTTCGTCGCCAGCGACGCCAATCCGCTCGCCGGCCACGCCGACCGGATCGTCTACCTCGCCGACCACGAGGTGGCCGTGATCACGTCGAGCACGCTCCGCGTGCTCCATCGCGACACCGGCCGGATCGAGCCCGCGGTACGGCGGCTGGAACTATCGGCTGAAGACGTGGGCATGGGCGACTACGCCCACTTCATGCTCAAGGAGATCCACGAGCAGCCCGAGACGATCCGGGCCGCGATGCGGGGCCGCCTTTCGCGGGATGACGCGACCGCCGTCTTCGGCGGCCTGAACCTCACGCCCCGGCAGCTGCAGCGGATCAACCGCATCGTGCTCACCGGCTGCGGCACGAGTTGGCACGCGGCGCTCGTCGGCGAATACCTGATCGAGGAGTTCGCCCGCCTGCCGGTCGAGGTGGAATATGCCAGCGAACTCCGCTACCGCAACCCGCCGCTCGACGAGGGCACGTTGCTCTTCGCGATCACGCAGTCGGGCGAGACGGCCGACACGCTGGCCGCCCTCCGCGAGATCAAGCGGAAGGGGCACCCCACGCTGGCCATCTGCAACGTCGTGGGCAGCACGATCGCCACCGAGGCCGACGGCGGCATCTACCTGCACGCCGGCCCCGAGATCGGCGTGGCGAGCACGAAGGCGTTCACGAGCCAGTGCGTGGTGCTGGCACTGCTGGCCCTCTACTTCGGCCGGCTGCGTCACATGAGCTACGAGCGGGGACTCGAATTCATCGACGCCCTGGAACGGCTTCCCGATCTCGTGGCCGAGGCGCTCCGGGCCGACCAGGCCATTCGGCGGATCGCGGAGCGGTATCAGGATGCGAACACGTTTCTCTATCTGGGCCGGCAATACAACTTCCCCGTCGCGCTCGAAGGCGCGCTCAAGCTCAAGGAAATCTCCTACATCCACGCGGAGGGCTACCCCGCCGCCGAGATGAAGCACGGGCCGATCGCACTGGTGGACCGCTCGACCCCGAGCGTGTTTTTGATCCCGCAGGGGGCCGTCTACGACAAGGTGCTGCTCAACGTGGAGGAGATCAAGGCCCGCAAGGGCCCGGTGATCGCGATCGCGAGCCCGGGCGACGGCCGGGTGCGGGATCTGGCGGACGACGTGATCGAGATCCCGGAGGTGCCGGAGTTCCTGCAGCCGATCGTGGCGGCGGTGCCGCTCCAATTGCTGGCCTACCACATCGCCGTGCTGCGGGGCTGCGACGTGGACAAGCCCCGGAATCTGGCCAAAAGCGTGACGGTGGAATAGTCCGGCGGGGGGCCATGCCTACTTGCGTCCCGGACGGGCATTGGTAGCATCAAAGGTCTGCCGCTTACGCGGCCGCACTCGCCCGAGTGGCGGAATTGGCAGACGCGCAAGATTCAGGTTCTTGTCCAGGTAACTGGGTGGAGGTTCAAGTCCTCTCTCGGGCATTTCTTCGGCCGCTGTTCTCGCGGCCTTGGCGATCGACTCTTCAGGCGAATGGTCGACCCGGTTGCTCCCGTTTCCGGCTTCGGTAGGATTGTTCCCGAGGCTGTAGCTCAGTCGGTAGAGCATCGGACTTTTAATCCGTTGGTCCTGGGTTCGAGTCCCAGCAGCCTCACTGGAAAACAAGGCATTTTTCGTCGCCCTGCGATTTGGACAAAGTGCCAAGCCCACGCCAAGCCCACGGAACCTCATGATTGAGGGACGGGATCAGAGGGCACCGAGGCGGGATCGAAAACGGACTGGACGGGCGCAAGATCCCATCCAGACGGAATCCAAACCGACCTGATCCGTCCCGATCTGACTCCACGGAGACAGAAAAAGATTGGGCGACGCTCAAGGCGTCGCCCAATCAGATAGGAACCTTGGGGGAGCCGTCAGGCGACCCCTTGCCCTTCGCCTTCTGCATCTCCCTCCAGAAGCCTTTTCGCGAATCTTTGACGATGGAGAGGCGTCAACATCCGCATGTGTTTTTCTGCCTCCCGTTCTGCGATCATCGCTACGGGCTCGCACCCCAGCCTCGTGGCGAGGGCCGGGAAATCGTGCAGAGCCGTCGTGAGGTTGGCGTAGAGCCCGTCAGCGAAGGTGAAGGCCTTCTTGCCCAAGCGTTTCGTGTAGTTCCGCCTCTTATTGCCGACTGTGGTCTGCAATTTCTCGGCGGATGTCTTCTCGGCGAGCCGCAGTTCAGCCTCTTCACCCAATTCCATCGCCGTTCGCCTCAAGGCATGGTGGCTGATCTCGGGTCTGCCTATTGCCTCGGCGAGGGCGGGAATGAGTTTCTCCATCTGCTCCCGCATTCGCTTGGGGGTGAAGGATTGAACACGCGTAGGTCGCTTGGAGTGCCGTTTGAAGTCCTCTGTCCAACGGGCGAAGACATAGGGGCTATCGGGAACCCGAATGGCCTTCAACCGTTCCAGAATCGCAGGAGGAAGTCGGGCGGTCTTGCCCCGTGCACCCTTCGCTTTGGACTTCGGGATGACGACGTACTCGCCTTGGATCCAACTCCACTCCATGTGCGTCGACTCATTGATTCGTGACCATAGCCACAGGCTAGTGATGATAAACAGTTCACCAACAGGGTGGCCCTTGAACTGATCCAAGAACCGACCGAGATCGTTGTCTTCCAACTCAAACTGGACAGGATCTCTGTCCTCCAAGTCATTCGGATCTCCAGGGATATTATTGTGAAGAGCCTCCCAAGGGTTGGACTGCACCAGTTGATGCGGGTGAAGTCCGCCAACCCGAGACGGATGGCCTTCGCGGACGAGATTCCACGCACCCGCCAAGGTTCGGATGTGCTTCTTAATCGTTCCCACGGAAAGCGTCTTTGGCGACTTCGTCTTGTAGCCGTGGTTCTCCGTCTTGCTCATGTTCTGAAGACGACGGAGGTACTTGAGAGCCACCTGCTCCGTGACTTCATGGATCGTCTTCACTGGGCAAACCCGTAGAAAACTATTCCATTGCCCCATGAACTCTTTGAGCGTGCTCGCCCCAGCCTCGGGGTGGGGGTTCCTACCGTGGTAATCCCTTTGGACTTGCACAAACTCTTCCACGGTCATACCCCGCTGGATGCTGACCGATGGTAAGGCGGTCGGCTCGCCCTGAACCATGAGGCGAGCCAACCTCTTGGCTTCCGCCAGAACATTGGTTCCCGTTGATTGCTCCTTCCTGACACCATGGAGCCTGTACCTCACCCGGTAGTTGTCACGATCAGACCGTGGCGGCCTGAGTGAGGCTTCAATTTCCACGCCACCCACATCCACGAGGAGCGGAATTGCTGTCTTGCGAGTAGGCATCATGCACCTCCCTTCCGGTCACCGTGGATAAGGCGGTTGCGGTGGAGGTGACGATCAATTTCCTCCCGAGGGGTTAGTGCAACATTGTTTCTGTAATTCGCCGGTGTGTTCCTGACTGAGGCGAGCTTGCGAGCCGAGGGAAGGAACACACCGGCGGCGTGACTTGAAGAGGTGGGCCATCGAGGTTTTCTTGGAAGT
>JBILWX010000208.1:0-4482 GCA_044369655.1 Pirellulales bacterium
CCGCCGCGCAAGCATCGGCACAGGTATCACGGAGTGTTTGCACCGAATCACAAGCTCAGGCGGGCCGTGACGTCGCTGGCGATCGGGAACGTCGGAAAGCGCCAAGAGGCGGTGGCCGGCGGGCATGGGGGCGACGGTTATGCCACGGAAGGATGCTGCGACGCAAATCCGAGTCACAAGCCCCGCTCGCACGACACGTCTCGGATTGCCTGGGCCAAGCTGATGGCCCGGGTGGGGGAGGAGTTTCCACTTGCGTGCCCCACCTGCGGCGGCGACATCCGGCTGATCGCATTCATCACCGATCCGGGGCCGATCCGGAAGATCCTGACACACCTCGGCGAACCACTCGAACCACCGCCCCTCTCTCCCGCCCGTGGCCCGCCGACCGACTGGGGAGAGTTCGTGCAGGTCCATGACGACCGGGCAATCTTTCAGGGACGAATAGACGAGCTGTCCGTGATCGACATCCACAGCCTCTGACCGGCGTCGGACGCGAGGCGTCGAAGCCCCGGGAACGGCCGACTGGGACGCGGTCTGCGCAGACGCTAGAAAAACGCCACCGAAGCGGATGCGGGGCGTTTCGAGAAACCCGTTCCCGACGCCCGGGCCGCTCCTCCCGAGGCTCACGAGTCGCTCATCAGCCCGAAGACCGGTGCGGAGGTGCCATTGACCGGGCTATCCTTTCTCAAGGGCAGTCCGTCAGCCGGAAGACCGTTGCAGAAGTGCCATTGACCGGGCTATCCTTCGCCCCATACAAGCCCTCGGCGTAAGCCGGGGGATCGGAAGTACGGAATCCCGTCGCTCACGCTCAGGGCTTGTTGAAACCTGCATGGGGGGATGACCGGCGTGGTCGTCGTTCTCACCGATGTCGCACTTTGTCGACGAGCACCGCAGCCAGAATGACCAGACCGAGCACGACCTTCTGCGTGTAGCTCTCGATGTTGGTCAGGTTCATCCCGTTCTGGATCACGGCGATGATGAAGGCCCCGATCAGCGTGCCCAGGATCTTGCCTTCGCCACCCGACAGGGCCGTGCCGCCGACCACGACGGCTGCGATCACGTAAAGTTCGTACATGTTTCCGTACGTGGGTGAGCCGCTCTTGAGTTGCGACGCCATGATCACACCCCCCAGACCAGCGAGCAGGCCGCAGGCGACGTAGGCGACGAGCAGGACACGCCGGACCGGCACGCCGGAGAGCCGCGCCGCCTCGCGGTTGCCCCCGACGGCGTACAGGTAGCGGCCCAGGATCGTCTGCGACATGAGGACATGCGCGGCGGCATACAGCAAAAGCATCAGCACGACCGCGTGCGGCAGCCCGAAGAGCCCCGTGCCCCGGCCCAGCCAGACGAACGACTCGGGAATCTGGTAGATCGACTGGCCGGCCGAGGCGATGTAGGCCAGGCCGCTCGCGACGAGCATCATCGCCAGTGTCACGATGAAGGGAGGAATTCCGAAGAGCGTGATCAGTGTGCCGGAGAGGCCGCCCAGGAGTCCGCAGACGGCGATCGCCGTCGCGCAGGCGAAGACCATGCCTGCCGTCGATGCCTCCATGCCGCCGCACTGGTCACGAATGAGACGGGTGGCCATGACCGCCGACAGCGCCGCGAGGCTGCCAACCGAAAGGTCGATGCCGCCGGTGATGATCACCATCGTCATGCCGATCGCCATGATCGCGATCACCGCGATCTGGTTGGCGATGTTGAGCAGGTTGTCGGACTTGAGAAAGGTTGGCCAGCGATACGTCTCCGGCACGAAGATCGGTGGTGCCCCGAGCGTCGGGAAGATCTCCTGCATGTCCGAGAGCACGAGCCAGGAAGCGGTCCGTTCCGTGGCTGCCACTGCGTCGAGCCTGCTACCGGAGGCCACGACTTTGTTCAGCGCAGCCCGCACGTCCTGCGGTTCCCCCTGCACGACGTCTGCAACCTCCATCCCGGCAGCGACGATCTCACGGCGGAGTGACTCGGCGAGTATGCCGTCCTCCGGCGTTGGGCGAACGGCCACCAGCACGCGGGCGGCGCCTGGCACCTGCCGCCGGATCGACGCAGCAACCCTTCTGGCGGCGGTGTCACCGGTGGCCGACTGCTCCTGGAGCGTGAGCACGCTGAAGACGACGCCCAGCAGGATGAGCACGGCCAGCATGCCATAGTCGGAGGCGAGGCGGCGAAGCAGGGACTGCATGAATGAAAGATCCTTTCTGGAACCCGAATCGCGTCAGGCCATCGCCAGACGCATGACTTCTTCCTGGGTGACGGTCGGGCCGTTGATGATCTCGCCAGTGATCCGGCCGTCGTGCATCACGACGATCCGGTCGGCGAGCCCAAGCACCTCGGGCAGTTCGGAGCTGACCATCACGATCGCCTTGCCGCGGGCCGCCAGTGCGTTCATCAGCAGATAGATCTCGTGCCGAGCCCCCACGTCGATACCGCGGGTCGGTTCGTCGAAGAAGAGCACCTCGCAGTCGCGCTCGAGCCACTTGGCGAGCACGACCTTCTGCTGGTTGCCGCCGGACAGGTTTCGCGCCCGTTCTTCCTGATTCGGCACCTTGATGCGGAGCGTCTCGACATGGCGGCCGCAGGCCTCGCGTTCGCGCCGGCCGTCCACGAAACCGAACCGTGAGAACCTGCCAAGGTTTGGCAGTGCAAAATTCTCCCGGACCGAGTGGCCCAGTACGAGCCCCTGCAGCTTGCGGTCTTCCGTGAGCAGGCCGATGCCAGCCGCAATGGCATCGCCGGGCGAGCGGATGTCGAGCCGACATCCATCAAGGCTAATCTCACCTGCGTGTCTATTGTCGGCACCGAAGATGAGCCGGAGTGTCTCCGTGCGGCCGGCACCGACCAGCCCGGCCAGTGCCAGGATCTCGCCGGCCCGCACCGTGAACGACACGTCGCGGACGGCCCTGCCCCGGCAGAGGCCGGTGACGGCCAGCCGTGGTGGGCCGAGTGTGAGGTTCCGCCGCGGGTATTCTTCGGCCAGCGTCCGGCCCACCATCATCTCGATCAGTTCCGTGCGACCGAGTCCTGCACGTGACCGGCTGCCCACGTTCCGACCGTCCCGCAGCACGACGACGCGGTCGGCCAATGCAAAAATCTCGTCGAGCCGGTGGCTGATATAGATGACGGCGATCCCACGTGCCGTGAGGTCGCGGATGATCTCGAAGAGCCGGCTCACCTCGGCCGCAGTCAGGGCGGCCGTGGGCTCGTCCATGACGATGATCCGGGCATCGCGGGCTAGCGCCCGGGCGATCTCGACGAGCTGTTGCTGTGCGGTGGTGAGCCGGGAGCACGGGATATCCAGGTCGATCGCCGCGCCGAGCCGGCGAAAGAGCTCGGCAGCCCGGCGGCGTTCCTCCCCTCGCGGCACGAAGCCTGCCCGCGTCGACTCCTGGCCGAGGAAGATGTTTTCTGCCGCTGTGAGGCCCGGAACCAGATTGAATTCCTGATGGATGACGGCGATGCCAGCAGCGCGGGCTTCCTGCGGCGAGCGGAAAGCCACCTCCAGGCCATCGAGCTCGAGCACGCCGGCATCGGCGGCATGGGCCCCGCCGAGCACCTTCATGAGCGTGCTCTTGCCCGCGCCGTTTTCCCCCAAGAGCGCGAGCACCTCGCCTGGATGCACGTCGAGATCCACGCCACGCAGCGCCTGCACGCCGGGAAATGACTTCGTGATCCCCCGCATTGAGAGCAGCGGGATCGCGGAGGGAGCAGACGTCATCGGGAAAGTCCTTGAACACCATAAACCATTACGTTATGGTTTATGCATGAGATTTGATTCGCTTGACGGCAAAAAACAGGCACTTGACCGCCTGCGGCCCCTGCCGCCCGAGGCTCTCAGCAGTCTCGAAGCGTGGTTTCGGGTCGAGTTGACCTATACGAGTAATGCGCTGGAAGGCAACACGCTCTCCCGCCGTGAGACTGCCGTGGTACTGGAAAAGGGGATGACGATCGGGGGCAAGAGCCTCAAGGAGCATCTCGAGGCGACCAACCATGCCCGGGCGATTGATTTCGTCTCCCAAATCGTCGGCCGTCGTCGCGTCGTTTCCGAGCAGGACGTCCTCCGCCTGCACGAACTTGTGCTCGAAGGCATCGATCATGCAGCCGCCGGCTCCTATCGCACCGTGGCGGTACGGATCGCCGGTTCGACCGTCGTGCTGCCGAATCCTCGACGGGTGCCAGACCTGATGCGGGAATTTTCCGATTGGCTCCAATCCGGATCCGCTCTTCATCCGGTGCACCTCGCCGCGGAGGCGCATTATCGGCTCGTGAGCATTCATCCGTTCATCGACGGCAATGGCCGTACCGCGCGGCTGCTCATGAATTGTCTGTTGATGATCCACGGCTATCCCCCGGCCATCATCCGTCCACGCGACCGGGCGGCCTATCTGGGGGCTCTCGAAACAGCACAGCTCGGCGGTCCCCGGACGGCCTACGACGGCCTCATCCTCCGCGCGGTGGACCGGTCGCTTGACATCTACCTCGATGCCG
>JBILWX010000161.1:0-6856 GCA_044369655.1 Pirellulales bacterium
AAACTCGCCGAGCACGATCAGATGGCCGTCGGCCCACGCCATGCTCGATCTACCGAGCCCTCCCTCGCTCCAGCGGATGGCGCCCGAACGCCAGTCGGCGCAGACGAGCAACGCATCGCCCGCATTGCGTCCGCTCGAGCCGTAGAGACGACCGTCATGGACCACCGGGGTGGCCCAGTGGGCCCTGAGGCTCCGTTGGGGGCGGCTGCCTGGGCGGTCCTGCCGGATCACTTCCAGCCCGTGATCGGCGAGCGCCACGAGCACGCTGCCCGGGCCGTAGGTCTCGGAGAGCAGGATCTCGCTCCCCGCCACGACCGGGCTGGCGGCGACGACGCTGAACAGTTCGTCGGCCCGCCAGCGAAAATCGGCCCGCACGCCCCCCGTGGCCGGATCGACGACGAGAAAGCGGTCTCGCATCCAGGCCAGAAGACAGTCGCGGTCGTCGATACGAGCCAGCACCGGCGTGCTGTAGCTCGCCAGTTGGTCGCTCGTCCGCCAACGCTCCCGACCGGTGGCGAGATCGAAGGCGACCAGGCCGCTGTCGAGCCCCTTCACCAGATCGAGCCGTTCCGGGGCCGGCGGAGCGGAGCCCGGCCGGCTGCCCCCGACCTGCACGACGACGAGCCGCTCCGCTCCGACGTCGACCACCAGGGGCGCGGTGCTCACGCCGAAGAAATTCCGGATCACGTGATAGGCGGTGGACGTGTCGACGTGCCATCGGCTTTTCCCGTCGGCCAGGCTCCGGCATTCGAGCCGCCCCTCGGGTCCGAACGTAAGCACGGCATCATCCGCGATCACCGCCGAAGCCCGCGGTCCGCCGTCGTAGCCGAACGTGTCGATGTAGTCGGTGGGATACCGCTCCTGCCAGAGTTCCCGCCCCGATTCGGCCGCGAGGCATCGCACCCGGATCTCCTCCCCGACGCGGTCGCAGATCACGCACCGCCCTTGGGCGACCGCCGGGCCGCAGTAGCCCTCGCCGAGGTCGCAGTGCCACACGATCGGCGGGCCGGCGGCGGGCCACGGGACGGTCATCCCCGTCAGGCTGCTGCGACCATTGCCCGTGGGGCCAAGGAACACGCCCCACTCCTCGCCGGGGCGGGTCCAGAGAGCGGCTGGCGCGAGCCCGCTCTGCGGGCCCGGAGATTCCGGCTCGTGGGCGTTTCCCAGGCCGGTCACCACGACCACGACCGCAAACGCCACGACCGCCGCGTGTTGGAGCAGGAGTTTTCGCATCGAGCATGCCGAGGTAAAAGACGTTGCTGCCACTTCCGACCGAGCCCGCATTATGCCCAAGGAAAAGGAAATCCGCGTCGGTCCCCTGCTCATCCCGGCGGGAGCACTCGAGTGGCAGTTTGCGCGGAGCGGCGGCCCAGGCGGCCAGCACGTCAACCGCACCAGCAGCAAGGCCCTGCTGCGGTTCGACGCCCTCCATTCGCCGCACCTTCCCGACGACGTGCGCCGGAGACTGCTGCAACGGGAGCGGGCCCGCCTCACCGGCGACGGGGCGATTTTGATCTCCAGCCAGCGGCATCGGGACCAGTCGCGAAACGTCGCCGACTGCCTGGAAAAACTGGCGGAACTCCTGGAGCGGGCCCTGATCGTGCCGAAGACCCGGCGCGGCTCCACAACACCCCGCGCCGCGAAGGCGAAGCGGCTCGAATCCAAACACCGCCGGTCGGAGACCAAGCGGCTCCGCCGCCGGACCGAGGACTGAAAATCCCCGGCCATACGGCTCCGGGCCCACCTTCGCCCGCCCCCGGCGTCGGCGGCCAGAACGTCGCGAACGGACGCTGGTATAATCGCTCGAAGCGGCAACGACGCCGCTCGTCATGCGAACGGGAAGGAGTGCGACCCCATGCCGGCGGCCCGCGACATCGATACTCTCCTCAAGAACTGGGATTTTCAGCCCGGCGAGGTCAATGCCCGTCTTCTCAAGGCCCGCAACGGCCGCGAGGTGCTCCAGATGCGGGTGGACATGGGCCTGCTGCAGATGGAGACCGATCTGCGGCCGGACGGTCTGCGGCCGCACGGCGCGGAAACCTACTACGATTATCTCGTCAGCGAGGTGATCCGCGAGGGAGGCGCGTTCCGGCTGTCGAAGGAGCAATGCGCCGAGGCTGACCGGGAGTTCGTGCAGTATTACCACCGACGCCTCTGCTGGCTGTCGCTGCGAGAGTATCACCGGGCCGCCAAGGACGCGGATCACAGTCTGGCGTTCATGGATTTCGTGCGGGAGCATTCACCGGACGAGGAATGGACACTCTCCCACGAGCAGTACCGGCCATTCGTGCTGTTCCACCGGGTGCAGGCAGCTTCCCTCGCCGCGTTGCAGGACTCGGGGCCGGAGGCGGCCATCGGCGAGATCAACCGCGGGCTGGGGCAGTTCCGCGATCTTTTTGCCCGCTACGACGCGGCGGAGCAATACGACGAGGACGAACTTGTGAAGCGGCTGCACGAGATGCGGGAAAGCGTGCGGCAGCGGTACGAGGTGGGCCGCACCCTCGACGAGCAATTGGCCGAGGCGATCCGCGCGGAAAATTACGAACTGGCGGCCACCATCCGCGACAAGATCATCCACGAAAAGATTCGTAGCCCCGGCGAATGACCGTCCGAGGCACGTCTGTTCGCCGTGAGAAGTGCTGAAGACCGCACTTCCCTTGCGTGCGCTGCGGGCTTGGATGCACGCCTAGCCCCCTGGCTTGCGCTGCGGGCCGGGATGCGAGTCCGATTCCCATGCAAGCCCGAAGCGCGAGCGAGGGACTCCGTACTGCGGCCGCGGTAAAAATTTCAAGCAGCCGCGTGAAGATGGCGCGGCTGGGTCGACCTGGATGGCTGCCGTCGCATCGGACGGGGTTATGGGGCGTTCTCCAGGCATTGGCACGCAAAATGCGTGTTATGTTTCCAGTGTCGTCTCCGTTGCATCTTTTGCCGACGCAGGAGCCCTGTCCCATGAACGCCACCACCAACGCTCTCACCGCCGCCGAGACCCGCGTCGCCACGTCTGGCTCGGGCAGGGTCTGCCGGTTTGTCGTGCATGTCGGCGAGACGACGTGCGAGCTGCGGGCCCGTCCGATCGCGATGATCGCCGACGTGCTCGGTTTCGAGCAGGAGCTGGCAGGCGACCTGATGGGTTTCGCGGGGGAGGCGGCCGACGATGTCCAGATCGCCGACCTGCTCGATTCCCGCCTGATCGATCCGCCCCGGCAGCGGCGTCGCCGGCAGCGTCCCGTGAGCTCGCGTGCCCTGTTCTACGCCGTGAATGGCGGGCTGAGGTCTGGTAGCATGTGAGACCTCTCCCGAGAGGTCGTGCATGAACCAACCGCTCACCGTACCCGCTGGACGTGACATCCGACTGGCGGATTTCGACCCCGATCACCACGAGGGGCTCGACCGCGCCGACGCCGAGGCCGAGACCGGGAAGCACTGCGACAAGCTCGACGAACTGGCCTACCGTCTGTTCGCGGAGGCAAAGCGGGCGGTCGTCGTCGTCCTGCAGGGCATCGACACCTCCGGCAAGGACGGCACGATCCGTATGATCGCCAGCGGTGTCAGCCCGCAGTGTCTCGACGTGAAGAGTTTCAAGGCTCCCAGCGCGCTCGAGCTCTCGCACGACTTCCTCTGGCGGGTGCACGCGGCCGTGCCTGCACACGGCCGGATCGGCATCTTCAACCGCTCCCATTACGAGGACGTGGTGGTGGTGCGTGTCCGCAAACTCGTGCCGAAGGACGTCTGGAGGGAGCGGTATGCCCAGATCAACGCCTTCGAAAAGCTGCTCCGCGACGGCAACGTCACGTTCGTGAAGTGTTTTCTCCACATCAGCAACAAGGAGCAACGGCAGCGGCTCGAAGACCGCCTCCGCGATCCGAAAAAGCAGTGGAAACTGGGGCCGAGCGACCTCGAGGACCGGCGGCTGTGGGACGACTTCCAAAAGGCCTACGACGACGCCCTCACGCAGTGCAACACGGAACACGCGCCCTGGCACATCGTGCCGGCCGACAAGAAGTGGTACCGCAACCTCGTGGTGGCCAGGCTGCTGCGGGCCACGCTTGAACGGCTCGACCCGCGGTTTCCGCCGTTCGATTCGAGCCTGCTCTCCAAGCTCGACTGAGGGCATTTTTCCCGTGCCTCGGCCTGCGGAGGGGGCCCCCGAGACGACGCCTACCGGGTCATGGAGCCTATCGGGTCACGGACGCAGGCCGTGACCCGCTCGCCCCGCTTCCACTCGGTCGGGCATTGGCCTGACGAACTGGTTCTCGGCTTGGCGTCTGGCTCGTGCGGGCCTTGGCGACCGACTGCTTGGCCGGGGCGGCAGGTCGCTGGGCAGTCGCCTCGGGCCGCTTGGTTCCAAACGGCCAGAGGACCGGCGGTGTGGCCGCGGGCCGAGGCGGCGGTGCCGGGGCGGCGGCCTCCTGCTGGTCCACACGGACGGCCGCAACCGCCATATTTTCCATGCTCGCAGCCCGATCTGCGGGCCCGGCTGCTTCCTGGTGGGTCGCCCTGCGTGGCGGGCTGGCGGCCGACTGCGTGATGATCGGCAGGTTGGCCGCGGCGATCCGCTCCGCGAGCGGTCGGCGACCGGTGCCCGCCGAGGATCGACTCGACTGCGCCACGATCGAGTAGGTCTCGCCGCCCTGGGCGTTGAACGCACAGAAGCTGGCCAGGGCGGTCAGACATCCGATCAGGGTGGCCTCTGCCAGACGCGAGCGGCGCATGCTGTCGACCCCTTCTGCAAGCAGGGAACAAACCGGACTCCGGGGTTGTATCGGTCGTAGCCCCCCCCAAGCTTGTGCCGCCCGCCGCCGGTCCTCTCGCCCGCGAACTGCGGAGCTTTGGCAAAGAACGGCCCGATCGCATACATTCCCTGTCGCCGGCCCAGTTTCGCCGGTCTTGCCCAGTTTGCCTTCCCCTTTCCAGAGCGGAGCAGTCAGCATGTCAGTCGCCCAGGCAGCACCTCTCCACACCAACCGCTGGCAGTCGATGGCCGCCCACGTGCTCGCCGGCGGCACGCTTGGCCGCGACGACGCGCGGGCGATCCTCGAATCTTCCGACGTCGAACTGCTCGACGTGCTGGCCGCCGCCTGGCGGGTGCGGCACCACCATTTCGGCAACACCGTCCAGCTGTTTTTCCTGATGAATGCCAAGAGCGGCCTCTGCCCGGAGGACTGCGGCTACTGCTCCCAGTCGAAAATCTCCGAAGCCGAAATCCCCCGCTACAACCTCCTCTCGGCTCCCAAGCTGCTCGAGGCCGCCAAGCTCGCCGCCGATCGGCAGTCGAAGACGTTCTGCATCGTGATCTCGGCCCGCGGCCCGTCGGAACGGGAGATCGACTTCGTCTGCAAAATCGTCCCCGAAATCAAGCAGCAATACGACCTCAACATCTGCGCCTGCCTGGGCCTGTTGTCCCCCGAGCAGGCCCGACGGCTGGCGGCGGCCGGCGTCGACAAGGTGAACCACAACCTCAACACGAGCGAGCGTTTCTACGGGGAGATCTGCTCCACGCACACGTATGGCGACCGCATCGCCACGCTGGCAGCCTGTCGGGCCGCGGGCCTGCAGCTCTGCAGCGGCGGCATCATGGGGATGGGCGAGACGCACGACGACCTGATCGACATGGGTCTGGAACTCCGCAGCCTGGGCGTCGAGTCGATCCCGCTCAATTTTCTCAATGCCATCGACGGCACGCCGCTCGAGGGCAACAACCGGATCAGCCCGCGGGACTGCCTCCGCGGCCTGGCGATGATGCGGCTGCTCAATCCGGCCGCGGAGATTCGTATCGCCGGCGGACGGGAGATCCACCTGGGCACCCTGCAGCCGCTGGGGCTCTACGCGGCCAACTCGATGTTCGTGGGCGACTACCTCACCACGAAGGGACAGCTGCCCGAGGCCGACTACAAGATGATCGAGGAGATGGGGTTCGTGATCACCCGCGGCGCCGAGTCGGCCGAGCCGGTGCCGGCGTTGTCATGACGGGTTTGGAACGCTCAAGAACTGCCCAGGCTCATCAGGAGTTCCGACATTTCACCGGCGGCATGGGCGTTGCCTTGACGCCGCGCCTCCTCGATTCCCTCACGGAGCGTGCTCCGCGCCTCTTCGATCCGCTCGCGGGCCACGAGGTGCTGCGCGGCCATCTGGAACGCGGGCACGTACGGCGGCACGCCACGGGCGAGCGCCTCGAGGATCTCGAGACCGGCCTCCCACTCCCCGGCGGACTCCATCTCGAGCGCGAGGCTGTACCGGAGAAACACGTCGTCCGGATCGTCTCGGAGCAACGCTTCGATCTTCTCACGGCGGCTGGTCGGGCTGGGCTGACTGGTCATGGCTGACTCGCAGGCTGGGTTGGGTCGATCCTCGACACGGTGCGGGCCTCGCGACCATGGGTCACGATGATCGCCCGTTCGGAAAGGCAGACCACCGCCCGCGCTCCCTCCAGGCGGGCCACGCAGACGGCTTCTGCCGCCTGCCGCCCATCCCGCAGGACGGCATCGATCCGCCAGAGCCCCTCGGGCACCTGGACGGCGGAATCGCCGCCGGCAGCGGTTCGCGTTCCACCGCCGACCACCCAGAGCGTGCCGTCGGCCCGGCAGAAGGCGGCATCGCGAATCTGGGTGAGCGACGTGTCCAGATGCAGCAACCGTCGCGGATCGGGGGGGAGGTAAAACGACACGAAGATGGCCGCGTCTTTCCGGTCGGCCGCGTCGGGGGCGAACAGCACGAATTCCTCGGCGGGGCTGATCGTCGCCGCGGTCGGCCGCAGGCCGGGGGCGAGGCTGGGGCACGAGCGCGGCGACAGATTGCCGATCCGCGCCCCGGCGATCGGGGCCCGCAGCACCGCGGGGAGCGGGGCGGGCAGTCCGCA
>JBILWX010000024.1:0-37305 GCA_044369655.1 Pirellulales bacterium
CGGCGGGCGGCCGGCGGACGGTTCGGGATCCGGGGCGGCCATGTCGGCCGAGGCCTTGCCGATCGCCACGGTCTGCGCCGGCTTGTCGGCATCGGCGGCCGTGCCGGGTTGCACCCGGTGCATCTGCAGCGACCAGGCGTCACGAGTGCGGCACAGGAGCGCCACCATGGTCGTATCGATGCAACCGATCGCAGTGGGGGTTGGGCCGCTCGCGGCGTCGGCCGCCACGCGGGCCGCTACGGCGTTCCAGCGTTTGGCAGGCTCGAACGGGTCGATGGCCACGACCCCGCCGTTCGCCTCGTCGAGCACATAGAGCGTCTGGCCGTTGGCCGGGGCCGCCAGATCACCGGCCCCGGGCATGTCGTTGATGAGGTCGGTCCGCTGCGGCTGGGGGCCGTTCGGGGCCGCAGTGGCGAACTGCCCGGACATGCAAACGGCCACCGCCATCGTGCACGTGGCCGCGAAGCGGCGGGCGATCCGCCAACACCGCAGCATCCCTGAGCGCCTGCCCATGATCGATTCACTCTCCCGCCGGCGCGGCGTGGGCCGCCTCCCAGGCGGCGATCTTGTCGACGTGCTGGAGCGAGAGGCCGATATCGTCGAGGCCTTCGAGGAGGCACCGTTTGCGGAACGGGTCGACGGTGAATGAACGGGAGAATCCGGCGTCGTCGCTCACCGTGCCGGCCCGCAGGTCGACGTTGAGCCGGTAGGGCGTGCCGCCCGCCTCCGCCGCCCGGCCCCGGCGGAAGAGCTCGTCGACATCCTCCTCCGAGAGGCGGATCGGCAGCATGCCGTTCTGGAAGCAGTTATTGAAAAAGATGTCGGCGAAGGTCGGCGCGATCACGACCCTGAAGCCGTAATCGGCCAGCGCCCAGGGAGCATGCTCGCGGCTCGAGCCACAGCCGAAGTTTCGTCGCGCCAGGAGCACGCTCGCTCCGGCGACCAGGGGCTGATTGAGTTCGAATCCGGGGTTCGGTGAGCCGTCGGCGAGGAACCGCCAGTCGAAGAAGAGAAACTGGCCGAAGCCGGTCCGCTCGATGCGCTTGAGGAACTGCTTGGGGATGATCTGGTCGGTGTCGACGTTGGCCCGGTCGAGCTGGGCGACGATACCGGAATGAGTGGTGAAAGGTTGCATGGCAGGCGATCTGGTTCAGCGATAGTTCCAGTGGCGGATGTCGGTAAAGTGACCGGCGACGGCAGCCGCGGCGGCCATCGCCGGCGACACGAGATGCGTGCGGCCCCCCTTGCCCTGGCGGCCCTCGAAGTTGCGGTTGCTCGTCGAGGCGCACCGCTGGCCTGGCGTGAGAATGTCGGGGTTCATCCCCAGGCACATGCTGCAACCAGCCTCGCGCCATTCAAAACCGGCGTCGCGGAACACCTTGTCGAGCCCCTCCTGCTCCGCCTGCCGCTTCACGCGGCCGCTGCCCGGCACCACCATCGCGTGCACGGACGACGCCACCCGGTAACCGCGGACCACGCTGGCCGCCGCGCGGAGATCTTCGATCCGGCTGTTGGTGCAGGAACCGATGAAGACCCGGTCGAGCGGGATGTCGACGATCTTCGTGCCCCCCTTCAGCCCCATGTAATCGAGCGCCCGACTGCCGCTCTCCCGTTCGTTGGGATCCCGGAAGGCCGTCGGGTCGGGCACGGTGGCGTCGATCCCGACCACCTGGGCCGGATTGGTGCCCCATGTCACCTGCGGCACGACGTCGCCCCCCTGGAAGATCTCGACACGGTCGAACACCGCACCGGGGTCGCCCGGGAGGCGCTCCCACTCCGCCACGGCCCGTTCGAAATGCCGCGGGGCGTAGTCACGCCCGCGCAGGTAATCGAAGGTCACCTGGTCCGGGGCGATCATGCCGGCACGTGCGCCGGCCTCGATCGACATGTTGCAGACGGTCATCCGCTCCTCCATGCCGAGGCGGCGGATGCACGGTCCGGTGTATTCGATCACGTGGCCCGTGCCCCCCTCGGTGGAGAGCCTGCCGATCAGGTAGAGCACGAGATCCTTCGCCGTGACGCCGGCATGCAGCGCCCCATCGACCCGCAGTTCGAGCGACTTGGGCTTCGCCTGCCGCAGCGTCTGCGTGGCGAGCACATGCTCCACCTCGCTCGTGCCGATGCCGAAGGCCAGCGCGCCCAAGGCGCCATGCGTGGCGGTGTGACTGTCGCCACAGACGATCGTCATGCCGGGTTGGGTGATGCCAAGTTCCGGGCCGATCACGTGCACGATCCCCTGGTCGGCGTCGCCCAGGTCGAAGAGCCGCACGCCAAACTCGCGGCAGTTGGTGCGGAGCGTGTCGATCTGCTGCTTCGAGACGGGGTCGGCGATCGGGAGCCGCCGATCGGTCGTGGGAATATTGTGGTCGGGCGTGGCGAAGGTCGCCTCCGGCCGCCGCACCGGGCGGCCGGCGAGCCGGAGCCCCTCGAACGCCTGCGGGCTCGTCACCTCGTGCACGAGATGGCGGTCGATGTAGAGCAGCGGCAGTTCGCCGGGCGGAGTGCAGACGACATGGGCGTCCCAGATCTTGTCGAGCAGCGTGCGGGGCGTGGAAGACATCGGGGGGTGGGCGAGGTGGGGGCGGAAGATGAAGGATGGGTCAGCGTCGCCCACCAATGTAGCCCGACCGATCCGACGCCGCCACCGGCCGCTATGCGGCGCGTTTCAGGACGGCCTTCGCGGCCAGCTCGTCGACCCGCGTCTTGGGAACCGACGCCCACACGCCGCCACTGCCCGCCCGCGACTCGGCGAAGATCGCCGTCTGCAGGGTGACGATCCGCTGGATGAAGAACCAACAGCGATCGAGATACCGGGGGTCGTTGTCGGCCGAAATCAGCACCAGATCGAAGGCACCCAAGTGGTTGCAGAGCCTCGACAGGGAGGCGTCGATGTTGCCGGGCACGAGCTGCACCCGGGCCAGACCATGCAGCCGTTGGTGCGCCTGCTTGAGTGTCACCCCCGGCGGATCGTCCGGCAGCCGCCCCTCGAAACGGTCGAGGCCCACATACTGAAGATCGACTCCGGGGTGCACGGCCCGCACGAGCCCGAGCAGGCGTTCCGTCCGCCCCAGCGTGCCGAGCCCCAGTTCGACGATCCGCTTGGGGGCCGTCTTCAGGGCGTGTCGGTAGATGAGTCGATCCCGGGCAGGCTGTGAGAACCGAGTCAACCACAGTCTGTGAAACAGTCCATACTGCGCCATTGCTCCCCCCGCCACGGTGCCCCGTTCCGGCCCTCGCTCATGCTCCAGAGCAAGAGTCGGCCAGCCGCCGCGCGGCACTGGAGCCGGAAGAGGAACTGCCGTCACACCTTGCCGGCTCGCCCTTCTCGGGAGCGGAGGCCCCCCGGCAGACACCCCGAACGGGCGCCGGTTCGCCTCTCCGAATCAGTTCGCCTTGATCTTTGCCAGGGCGGCGGCCGCAGCCGCTCGGACCGCCTTGGTCGAATCTTCCTCGGACACGAGTTCCAGGATCGGAATCGCGGAAGCAGCAGCCGGGCCGATGTCTCCAAGGGCCACGGCAGCCTCGAGGCGGACGATCTCCCGATCGGCGCGAACCGCCTTTCTCAAGGCGGGAATGGCCTGTTCGAGCAGCGCGGCGTCCTGCGGGGCGATCTTGATCGCGGCCCAGACGGCGACCGTGGCCAACACGTCGTCGGTCGACCTGCTCAACGCGCGCAGCTGCTCGAGGGCAGGCTGTGCGGCCGGCCCGATCCGGCCCAGCGCATAGGCCGCTGGATACCGCGTGGCCGGCGGGGCGCCGTCGTCGACGAGCATCTTTTCGAGCACCGGCACGGCGGCTGCCGCATCGGGACCAAGGGTGGCGATGGCCACGGCGGCATCGCCCCGAGTGCCGGGATCGGTGTCGCCGAGAGCCTTGATCATGTCGTCGAGCGCCGGTTTGGCCGCGGGGCCGATCGCCCCCAGGATTTCCAGCGCCCGGCCGCGCAACGCCGGGTCTGAGAGCCTCCCCCGCAGCGTGTCCACGGCCGATGCCCCGAGGCGGATGAGCGCGGCCCCGCCGCTGAGACCGACGGCTGGCTCCGGGTCGGACAGCAGATCCGCAAACTCGCCCGCCAGTTCCCGGCGAGTCGGTTCGTCGAGGGTTTCGGCCAGATCCGACAGGCCGGATGCGGCGGCGGTCCGCTCGTTCGACCGTTCACCGTGCAGGCCGGCTCGCAGCCGCTTCACCGCCTCGTCGACCAAGGCCTTGTCATCCGGGTGGATCCGCGCCCGCGCCCAGCAGACGACCTCCCCCAGGAACGCATCGTCGTCGCGTGCGGCGTTCGCGAGCGCCGCATCGGCGTCCGTAGCCCGCACGCTCCCCAAGGCAAATGCCGCCGCCGATCGCAGCGTGTCTTCCTCCGACTCGAGCGCCTTCACGAGCGCCGGAGAAGCACTGGCGGCGGGCGGGCCGATCGCGGCCAAGGCGAGGATCGCCTGCAGCCGCTCCTCGATCTCGCCCTCGGCTGCCAACCTCGTCAGCGGCGCGACGGCCGGCGCAGCCTCGGGGCCGATTTCCGACAGTGCGATGGTGGCCCAGTACCGTGACTTGGGCTGACCAAGGGCCTCGATCAGAAACGGCACGGCGTCGTCATCCATGTCGGCGAGCGTATGGAGCGCCGGCATGACGACCGAAGGATCGACGTCTGCCAGTTGTTTGCTGAGCAGTGGGGCGAGTTGTTCGACCGAAGGGGTCAGTAGCCGCAGCGTGCGGACGGCCGCCCGCCGCACCCTGGGATCGGGATGCGTGGTCGATTTGACGAGCGGATCGATCGCGTTCGCATACACCTGCGCATCCGCGGCGGGGAGGGTCTGGCGACCGTCATCCTCCCGAATCAGGCCGATGGCGGCCGCTGCCTGCGTGGCGACGATGGGATCGCTGTCCGCAAGGAGCTTGACCAGCGTCGGCATTGCCGACAGGGCATCTTCGCCGATCAGTCCGATGGCCCGCGCCGCGTGCCATCGCGTGCGGACGTCATCATCGGCGGTCCACTTGAGGAGGTCGGCGAGGGCCGCCTTCGCCCGCTGGCCGAGTGCGGCGATGTCGTCGATGACCACCACGCGGGCCTCCTTGTCGGGGGCCGCTGCCAACGACTGACGCAACGTCTCGAGGCCGTCGGCCGGCGCTGCTGCCGGCACTGCTGCCGGTGCCGCTGCCGCTGCTGGTGCCGCTGCTGGTGCCGGTGCCGGTGCTGGTGCTGCCGGTGCCACGGCGACCGCCCGCGGCGGCTGAGGCTGCGGTTTCGGCGGTGCGGCATTGGAACATCCTGCCACTGCCAGCCCACACACCACCCCACACCCGCAGAAGACTCCGGGCCAGAAGACTCCGGAACAAGCGGTCGACGGCACGTGCCTCATCGCAAACGGCTCCCAGAAAGGTGACGCCGCAGTCACGCGTACACACGAGCAAACCGGTGTCGTGTCCGCGGCGGGTAAAGACTATACTTTTTGCGGGTTTTCGAATACATCAGTATACGATCAGCTGTGCCCGTTCCATCGATTTGGCCTGCCCTTCAGTCTGCCGACGAGGAAGACCATGACCTGCTCCGCTGCTCCCTGCACCGATCCCCGGACTGGCGTCCGCACTCGGATCCGCACTCGGATCCGCACTCGGCTCCGCCGTCCTCGTCCGCTCGCCCTGGCATTGGCCACAGCGACTGGAACGGTGGCCCTGCTCTGGCCCGCGACCAGCCCGGCCCAGTGGGGCGGATTCGGTTTCAACCGCGGCGGATATGCCTCCACTGCCGGCCAGGCCGCCAGCTACGGCATGTCGGAGATGATGCGGGCACAGGGGTATCAAAACCTCGAAAATTCCGAGGCCGCGAAAAACTGGCAGGAGGCGAAGACCCTCGAGATGCAGAACCGTCTACGGTGGACGGAGACCTACTTCGAGATGCGGAAGACCAATCGGGAAGCGCAGGCGGCGGAGGCGGGACCGCGAGTCACGCACGAACAGGCGATCCGGATGGCGAAGATGGGCATGCCTCCCCGGCTCGGCTCCACGCAACTCGACCCCGTCACCGGCCACATCGAGTATCCGCTGGTGCTGACCGCGCCGCAGTTTGCCCCCTACCGGGAGCAACTCGACAAGTTGTTCGCCGATCGGGCGTCGTCCGGGGGGAGCCTTCAATACGAGCAATTCCAACAGATTCAAGGGACTGTCTCGAAGTTCATCCAGGCCCTGCGGGAAAACGTCGACAACTTTCCGGCGAGCGACTACGGCCGGGCCCGCACGTTTCTCGACAGCATCGCCAACGAGTCGCGGCTGCCCTCGGGCTGAGGCGGCCGGTTTTCGCGGTCGCCGGACAGCGACTTCAGCGACGTGTCACTGGGTCGCCGACGATGCGGACATGTCCCGTTCCGGCAGCCGGACGCGACGTAGCAACGGCACGGTGGCCAGCCGTAACAGGCTCGACACGGCGAAGACCGTGACATAGGCCCGGCTGTCTTCTCCCAGCGTCCGCAGCAAGAGCCCGCCGCAGCTGGCCCCCGCGACCGTGGCGATCGCCAGGCCGAGGTTGTAGACCGTGATCACGCCGGTGCGGTCGCGGTGCGGCACGGCGTCGAAGAACAAGAGCGCCACGGCCAGCTCCCAGCAGGCCCAGCAGCAGCCGGCGAGCACCTGCACGGCCACGAGATAGCCGACGTCGGCCGATGGCAGCCAGAAGAGCGACAGCGGGATGACCGACAGCCCGCCCGCCCACAAGAGCCCGAGCGAGCCGACCCGCGATCCCAGTCGGCCGAGGCTCGGCAGGAACAACGCCTTGGCGAGAAAGCTCGTCGCCACCACCAACATGAAGGCGTGGTAGGAAAACCCGCGTTCGCGGAGCATGTACGGAGTGAAATACGGCGCCGAAAACTGCGCGGTAAAGACGAGACAGCAGAGGTAGGTGACGAGCGGTCCCGACGGCGAGTCCGCCATCCGCCGCAGCGTGCGGCCGAGGTCATGCACCCAGTCGAGACACGAAGTGGCCGCTTCCGAACGTGCTGCCGCGTCGCTTGCATCGTCAGCGAGCGGTCGGGCAAACTCCCGGCAGTTCAGCAGCATCAGGGTGGAGAACATGCGACAGATGCCGGCGGCGATGAACAGCCCGGCAAATGCCAGAAGCGTCACCCCGCGGGCCTCGCCCCACTGCAGGATCAGGCCCCCCAGCACGAAGCCGCTGAAGACGCCGAACTGTCCGAGCCGACTGCGGTTGGCGAAGTAGGCCGTCCGCATCCCCTCCGGGATGAGCGTGCCCATCCAGGTGTTCCAGGCCGGCGCACCCGCCATCCCGGCCGACCAGTAGACACTCGCCGCCACGAGCAGTTCCGCGAGTGTGGCATGGCCGCGGATGGCCCAGATCGCGAACGGCACGAAGCTGAGCGATTGCAGGCTGGTACAGGCGACCACCCAGCCGCGATTGGTTCCCAGCCGGGCCACTGCCAGCGGCGTGATCAACTGAAAGATCGCCCCCACGAGCACCGGCACGCTGGCCATCATCCCCGCGGCCACGGGCCCCAGCCCCAAGGCCAGGGCGAAGGCCGGGATGTAGGTTTCACCGCAGCCGACCATCAGGCTGAAGGCGGCCGCGTCGGCGGTGGTCACCCAGAGGTCGCGGCGCAGGCCGGCCCGAGGCAGGAACCTGGTGGGCGGCGACCGGCGGGACAGGTGGGCGGGCACGGTGGCGGGTCTATGATGCGGCGAGGGCACGGACGTCGGCGACGCCGATCCCTGTTTATACTTCCCGCGACGCAAGACGGTGTCCAATTCCGTCATCCCGGCATCCCCGGCTGATCTGCTCATTTGGATTCTGATCATTTGAAGTCTGCTCATTTGGAGGGCACGAGAATGAAGGCATTGGTGACTGGCGCCACTGGTTTCGTGGGTCCGCGGCTGCTGCGATTGCTCGACGCGCCCGTGGTGCTCTCCCGCAATCCGGAGCGGGCCCGCACCACCCTCGGGCCGCTTGCCGGGCCGATCTACCGCTGGGATCCGCTGCAGGGGCCGCCCCCGGCGCAGGCCTTCGAGGGGATCGACGTCGTCCTCCATCTGGCAGGGGAATCGGTGGCCGAGGGCCGCTGGACCGCGGCGCAGAAGGCGCGGATTCGGGACAGTCGCGTGGTCGGCACGCGGCACCTCGTGCAGGGCATCGCGCAGAGCCCGGTCAAGCCGAAGGCGTTCGTGTCGGCGTCGGCGGTCGGCTACTACGGTGATCGCGGCGACGAGGAACTCACCGAGGCGGCCGCACCTGCCCACGACTTTCTCGCCGATGTCTGCGTGGAATGGGAACGGGAGGCCTTCGCCGCCGAGGGGCACGGCGTGCGGGTGATCGCCGCGCGGACTGGGATCGTGCTCGGCGGCGGCGGCGGAGCGCTCGCCAAGATGCTCACGCCCTTCAAACTCGGGGCCGGCGGCCCCCTGGGCAACGGCCGGCAGTGGATGCCGTGGATCCACGTCGCCGACCTCGCCCGACTCTATCTTCATGCCGCCGAGACGGAATCGATCCGCGGCGCGATGAATGCCGTCGCGCCTCATCCGGTCCGCAACAGCGAGTTCACCAAGGCCCTCGCCCGGCAGCTTCACCGTCCGGCGTTCATGCCGGCGCCCTATTTCGGCCTCCGCCTCGTGTTCGGCGAGTTTGCGAAAGTGCTCTTCGCGTCGCAGCGGGTGATCCCGCGAGTGGCGCTCGACACGGGGTTCGTGTTTCAGTATCCGGAGATCGCGGCGGCGTTGCGGGAAATCCTCGGCGCGGCCGCCTGACGTCCGTCGCGTGAAGACATTTCGGACCTGACGCGCTCCGCTCGCGTCACAGCCGGGCAGCGGCTTCTCGTCTCACGGCTGAGCGGCACGGCGGAGGCGGTCGGCCACGGCTCGCCACGGTTCCGTAGCTGGTGGTGCATCGGCGATGATCGTGTCGAGACCGCGGCGATCGATCGCGTGGAGCGCGGCGTAGAGGCCGGTGGCAAAGGCCGCTGGATCGGTCGGCATCGGCACGACGAGCAGGTTCCGCGACGCGGCGAGTGACCGCACCTCGGGATCCTCGGTCCGCGCCGTGAGCCAGGCCACCCGTTTGCCGGCCTCGAGCAACGCCGTCACCCGTTCCGCGGCCGCGGCCGACACTTCGAGCGGCGTCTTGGGCGCGTAGTGCCGGGCGCGCATGCCGGGCGACCGCGCGGCGCCGGTCTCGTCGCCCGTTCCGCCAGTCGGCGAGTCGAGCACCGCTCCCCCGAGCACCGCTTCGAGTTCCGCACGGCCGATCGGGCCGGGCCTGAGGATCCGCGGCGGATCGGTGGTGCAGTCGACCACGGTCGACTCGATGCCACGGCCGCACGGCCCGCCGTCGAGAATCAGGTCGATGCGGTTGCCAAGCCCTTCCAGCACGTGACCGGCCGTCGTCGGCGAGAGTTGCAGCGAGCGGTTGGCACTCGGCGCAGCGAGCGGACGGCCGAGCGTCGCGATCAGCCGCCGCGTCAGCGGATGCTCCGGGCACCGCAGTGCGACGGTCGGCCCGCCCGCGGTCACGGCATCTGGAATGCTCGGGCCGCGCGGCACGACCACGGTGACAGGCCCCGGCCAGAGGCTCGCGGTGATTCGCTCCGCGGCCGGCGGCCAGGAAGCGGCGAGCGACCGCGCCATCGCGGCATCGGCCACGTGCACGATCAACGGATTGGTGGCCGGCCGGCCTTTCGCGGCGAAGATGCGATCGACCGCGTCGGCATCGAGGGCGTCGGCGGCGAGGCCGTAGACCGTTTCGGTGGGGATGGCCACGACGGCGCCGTCGGCGAGCAGCTTCACGGCCCGCTCGACCGCGGCCTCGGTGCGGGCCGGCGGCGTGGGCAACTCAGCGGGCCAGGGAACGGGCAGAATATCGGGAAGTGGGCGGGGCATGCTGACATGGTTGCAACGAGCAGTGGGTGAGAGCAAGATGCTGGCTTCTGGATTGCCGCTTTCGATCCAGATTCAGGTCCACGCCCAGCCCACTCCCTCCCGCCCGCGACGGAGCCCGTGACATGGCCGCCAGCCAGCCAGCCAGCCGATCCGCAGCAACCGCGGGGGGGCTGCATCCCGGCGGTTCGCCCCGCGTCGGCATCGTGATGGGGAGCCGTTCCGACTGGGCCACGCTGCAACGGGCCGCCGAGACGCTCGGACAATTCGGCGTGCCCCACGAATGTGAGGTCGTCTCCGCCCACCGCACGCCCGACAAACTCGCCTCCTACGCCAAGACAGCGGCCGATCGCGGCCTCAAGGTGATCATCGCGGGGGCGGGCGGCGCCGCCCATCTCCCCGGCATGGTGGCCGCCCAGACACATCTGCCGGTGCTCGGCGTGCCGGTCGAATCATCGATGCT
This sequence comes from Pirellulales bacterium, assembly GCA_044369655.1. Taxonomy (GTDB): domain Bacteria; phylum Planctomycetota; class Planctomycetia; order Pirellulales; family UBA1268; genus CAMCQY01. The sequence goes on from JBILWX010000024.1 coordinate 10,331, forward strand.
GCGGGGAGTCGATTCGCTCCTCTCGATCGTGCAGATGCCGGCCGGCATTCCCGTGGGCACGCTGGCGATCGGGCCCGCCGGGGCGGCCAACGCCGCCCTGCTGGCGGTCGCCATCCTGGCGCTCGAAGACGTCTCCCTCCGGGAAAAACTCATCGCGTATCGCACAGCGCAGACCGACCGTGTCTTGGGCGAGCGGTTGGAAACGGAAGGCACGCCATGGTCGGATCGCCCGAGCGACAAGTGAATCCGGCCGTGAACCCGCGCGTCATCCCGCCGGGTGCCACGCTCGGCGTGATGGGGGGCGGCCAGTTGGGCGCGATGTTCGCCATGGCCGCCAAGCGGATGGGCTACCGCGTCGAGGCGTTTTCTGATGTCGCCGACTGCCCGGCGGCGCATCACTGCGACCGGGTGCACGTCGGGTCCTACGACGATCCGGCGGCGCTCGTCGCCATGGCCCGGGGCCTCGACGTGCTGACGTTCGAATTCGAAAATGTGTCGGCGGAGCCGCTCAAGGCCCTCGCCGGCGTCGTGCCGGTGCGGCCGGCGCCCGAGGTGCTCTTCACCACGCAGGACCGCGGTCGCGAGAAGGCGTTCCTCGTGCGGGAGGGATTGGCGTGTGCGCCGCATCGCCTGGTGCGGTCGCGCGAGGAACTCCACGCCGCGCTGGCCGCCCTCGGCCTGCCGGCGGTGTTGAAGACCGCGGCCTTCGGCTACGACGGCAAGGGGCAACGAAAGCTCGACGCCGGCGCAGGCTCGCGGGAGATCGACGCCGCCTGGGAGGCACTTGCCTCCGGCGGACTGACGGGCGGAGCGGGCGACTGCGTGCTGATCGTGGAAGGGTGGATCGACTTCGACTGCGAGATCTCGGTCGTGGCGGCGCGGGGGCTCGACGGGTCCACGGCCGTGTTCGCGCCGACGCGAAACCACCACAGCCACCACATTCTCGACGTTTCTTCCGTGCCGGCGGGGCTGCCCGACGCCGTGCTCGAGACCGCCCGGGACATGGCCGCGGCGGTGCTCGAGAAGCTGGATGTCGTGGGCGTGGCCTGCGTGGAATTCTTCGTGACCCGCGACGGCCGGGTGCTCGTCAACGAGATCGCGCCGCGGCCGCACAACTCCGGCCACCTCACCATTGCCGCCTGCGAGTCATCGCAGTTCGAGCAGCAGGTGCGGGCGATCTGCGGCCTGCCCCTGGGCTCGACCAGCCAGCTCGCCCCGGCCGCGATGGCGAATCTGCTCGGCGACTGCTGGAACGACGGCGAGCCCGACTGGTCCGCCGCCCTCTCCATCCCCGGCGTGAGCCTGCTTCTGTATGGCAAGAGCGAGCCGCGGCCCGGCCGCAAGATGGGGCATCTGACGGCGCTGGCCGACTCGGTCGAGGAGGCTGTCGCCCGGGCGACACAGGCACGGGCGTTGGCCTGCCGCTCGTCTCACGGAGCCGGCAGCGGCTGGACGGGAGCGGCCGCAGCGGGCAGGCGTGCCGGTGGTCCGGCAGGCTGATTGGCAGGCTGATTCGGCTGGCGTGGATTGAGTTCGCTGTCGGCGTCGTTGGTCTCGATGACGGCGGGCGCGTCGGCCTCCGGCGGGAACTGTTCCAGCTGCAACAGGCTGGCGATGGTGGCGCCGTTCCAGCGGTCGGCCTGCGACTCGACGAACGCCAGTTCCGTTTCGGTGAGGATGCGCTGTGCCTGCAGCAGGCTGAGGAACGTCACCTCGCCGCGGGCATAAAGTGTCTGCGTCAGCTGCACCGTTTCGCGGGCCTTCGGCAGGATGTATTGCTCGTACCATTCGACCAGGCGCTGCGCCGTGCGGTAGGCGGCGATCGCCTGGGCGGTCTGCGTGGCGAGATCGATCTCGACGGTGCGGAGGTTCGCCCGCGAGGTGGCGATGTCGGCCCGTGCGGCGCGGATGTTGCCCTGGTTGCGATCGAAGAGTGGCACCGCCATCATCACCTGCACGAGCCCTTGGTCCATCGCAGGAATGCCGACCTGCCGCTGGTAGCCGCTCATCAGATTGATGTTCGGGATCGGCTGCACCACGGCCCGCTCCAGCGTCCACTGGGCGCGGGCGATGTCGGATTCGACCACACGGGGCTTGGCATTGGATCGGGCCACCGCCTCCTGCAGCGTCTTCAGGTCGAAGTTCGGCAGCCGCCGAAAGAGGTCGCCCTCGATGGTGCCGACGTCGGCCCGTGGCAGGCCGACCGCGGCGGCGAGTTGTCGCCGGCCGGTCTCGATGTACACCGAGGCGTTGAGCAGCCGGACCTCGGCCCGGTCGCGCTCGATGCTCCAGAACAGCACGTCCGCCTTCGTGCCTTCACCGGCCTCGGCCAACTGCCGGCCGATCTCGTACGACCGCTTGGCGATGTCGAGAAGCAGCTTGTAGATCTCCACGCGGCGTTGCGACACGAGCAGCGCGTAGAAGCTCTGTCGCACGTCCGTCAGGACGTCGTAGCGGGTGCGGATCAGTTCGTATTCCGCCATCTGCACCTCCCGCAGCGCCGCCTGCTGGGAGAGGCGGAGCTTGCCGGCCGTGACGAGATCCTGGGCGACCGTACCGCTCCACTGGCTTTGGTCGCCCGCGATCTGCGGCGAGAAGCCGGCGATGACGGGATTGGGATAGAGTCGGGCCTGCACCGCCTTGCCGCGGGCGGCCTCCACGGCGGCCTGCGCCGCGCGCAATTTCGGATGATTCTGCTGGGCCAAGACCACGAACTCATCGAGCCTGCGGGGCGTTGGTCCGTGGGCCGCGTCCTGCGTGGCCGGGTCGATGAGCGGCGGCGGAACCGTGGCGTTTTCGGGGAGGGCACCCAGCGGCACGCCCGCTTCCGGGAGCCGCAGCGTGCTGTTCGCCCGCGCCCAGTCTTCACCGCGACAGGCGGGCAGACAGGAGAAGCCACCGCCCAGGGCGGCGGCGACTGGCAGCGCTATGGCCAGCGCCGCCGCAGAGCGGCTCGTCCGACGACTGACGGCAGGAAATCGGGAATGGGAGGATGTTGGCATGGTGTGATCTCGAGGCTGGACCGCCATCCGGAGAATTCGGCAGACTCGCGGCAGTCGCTTCAGCCCGAATAAGCCCTCCTCTCCGATTCCCAGGCAGACTTTCACACCCCATCACCAAACTGGGTACATTGGGCGACCTACAGTGCCGTAAAGCCCTTGGGAGTTGGTTTCATCCGTGTCGATCCTCCGCGCGGAACACCTCGAGAAGACGTTTGGCGGCAATCACGCCGCGGCCACCAGCGTGGCCGCGCTGAATGGCGTCGATCTCGACGTCCAGCAGGGTGAATTCGTGGCGATCACCGGGGCGTCGGGCTCCGGCAAGAGCACCCTCTTGCACCTGTTGGGCGGGATCACGCGGCCCACGGCGGGGCATGTCCTGCTCGAGGGGGTCGATCTCGCGTCACTCGACGACGATGCGTTGGCCCGCGTCCGCCGGCGACGGATCGGGTTCGTGTTTCAGCGGTACAACCTGCTCCCCGAGTTGTCACTCGTGGAAAACGTCGCGTTGCCGCTGGTGCTCGACGGCATCGCCGACAAACGCTCCGAGGCGGCGGCCCACAGGGCGTTGGAAACGGTCGGCCTGGCCCACCGGGCTGGGCATCGTCCGGACGAACTCTCCGGAGGTGAGCAGCAACGGGGCGCGATCGCCCGGGCGTTGGTCGCCGAACCGGCGATCGTGCTGGCAGACGAGCCGACCGGCGCCCTCGATTCGGTGAACTCGCGCCGCGTGATCGAACTGCTGATGCGGCTGGTGGCGGAACACCGCCAGACGGTGATCCTCGTCACGCACGATCCGGGCATCGCCGCCGCGGCCGGCCGGACGATCCGTATGCGGGATGGCAGAATCGAGGCGGATGAGCGCAACGGAATGCAACGGGGGCCGACCGAAGTGGGGCTGACATGACCATCGGCAGGCTCCTTCGCAGGCAGTGGCGGAAGCGGCCTGGGCGGGCGTTGGCCACGGTGGCGAGCGTGGCCGTGGCCGTCGCGGCCGTGGTCGCCACCTGGGTGGCCGCCGATGCCTCGCGGGCCGGGTACCGGCGGCTGGCCGAGACGGTCGAGGGTGTTCCCTCGATCGATATCTCCGCCCGCGGTGGCGGTCGCTTCGATGTGACCACCCTGCCCCGCCTGGTCGACATTCCCGGCGTGCGGGCCGTGGTGCCGCTCTTTTTCCGGCCGACGCTGCTTCGCGTCGGAGAGAAACGTGTCCGCGAGGTCGCCGTGGGAGTCGATGCGGCGGCACTCGTGGCGACCGGCCTGCTCACGATGCAGGCGGGCAAGCCGTGCGAAGCGGCCGACGAGATCGTTCTCGATGCGGCACTGGCGGAAGGACTCGGCAAGGGACTCGGCGACGAGGTGATCATGCTGGCCCGCCGCGGCGTGCGGCGGATGACGGTGGTCGGCATCGCCGAGAGCCAGTCGCTCAAGTGGTTTGCCGAGGGAGGCGGCGTGTTGGTCGGCATTCAACCGTTGGAGGAGATGTCGAACGCCTTCGGGCTCGTGGACCGGGTCCGTGTGGTGCTGACGGCCGGGGCATCGCGACCAGCCGTGCTGGAGGCGGCCGGCCGGCGGCTGCCGGCGACGCTCTCCGCGGAGGTGCCGGCCGGCCGCGCGGGCATGGCGGAGGACGTGCTCCATTCCGCGAACCTCGGGCTCGATTTCGTCACGGGGCTCACCGTGGCCATGGCCTTCTTTCTCGTGGGCAACGCGATGCTGATGAACGTCACGGAGCGGCGGCGGTCGTTTGCGTTGCTGCGGGTCCTGGGCGCCACGAGCCGGCAGGTGCAGCGGTTCGTGACGGCGGAAGCGGCCCTGCTCGGCCTGGCGGGAGCGGTGGCGGGAGCCGCCCTCGGGTTGGCGGCGGCGGAGCCGATCTCGGCTGGCATATCGCAGGCGTTGCAGGCGCCGGCCGCGGCGTTGGTGGTGCATCCGCTCGTGATCCCGGCGGCCGTGCTGCTGGGCACGCTCGTGGCCGTGGCGGCAGCCTGGTGGCCGGCGCGGGAGGCTGCCGCCGTCGACCCCCTCGAGGGGCTTGCGCATGCGCCGCCGCCGGCGCGGGGCGTGTCCGCGCGGTTTGTGATGCTGGCGCTGGTCCTCTGGGCCGTGTCGGCAGTGCTCATGACGCTCGTCGTCTGGGAGCGATTGCCACCGCGGGCGGCGGTGCCGGCCGGCATCCTGATGATGCTCGCCTTCGTGGCCACGACGCCGGTCATGCTGCCCACGCTCGCCGGGGCCTGCGCGCGACTGATCCCGAACCGGTGGCGGATCGAACGGAAGCTCGCGGTCGAACAGATCATCCGGCAGCCCATCCGCACCGCGCTCACCACCGGCGTGCTCGTCGTCGCGGTGAGCAATGCCATCGGTCTGGGGCATGCGATCCGCGACAACGTGGACGACGTCCGCGGCTGGTACACCCGCCTCATGCGGGCCGACTGGATGCTCACGCATGCCGGCATGGTGAGCGGCGGCCTGTCGGCGGCGGGACCGCGGGCGCGGCTGGCCGAGGAGGAGGTGCGGGCGGTGCCCGGCGTGCAGCGGGTCGAGGGCATCGGCGTGGCGACCGGCCGGGTGGCGGGTGGGGCCTGCGTGGTGGTGGCCCGCGACATGCCCGCCGACAAGCCCCTCCCGATCGATCCCGTCGGCACGACGGAGGCCGACCTGCGTCGGGCGCTTGACCGGGGCGAGGCGGCCGCCGGCACGCTGCTGGCCCGCCGGTCCGGGATCAAGCCGGGCGACGAAGTGGATGTGGAGGTGTTCGGCCGCACGAGCCGGGTGAAGATCGCGGCGCTGGTGGTCGACTACACCTCCGGCGGCGCCTCGTTGATGCTGCGGCGCGACGCGGCTGCGCGGCTCTTCGGACTGGAAGCGGCAGACATCGTGCTCGTGACGACGGGGCCGGGGAACGCGGCGACCGTTCGCGACGCCCTCCACCGGATCGCCGAAGAGCACGGCATGCTGCTGCGTTCCTTCGCAGACGTCCAGGCCTTCATCAACGGCATCGTCGGGGGAGTGGTCAACTCGCTGTGGGCGATCCTCGGGCTGGGCTTCGTGGTCGGCAGCCTCGGCGTGGCCAACACCGTGACGATGAACGTGCTCGAAAAGACCCGCACGCTGGGGCTGCTGCGGGCCGTCGGCATGACGAGCGGGCAGGTGTCCCGGCTGGTCGTGCTCGAAAGCGTGCTCCTGGGATTGGCCGGCGGCCTGATCGGCGCGGTGGGAGGCATGTTCACCGCGCTTTTGATCCAGATCGCCAGCCAGCCGCTCCTCGGGCACCCGGTCCAGGCGTCGCTGCGGCCGACGGTGGTGATCGTGAATCTCGTGGCGGCCGTGGCCGTCACCGCACTGGCGGCCTGGATTCCGGCCCGCCGCGCCGTCCGCCTCGACCTGCTGGCGTCGATCTCGTCGGAGTGACCGCGGCCCGAAAGAGGGGTCCGGCCGGCAAGTCCCTCCGGCCGGGAAGACTCTGCGGCCCGGCGGCCTTGCCGAAAAGTCCGGATATGCGAGCCGATCTGGTGGTGCCGAAGCGTACGGTTGTCGCTGTCGATCCAGATGTGCGGTCGGGCGGCCTCGCGAGAAGGGGCCGGGACACGAACCGAAAGCGTGCTGGAGGATTGCCATGCGGATTGCCAGGCCGATCGTCGTGCAGGGATGCTTGCTGGCGCTCGTGGCGACGGCGACCGTCACGCCCCGCGGGCGGGCCGAAGAGATCGGCCCGCTTCTCGAGGGCGCGTGCGAGGCAGCCGCCGCGGCCGACGAGGAGGCCACCCCCCTGGATCACGACCATATTGCCAGCTGTGACGAACCCCTCGCCGGATGCTGCGGCGGGCTCGGCGACGATCATCCCTCGCGGCGGTTCTACATCAGCGGCATCATCGGCGCGTCGTTTGGCACGCTTCAGAGCGGCGGCCTCAACTCGGCGGGCGGTTTTCCCAACACGGGCCGGGCCACCGACAGCCTGCTCACGGCCGGTGGCGCCGGCGGCGTGGCGATCGATCGCGCGGGCGGCCTGCTGCGACTCGAGGTCGAAGGCCGCGGCCGCGACGCTCTCTCGGGGCTGACCAACAGCTTCGCTCCGCCGGTTCCCGACTATTTCTATTCCGTCCGGGCCGTCGACGGCTGGTCGGTGATGGCCAACGCCTGGCGGGACTGGCATCTCACCGACCGCCTGGGCTTCTACGGCGGTGGCGGCATCGGGGCCGGCGGCTACCGCCTCACCGTCGACGATGGCGTGGTGTCGGGCTACGGGCAGGTGGGCGGCTTCGCCTGGCAGGCGGGCACCGGCACCACGTATCGACTCTCGGAACGGACCACGATCGACCTCGGCTACCGCTTCTTCGACACGGTGTCGGACGCGTTGCCACTGACGCTCAACGGATCGGGGGGCATGCCGGCCGGCAGCTACGTGTCGAACTTCTACGCCAGCGAACTGCTTCTCTCCGTTCGGATCTACGAGCCTTTTCGCAATCGCCCCGTCCGCTGAGCAGGTGGCCTACCTGCCCAGCCGGTCGAGCACGTTCTTGGTGATCCGTTCCACCACGGGATCCTTGCCGCGAAGCCCGTGGGCCCAGTCGGTGGAGCCGACCGTGACGACGGCACCGCCCCGCGTGTAGGTGCCGAGCACGGCGGCGCCGACCCGATCTTGGGGAAAACGGTCGTACCAGAACGCATCGTCGGGATGCCACTTCGCCGGGCAGCTGGCGAGGATCGTGAAGCCCTCCGGCGTGCCGTCGCGGTGCGTGGGCACGGGCAGGCCGTCCCTGATCTCGAACTCGCAACCGTCGCATTCGTAGCCCACGATCGTGTCCTTGCCGCCAAACTCCGCGCCACGTTCGAGGTCCGTGCCGGCGAACAGCCAGTGCTCGGGACGATGCACCGTATAGGACGCCTTGCCATCCATGAACTGCCCGTGGCTGCGGTGGAAGCCACCGTGCAGGAACCCCACGCCGGTGAGCCGATTCTCCGGACGTTCCACGAGGTGGTGGCTCCAGAGCGTCGTGAGGAGCGAGTGATCGCCCGTGGGATAGACCGGATCCATCACCAACCGCTGCTTCCAGCAGGTCAGAGCCGAGCCGCCGTCTTCGCTGCGGACCTGCCAGCAGCAGGTGTTGCCGCTGAAGAACGCGACGTTCCCTCCTTTGCCGACGAAAGCTTCGAGGTGATCCCGCATCGGGGTCGACCAGTATTCGTCATGCCCCACGCTCAGCACGAGCCTGTACGCCGCTAGGTCCTCCGGATGGAACTCGAGATCGGAGTTGGCGGCATAGTCGAAGCGGTAGCCGTTCGCCTCGGCCCAGGCGACGAACGGCTGCTCCCACGACGCAAACTGGCTGGTGGGTGGCCGATGGGACGACACGCGGTGTCCCTGAACGCCGGCACGGCCGTTGTAGGCGTAAAGGCTGAAGCCACCCCAGTTATTGTAGGCGTTGTAGGTGTTGGTCGAGAACTGGATCAGTGTCTTGGAGTTCGCGCCGGGGATGGCGGCTCGGACGATGAAGAAGCAGGTGGACTCGACGTTGCGCCGGCCCCGCTGCACGTACTTTCCGCCGCGATCTTCGGCCCTGAGGGTCACCTGGTAGTAGCCGCTCTTCCAGTCCGCCGACACCGGCACGGTGAGCAGGGCCGGCCAGCCGCAGCCATGGGACGACGCATTTTCAGGAATCGGGGATTCACGACCGGCGACATCCGCCCTGGTGAAGACGACCTCTCGCTGCGCCCCGAGCCTCGCGATCTCGACCGTGAACTTGGGGGCGGCCGTCGACACATGCAACGACACCTCCTCGCCCGGCTTGTAACTCTCCTTCGCGGCATAGCCCTCGATGAAGAGTGGACGGGGATCGGACGTGTCGGCGGAGACGGAGCGGACCGTCACCAGCACGCACACCACGACGCAGACCACGAAACGCAGCAACATGACCGACTCTTCTCCACGCGACCCGATTGGCATGAAGCACGCCACCGCCGTGGGACGTGTTCGCCGTCGCATCATGCGTCGTCCCTCGTAGGCCTGACACGTGTGCAAGGCAGCGTGGCCGCCCCGCACACTGGCGGATATCATACCACGGCACGAAAGTCCTGCCCGTCTCTATGGCTCTCTCGGCGTCTTGACCGCGGAGCCCCGACGGCCTCCGTGCGTCAACTGGAGGCGCACATGATTTCCCAACGCATGGATTCCCAGACGAGACGCCGTGCCCATCTGCGCGTGCCTCTGGCGTGGCTGATGCTCGCCCTGCCTGCGGCCGTGCCCGCCTGGTCGCAGGCGGTCCCGGAGGGCCGGGTAATCACCCACCGCGAGCAGTCCCTCAAGCCGTACGACCCGTTCTCGGCCGAGGAACTCTTCAAGCGGATCAAGGTACCGCCTGCTCCCGCTCTCCCGCCGGCGGAGGCGATCAAGTCGTTCCAGGTCGCGGCGGGATTCCGCATCGAGTGCGTGGCGGCGGAGCCGCTCGTGGTCGATCCAGTGTTCTTCGAGTTCGACCCTGACGGGCGGATCTGGGCTATCGAATATCGCGGCTACATGCGCGACATCGAGGGCACCGGCGAGGGAGATCCGATCTGCCGCGTCGTCGTGCTCGAAGACACCGACCGCGATCGGACAATGGACAAGTCGACCGTGTTCCTCGACGGGCTCGTCATGCCGCGGACGCTCTCTTTCGTGGCGGGGGGCGTGCTCGTGGCGGAACCACCGCGGCTCTGGTACTGCCGCGACACGGACGGTGATCTGGTCTGCGACGAGAAGCGGCAGGTCGGCAGCTACGGGAAGCCCGGAAACCCCCAGCATACCGACAATGGCCTGATGCATGCCCTCGACAATTGGATGTACAGCGCCGACAGCAAGGTACGGCACCGGTTCAACGACGGCCAGCTCGTGGAGGAGCCGACGGCCGTTCGCGGGCAGTGGGGCATCGCCCAGGACGACCACGGCCGACTGTTTTACAACTACGAGAATTCTTCGCTGCACGCCGATCTGATTCCGGCCGACTTCATCCGTCGCAACCCGCACCTGCCCGCCACGGGCCGCGCCGGTGCCGCGGCGGCGCTCAACGTCAACGTGGCCGCCGCCGCGCACGAGGTCTTTCCGATCCGGGTGACGCCCGGCATCACGCTCGGAGGCACGGAACTCCGCGAGGACGGCCGGCTCCGCACCTTCACCATCGCCTGCGGCCCGACCATCTACCGCGGTGACCAGTTTCCGCCCGAGTATCGCGGCGCCGCCGTGATCCCGGAGGCCGCCGGCAACCTGATCCGACTCGACCACCTCGACACGGATGGTGCCGCAATCACGGCTCGCAACGCCTTCGGCTCGGCGGAATTCGTGGCCTCCACAGACGAGCGGTTCCGGCCGGTCTGCAGCCGTACGGGGCCCGACGGCGCCCTCTACGTATCGGACTTCTACCGCGGCATCGTCGAGCACGTGGTCTTCATGATGCCCTACCTGCGGAACCAGATTCTGTCGCGCGGGCTCGACAAGCCGATCGACAGGGGCCGCATTTACCGGATCGTGCACGAGGGCAGGCCGCTCGGCCCGGAACCGCTGCTGTCACGCGGCTCGAACGGCGAACTCGTGCACGCGCTCTCGCATCCCAACGGCTGGTGGCGCGACACGGCGCAGCGGCTCCTGGTCGAACGGCGGGCCGTGGACGTCGCGGAAGAGCTGCGGGAACTGTCGGTGTCGGGCGACACCCCTCTCGGCCGAGTCCATGGCCTCTGGACGCTCTCCGGGATCGGCGTTCTCGACTGGAAAACGGCCTCCGCCGCGTGGGCGGCCGACGACGCCTCGGTGCGGGCCACCGCGATCCGCCTGGCGGCCGTGGCGGACGACCGCCCGCCTCCTGGGGCAGTGCTCGCGGCACTGCGGCCGCTCGTCGCCGACACGCGGCCGATGGTGCAACTGCAATTGCTGCTCACGCTCGGCGACCTCGCCCGCGACGAGTCGACCTCGGCGGAGTCGCTTGACCTGATGGTGGCCATTCTGGCCGATCATCCCTCGGTGCTGTTCGCCGTGGCCGCGATCAGCGGACTGGCGGATCGCGAACTGGAACTGGCAGAGCGGCTGCTCGGCTCCCAGCAATGGACCGCCGACAGCGAGACCGAGGCCGGGGCCCTCGAAACGCTGGCGACCTGCGTCGTGCAGGCCGCAGACGGCCCGCGGCTGGAACGGCTGCTCCACCTCGCGGCCGGATCGGCCGAGGGGAAGCCTTGGGCGAGGGCGGCTATCGCCGCGGGCGTGTCGGCCTCGAACCGGGCCCGCAGCCGCTGGCCCGAACCGATCATGCTGGCGGCGCGCCCGGCGCTGATCGACCAACTGCAGGCGGCCGCTGCAAACGCCTCGAAGCAGCAGGCGGCGAGACTGCTGCGGATCGTGACCTGGCCGGATGATACGACCGTCCGCGAGAAGCAGCCGGTGGTCGTGCCGCTCACGCCCGAGCAGGAAAAAAGCCGTCTCCAGGGGCAGGCGGTGTACGACGTCACCTGCCATTCCTGTCACAAGGGGGACGGTCGCGGCCAGGCCGGCCAGGCGCCGCCGCTGGCCGATTCCGAATGGGTCAATGGCGAGGCCGACACGCTGATCCGCATCGCGTTGCATGGCCTGCGCGGCCCGGTGAAGGTACGGGGCGAGGAGTGGAACATGCAGATGCCCGGATTGGGTGGCAGCGCCCTCATGACCGACGCGAGGCTGGCTGGCGTGCTGACCTACGTCCGCCGTGCCTGGGGCAACTACGGCATGCCGATCGATCCGGCCCAGGTCGCGGCGGTGCGACAGGGCACGGTCGGTCGTACGGCGCCGTGGACCGTCGAGCAGCTTCTCGATCCCGGCAGGGTCGCGGAAGTTGCCGAGGTGGATCCTCTCGTTCCCTTCCGTGCAGCCCTTGCCGGCGGCGATGCCGAAAAGGGCAGGTTCCTCTTTCACGCCAACCGCGACATTCGCTGCATCGCCTGCCACAAGGTCGGGGAGTCGGGCGGCGGTTTCGTGGGCCCCGACCTCACGGCGGTCGCCACTCGGGCTGACCGCGAACAGCTGCTCGAATCGCTGATCGAGCCGAGTCGCAGGATCGCCAAGGGCTACGAGACGATCGTCGTGGAAACCGACGACGGCCGCATCGTCGCCGGCACGTTCGTCGCAGAACGTGACGGCGAGCTGGTGCTGGCTCCGCCTGCCGGTGGCGAGGTGAGGGTGCGTCGCGACACGATCGTCGAGCGGGCCGCGTCGTCGGTCTCGAGCATGCCGCCGATGGGGCAGACATTCACGCCGGAGCAGATCGCCGACCTCATCGCCTACCTGCAGACGCTCAAGGGATTGCCGGGGGACACGCAGTCTCCCTGACGCTGCCGGAACCGGCGGCATCAGGGGCGACACCGCGATCACCTCGACAGCACCTGCCTGTCGGCGAGGAGCCGTTTCCGCACCGCGTCGTAGTCGACCTCCTGCACGCCGACCTGCGACCTGATCGACTCGATGGCGATGCTCGCCGCCGACTGCCCGAGCACCATGAATACGGGCTCCATGCGGATCGACCCGTAGGCGATGTGCGTGGCGCTCATACAGATCGGCACGAGGAGATTCTCGCACTCGTCCCGCTTTGGCAGGATCGCCTCGATGCCGATGGGGTAGGGCTTGAAGCCGTGCACCTGCACGTCGCCCTCGTTCTTCACCTGGCCGCGGGCATCGACATACCGCTGGACGTGGTGCGAATCCATCCCATAGGCCGCCATGCCGACCGACCGTTCAGCGACGATTCGGCCCTCGCAGTGATGCTGCGTCATGACCATGCCGCCGATCATTCGGCGCGCCTCGCGGACGTAAAGCTGATCCTGCCAGCCTCGTCCCTCGACGAATTCATCGCGGCACATCCCCCAGCGTGCCACTTCATGGCGGATCTTTTCGGGCACTCGCTCGTGGTTGGCGAGCGTCCACACGAGGCCCTGCTGGTAGCTGCGATGCCTGGCGACGATTCTGTCGCGCTCGGCGTAGTCGGCTTCGGGATAGGCATAATTGCCACCGATCAAGTCGGTGGAGACACCGGTGCGGTTGTTCGTGTCGGTCTTCCGGTTCGGCATGCTCGAATTGATCCAGGGGAATCCCGCCTCGCCGGCCTCGAAATTCCGCAGCAGCAGCTCGTATTGCAGCGGGTCGTAGTCGGCGGGCTTCTCGAACGGGATGCGATTGTCCGGGTGGTCGGTCAGGCACATGCGGAAGCAGTAGGCCTGCACGCGGCGATCTCCCGCCCCTTCGGGGCCGGGCCCGTGCGGATCGATCCCCGGTAACAGGCCGCTCGCCGGGTCGCCGGGCTTCAGGAAGGGATCGACGCCGTCGACGCACTGGTGATACGTGGCCTGCTTCGTCTGCACGCCGCCGAGCGTCTCGCCGTAGTCGTCACTCGCCTCCCGGCCGACCGCATACGAAACACCCGCGCCGGCCATCAGGTCGCCCTCGTAGGTTGCATCGATGAACGTCCTCCCGCGGAAGACCTCCCCCGACTCCATCGTGATCGACCCGATTCTTTTTCCCTCCATCATCACGCCGCGAACGACCTTGCCCGAACCGCCGCCGGTCCGATCGAGCCGCTGGCCGTAGACCACGGAAACCCCATGCTCGCGGACCAAGTCATCCATGATCATGACCGCGGCCGACGGCTCGAAGGTCCACATCGCGGACTCGGTCGCATCGGACCGGGTCTGCCCCCCGTCGCGATACGACTCCCGCGACTGCCATTTCCAGTTCTTCGGCTCAGCGTAGTACGTCTTCACCCGTTCGTAGAATTCCCGCGCGATCCCGCCGATCGCCTGCTTGTTGCCGATGTCGGTCTGGCCGAGCCCGCCGGTCGTCAACCCGCCGATCCGGCGGCCGGGCTCGATGACGACGACACTGCCGCCCTGCCGCCTCACCTGGACGGCCGCGGCGATCCCCGCAGACGAACCGCCGTACACGACGACGTCGTACGTGCGGGGCGTGGCGGCCGTGGGTTCCGCAGCACACGCTCCGGCGACGGCTGAGAGCACGACGATCCATGCCAGAAGCCACGGATACAAACGCGAAGAAGTCCTGCTCATGCGGGAATCACCCTTCCCAATTCTATTCAAAAAGCCCTGCCAGCCTGCCGGTGCTGTCGCCCAGGTGCTCGACCGACGCGTTCATGCGGTCGAGCAGCGACAGCCAAAGGTTGGCCAGCGGCGTCTCCGCCGGAAACTGCAGGTGCCGGCCGGTCGTGATCGTGCCGCAGCCGCCACCGGCCAGCAGGATCGGCAGGTTTTCGTGGTTGTGCTTGTTGCCGTCGTGGATGCCGCTGCCGTAGACGATCATCGCGTGATCGAGCAGCGTGCCGTCCGCCTCCGACACCGCGTCGAGCCGCTCGAGCAGATGGGCGACGTTGCGAGCGTGGAAGAGATTGATCGTACGAATCTTCGCCTGCTTCTCCGGATTGCCGCCGTGGTGAGAGAGATCGTGATGCCCCTCCGGCACGCCGATGAACGGATAGGGCTTGTTGCTCCCCTCGTTGGCCAGCACGAAGGTGGCGACCCGGGTCACGTCGGCCTGGAAGGCCAGCACCACAAGATCGCACAGGAGGCGGATGTGCTCGCCGTAGTCGCGGGGAATGCCCGCGGGCGGGGCCATGCCGGGCGGCTCCACCGGGGGCAGTGCCGCGGCCCGTTCGATCCGTTGTTCAATGTCGCGAACCGACGTGAAATACTCGTCGAGCTTCCGCCGGTCGCCAGCGGCCAGCCGCCGTTCCAGACCGCGTGAGTCCTCCCGCACGAAGTCGAGAATGCTCCGGCGGCGGGCGGCGCGGGCCGCGGCGGCCGGATCACCGTCGCCGAACAGCCGGTCGAAGACCACCTTCGGATTGACCTCCTTGGGCACCGGCTGCGTGGGCGACCGCCACGACATCGTGGAGGAATAGACGCAGCTGTAGCCGGAATCGCAGTCGCCCGCCATCGCCCCCTTGTCGGCGCCGATTTCGAGCGACGGGAGCCGCGTCTCACCGCCCACCATGGAGGCCGCGATCTGGTCGATGGACGTGCCGTTGCGGATGCTCGTGCCGTCGGTCTTCTTGGGGTGAACGCCGGTAAGAAACGCCGCCATCGCCCGGGCATGGTCGCCGCCGCCATCGCCGTGGGGCCGGGCCTTGTCGGCCGCCAGCCCCGAGAGCACCGTGAGCTTTGGCTTGAGCTGCGCGAGCGGCTCCATGATCGCGGCAAGCTCGAAGTCGCGGCCCTCCCCCTGCGGCGTCCAGTCGGGCATGTGTTGACCGTTGGGCGCATAGAGAAACGCCATCCTGTTCGGCGGATCTTTCTGTGTCGCGGCGGCAGCGGACCGCGCCACCAGCGGCCCCATGGCCTCGAGCCAGGGAAGCGGCAGGGCGACACCGAGCCCCCGTAGCAGCGTGCGGCGTGCGAGCCGCCTGGCATTCACGTTCAGCATGCACCAGTTCCTTTCCTGCGTACGCTTCATTCTCCGTGGCCGCCGCCGCGACGCTGCTTGAAGGCGTCGCTGGCCACGATCCCGGACACCAGCACCGACACCTTGTGATCCTCCGCCTCGAGCAGGTCGACGATCCGCTCGACGGTCGATCGATCAGCCGGCTCGAGACCCCGGCCGAGCGCGTAGGTCATCATCTTCTCGGTGAGACAGCGGCAGAAGTCGCGTTTTTTCGCGAGCAGCACGTCCTTCAATCCAGCGGGACCGGAGAACACGGTGCCATCGGGGAACGTCCCCCCGGCATCGATTTCGAAGCTGCCGTCCTTGGTGCGGAAACCGCCCACGGCGTCGTAGTTTTCAAGGGCGAAGCCGATCGCATCCATGCGAGCATGGCAGCCGGCGCAGGCGGCGCTTGTGCGATGCACCTCCATCCGCTCCCGCAGCGAAGCCGTCGCCGAGACGCCCTCGTCCTCTGGGAGTTCGGGCACGTTTGGCGGCGGTGGCGGCGGCGGCTCGCCGAGCAGTTGCTCGAGTACCCAACGGCCCCGCTTGACGGGCGACGTCCGCGTCGGATTGGAGGTGGCCGTGAGGATGCCCGCCTGCGCGACGAGCCCACCCCGTGTGCGGTCGGCCGTCGGCACACGACGAAAATCCTTGCCCGTGCCACCGGCCTTGCGGTAGGCCTCTTCCAGCCCGTAGTGCTTCGCAAGCGGCGCGTTGACGAAGGTGGAGTCGGCATCGATGAGTTCGAGCACGCTGCGGTCCTCGCGGAACACGCTGCCCACGAAGAGTTCGGTCTCGCGGGTCATGGCCGACCGCAGGGCGTTGTCGAACGCGGGAAAGAGGCCGCCATCGGGCGAGATGAACTCGATCCGCTTCAGCTGCAGCCACTGCATGGCGAAGCTGGTCACGAGCGCGTCGGCCCGCGGATCGGCCAGCATGCGGCGGACCTGGCTGTCGATGCAGGCCGAAAGCTGTCCGCGGTCGGCCAGGTCGAGCAGTTCGTCATCGGGCATCGAACTCCAGAGGAAATAGGAAAGCCGCGAGGCGAGTTGAAAGTCGTCGAGCGACTGCACGGCTTCGGCGTCGGGCTGGTCGTCGGATTCCACTCGAAACAGAAATTTGGGCGAGCAGAGGGCCGCCTGCATCGCCTGCTGCACGCCCGCATGCCAGCCGCGGCCCGCCTTCACGGCCTGAGCGACGAGCGCCGCATGGCGGTCAAGCTCCCCCGGCTCGAGGCGGCGGCGAAAGGCCCGCCGCAGGAACCGGCCGAGCACCTCCCGCGTCTGCTCCTCCTGGGAGCCGGTCGCCGGACAGGCCAGCAGCCGTTTCTGGGTGGCGGGCCGCGTATCGAGCGGGCCGATGAGTTCCATGCCGTCGACGAACACCGTGGTGGGAGCGGCATCCGCGGCAGGCTTGTCGATGGCGATCAGCATCCGCTCGCGGCCGGCCTGCGGCGGGATCCGGAGCGTGCATTCCTGCGCGGTCTCGCGGGAGGTGCCGGTGATCACGAACGACTCGAGGATCCGCGCGGGCCGCGGCACCGATCCGGAGAGCCGGTCGAGGTCCTCCTGCCCGGAGGGCTGGGGCACCTCCTTGCCGCTCACCAGGATCGTCACCCGCACCGGTTGCGGCGCATCGGGGTCGGCATAGACCTTCGTGCGAAATTCATACTCGCCGTCGGCGGTCCATTCGAAGAGGCTGTTGATCGGGCCGAGTTCGATCGAATCAGTCCCGGACGTGGACATGCGGCGATACCCGCCAACCATAAGCTGCGGCACACCCGGACTGGCCGGCTCGGTGTACCGCGAATCCCGCCGCCGCTTGACCACCGGCGGCGGTGTGGCGGGAATGGCCCGCTCCATCACCGCTTCGGCGGCATCCAGATACCGTTCGAGCAGCAGCGGCGAAACCGTGAGCACGTCGCCGATCGTGTCGAAGCCGTGGCCGATTTCATCGCTGGGAAAATCGGCGGTCGGGTCGAAGTCGACGCCCACGAGGTCCCGGATCGTGTTGCGGTATTCGACCCGGTTGAGCCGCCGCATCGTGACCCTGCCGGGATCGGCCGGCGTCCGCAGGTCGGCCTCGTCGAAACGCTTTCGCAGGGCCATCGCGAAGGCTTCGGCATCCGCCGGAATCGGCCTGGGCCGGTCCAGTGGCGGCATCTCGCCGGTCTCGATTCGCCTTAATGCCGTCTCCCAGAGTTTTCGCTCCGTGAGCAGGCCGGCGTCGTCGGTCGGAAGCGCGAGCGTGACGTCACCCTCTGGTTCATCGCTGCCGTGGCACTCGGCACAGTGTCGGGCGAGGAAGAGTCGCATGTGAGCAGCGACTGCGGCATCATCGGCAGCGGGCTCTGCCGCGTGATTCGGCTGCAGGCCGACTGCCTGACCACACACGGCGCCCACGACGAGAGAGGCGAACGCCCGCCATTGCCAGGCACCGCGGCCGATGGTCGCGTTGCCGCCAGCCTGTCGCGTTGGGCGATTCATCGGCGTTCCCTCGAGCGCTTTGGCGTCTGGAGGCCGGGCGGAGTTCTGGCTCTAGCATAAAAAGACTGCGTTCCGTGATGCAAGCGACGGACCATCGGCACGAAAGCGTGCTTCGACGCACGTGTGTTTCATCGTTCCCGACCGGGCGACCGCGGAGTGTCCTCTGCAGCCGGCGGAAAAAACCGCGGCAAGAGCCTGCTGTTGTTCGCCGGCATTGTCCGCCGCGTAGGCTCTCTCGACGCAGGGAACGAGGTGGCGTCTGCACGAGGTTCAAGCCCCCGGAGCACCCCGGCCATGCAGACCCAACCCCACGTCTCCTTCGACGACATCCCGATCGACGAGCAGGTCCGCGACGCGGCGCTCGAGCACATCGATCAGCTGGAGGATGCCTACGGGAGGATCACCGGCTGCCACGTCGTCATCGCCCAGCCTCACCGGCACCACCGCGAGGGCCGGCTCTATTCGGTCCGCGTGGATGTCCGCGTGCCCGGTGGCGAGATCGTCGTCAATCGCGATCACCATCTCGACCACGCGCACGAGGACGTGTTCGTCGCCCTTCGCGATTCCTTCGCGGCGGCGCGCCGCCGGCTCGAGGACCACGTCCGCCGCCTGCGCGGCGTCGAGAAGGTGCACGCGGCCCGCGCCCAGGGACATGTCTCCCAGATCTTCCCGCTGCAGGGCTACGGCTTCATCGAAACCCCCGACGGCCGCGAGATCTACTTCCACCAGCATGCGCTGTCGGAGCGCGACTTCCAGCTCGTCGACCTCGGCAGCCAGGTGTTCTACAGCGAGGAAGAGGGGGACGAGGGCCCACAGGCGGCGTTCGTGCAGCTCGTCCATCCGCATCACCATGCGACGCACGCCCGCGGTGGACAGCCTCGCGGCGAAACGACGGGCGAGGAGGAGGACCGATGACACTCACGCATGCGGCTCCGGCTTTCGATGTCGCGATCCCCGCCACGAGCCTCGACGGGGAGGTGATCGGCCTGCCGGGCCGCCTCACGCTGCCCGATTCGGCCATCGGCCTGGTGCTCTTCGCGCACGGCAGCGGGTCGAGTCGCCTGAGCCCGCGCAACACGTTCGTGGCCTCGGTGCTCCACGAGGCGTGGATCGGCACACTCCTGTTCGACCTGCTCACGGAGCAGGAGGCGACCGACCGGGCCAACGTCTTCGACATCCGCCTGCTGGCCGATCGGCTGCTGGCGGCATTGCAATTCGTCGCGGGTCACGAGCCGACGCGGCATCTGCCGCTGGGGCTCTTCGGCGCGAGCACGGGGGCCGCCGCGGCGCTGGTCGCGGCCGCGGAGGAGCCGGCGGTGAGGGCGGTCGTCTCGCGGGGTGGGCGGCCCGATCTCGCCGGGGCCGCGCTCGGGCGGGTGCATGCGCCGACGCTGCTCATCGTCGGCGGCGACGACACCGACGTGCTCGTGCTCAACCGTCAGGCTCTGGCAGCCCTGCCCGGCGAAAAGCGGCTGGCGGTCGTGCCCGGGGCGACGCATCTCTTCGAGGAACCAGGCACGCTCGAGGAGGCGGCGCGGCTGGCTGCGGAATGGTGTGCGAGGCACGTGGGATCGCGAACAACCGGAGGGTGACCATCATGATCGAACATGGCATTTTCAACGATCGCGAGGAGGCGGGCTGGATGCTCGTGGAGCGGCTCCGCGGCGAGACCATGGAGAAGCCGCTGGTGCTGGCGATCCCGCGGGGCGGGGTCGAGATCGGCGCGGTGCTTGCCCGCGGGCTCGGCGCCGAGCTCGACGTCGTGCTCTCGAGAAAGCTCCGCGCCCCGCATCAGCCCGAGCTGGCGCTCGGCGCGGTGTCCGAGGACGGCGATGTCTACCTCAACCATTTCGCCAGCGCCATGACCGACGTGGGCGACGCCTACGTCGAGGCCGAACGGAAGCGGCAGCTCGTGGAGATCGAGCGACGCCGGACGATGTATCGGGCCGTGCGGCCGCAGGCTCCGATCACCGGCCGGTCGGTGATCCTCACCGACGACGGGATCGCGACCGGGGCCACGATGATCGCCAGCCTCCGCACGGTGCGGGCCGCCGGGGCGAAGGAGATCGTCGTGGCGGTGCCGGTGGGGGCGCCCGACCGGATCGACGCCATCCGGCCATTATGCGATCGGGTGGTCTGCCTGCTCGAGCCGGAGGCGTTCTGGGCGATCGGCCAGTTCTATCGGCACTTCGAACAGGTGCCGGACGAGCGGGTGGTCGAACTGCTCCGCGAGCACGGCCTGCCGGCGACCAAGTGGCAGACCACGCGGGAGCCAGCCGCGGCCGGCTCGTGATGGCCCGTCGGTCAGCCCTTGATCACGCCCAGCGGCCTGAGCCGAGCGACCTTCAGCGACAGCCCGGCCCGATGGACGACGTCGACCACGACGTCGACATCCTTGTAGGCCTGCGGCTGCTCCTCGGCGAGTCCCTCGCGGCTGCGGCACCGGGCGATGACGCCGCCGCGGAGGAGTTCATCCTGGATGTTCCGCCCCCGCGCGGCCTTCGTGGCGGCGGTGCGGCTCAGGCAGCGACCCGCACCGTGGCAGGTGGTGCCGAAAGAGCGTTCCATCGACCGCGGTCCGCCGCGGAGCACCCAGCTCGCCCGCCCCATGTCGCCGGGAATGATGACGGGCTGGCCCGTGTCGCGGTAGCGGTCGGGGATGTCGTGGTGTCCGGCGGGAAAGGCCCGCGTCGCCCCCTTGCGGTGCACGCAGACGTCCTTGGACATGTCGCCCACCTGGTGCCGTTCGATCTTCGCCATGTTGTGGGCGACGTCGTAGACGAGCTCCATGCCGAGCGTTTCCCAGGGTTTCTGGAGCACGCGGGCGAACACCTCGCGGACCTGCCACATGAGGAGTTGCCGGTTGCAGAAGGCGTAGTTGGCGGCGGCCCGCATGGCGCCGAGATAGTGTTGCCCCTCGGGGCTCTCGACCGGCGCACAGACGAGCTGCCGGTCAGGCAACTGCATGCCGTATTTCGCCGGGGCGTCGCGGAGGGCCCGCAGCGAGTCGTCGCAGACCTGATAACCGAGTCCACGCGAGCCCGAGTGGATGAGCACGCAGATCTGCCCGGTCTGGAGGCCGAAGGTCGCGGCGGCCGCGGTGTCTTCAACGCGGTCGACCACCTGCACCTCGATGAAGTGGTTGCCGGCGCCGACCGTGCCGCACTGGTCGCCGCCGCGGGCCAGCGCCCGGTCGCTCACGAGTTCGGGCCGGGCGTCGGCGATGCAGCCCTCGGCCTCGGTCAGGGCGACGTCGTCCGCCGTGGCGAGCCCCCGCGCCCGCAGGAAGGGCACGCCCTGCTGCAGGAGCGTACGGAGTTCGGCGGGCGAAAAGACGTGGCGTCCCCCCTGCCCCACCCCGACGGGCACGTCCCGCAGCAACTGGTTGATCAGCGGCACGAGCACCGGCTGGATGTCGGCGAGCGAGAGATTCGTCCGCATGAGGCGGACGCCGCAGTTGATGTCGTAGCCCACGCCGCCGGGCGAGACGACGCCGCCGATCGCGGGATCGGTGGCGCAGACGCCGCCGATGCAGAAGCCGTAGCCCCAGTGGATATCGGGCATGGCGAGGCTGGCGGTCTGGATGCCGGGCAGGAAGGCGACGTTGGCCACCTGTTCGGGCGCCCGGTCGCTCCGCAGCTGGGGGATCATCCGCTCGTCGGCAAAGATCAGCCCGTCGACGAGCATGCCCGGCTTGTAGGCCTTCGGGATCCGCCAGGTGCATTCGTCCACAGGCTCGAGCGGACCGGCGAAGGCCCGGTCGGGAGACCTGTCGGGGGGAGTGGCGGTCATCTGGTCACCTGCGGCGTGTTCTCAATGATAGGGACGCGGATCGGGCCGCGTCCGTGGCGGCGGTCAGATGTCGACGATCAGGGTGGCCTCCCAGCCGGCGGCGGTTTCGAAGACAGCCAGTTCGTGCTGGGTGATCGCCTTGATCTCGTGGGCGAGCGTGTGCCGGGCGGGATCATACCGCTCGCCATGGGCAGTGGCATGCAGCCCGGTGGCATCGATGGCCACGTCGAACCGGCAGAAGAGCATCCGGCGGAGTTCGAAGGCGGCGTGCAGTTCGCTGATCCAGTCGAAGAGGAGCCAGGTGGGATCGGCGCCGGGCACGTGGAACTGTTCGGCGTGGTCGGCCCGGGGGCGGATCTCGGCGAGGTCGCCGGCGATGATCTGGAAGAGACCGCTCGCCGCGTCGGCCATGAGCCGCTCGAGCGTCGGCGCGGTCACCCGCAGGCCGAGATCGGCCGTGTGTTCGAAGATTTCGTGCATGGGGCGGTCCGAGTGCGGGAACATGTCTTTCGGCGAGAGAGCCGCGAATCATACGGGCCGGCTCCGGTTCGTGTCCGACATCGCCGCCACCCCCCGCGATTGCTATAATCCCCCCGGCCGCTTCGTGCGAATCCTCCGGGAACCCATCCATGCGAAACCCACTGCGATTCCGTCGGACAACCGTGTCTTGTGTCGGCATGCTCTCCGTGATCCTGGCCTCGGCGGGATTCATGGCGGCCCGTCTGACCGCCGCCGAACCCACACCGCCGCGGGCTGGCATGGCCCAGCCCCGCTCCGGCACGACCAACCAGTTCGGCTCGGGCACGATGACGCGCCGCTCCGACGGCACGACGAGCCAGACGCGGCCCTTCGGCTCCGGTTCGATCACGACCGAACGCGGGCGGGACGGCAAGACGGTCACGGGCCACACGCAGAAGTTTGGATCTGGCACGATCACCCGCTGGTCCGACGGCACCACCACCGAAACCCGGCCGTTCGGGTCCGGGACGATCACGACGGAGCGTGGCCGCAACGGCCAGACGGTGACCGGCCAGACGCAGAAATTTGGGAATGGCACGATCACCACCAGATCGGATGGGTCGAGCAGCAGGACCCAGCCGTTTGGCAGCGGCACGATCCAGCGGGATCAGCCGGGAAGAAACGCGTCCGGCGGAAAAAAATAGCTGGTCGCACCCCTCCCTTTTCTCGGGAAAAACCCAGCCAGATTTCGGCTTGCCGGCCTGCGGGCCGTCTGCGATTTTCCGCCGCCTCAACCAGCCGGTCCCGTACGGCCATGGCAGTTGCGAGCGGCCGCGATGCCGAATCATCCCAGCACACCGTCTCCTGGAAGGCTCCTGCTTAGCGGCGTGAGCAGGATCGCACCAGGCATTCTCGCCTGCCTGATCATGGGCAGTTGCTCGGCGGCGTGCGCAGCCGAGCCGACCGATGCCGCGCTCGATTCGCAGCGGCCGTGGACCCGCTTTCTCGCGGAAGCCTTTCCCGAGGGGCTCGATCCCGATCGGTCGCTCGCGCCGCCCACGATCCGCGACCCTGGCCCCGACACGGCCAACTACCCGAACGGCCCCAGCACGCTCCCCCGCGGCGGCATCTACCTCGAGTGGAGCCCCGCCTTCTTCACCGGAGCGATCTCCACCGTCCAGCCGCAGACCTACAACGCCGAGTTTCTCCTGCGGATGGGACTGACCGACCGGTTCGAGTTTCGCCTCTACTCGAGCGGCTTCACCTGGCAGGCGGCAGGGCTCGGCATGGGAGCGACGACGGGATTCTCACCGCTGATCTTCGACACGAAGATTCATCTCTGGGAGGAGAACGACGACTGGTTCATCCCGGCCACGGGCATCGAGGCCTTCGTGCAGACCCCGTGGGGCTCACCGGCCTTCGACAGCGGCACCCAGCCGGGCATCATGATGCTCTTCCGCAACACGCTCTTCTGGGGGCTCGTCGCCGAATACAACGTCGGCGTCGCGGATGATTCGACGCAGGAGGGGTTCACGCCGATCGACATCGTGCAGTGGGCGATCACGAAAGAAATCACCGACGACTTCCAGGTCTTCGTGCACGGCTTCCAGAACCAGTCGGCGTTGCCGCGGCTGGTGGCCCAGACGGTGGTGGGAGGCGGGTTCGTCTGGTTCCCGAGCGACCGCCTGTCGGTGTTCGGCAACTGGGGCGCCGGCACCGACAAGAGTGGCCCGGCGTCCACGTTCCAGGTGGGATTGGCGAACGCATTCTGACCGTGCTTTGGAGCACGATGACCGGTGACTTGGTATTCTTTTCTCTTCTGCGATCGCTGCGCCGGATGCGAAACCGGCACGTCGATCCGAGACCGCCTGGAGGGTGACGATTGATGACGTCTTCGGTCGTAGTTTCGATGAGGACGAGGCCGATCGTCCGCGGTGCGACGTTCGGCGTGGGCGCGGTAGGAGCCTGCCTGGCAGTGCTGCTGGCCACGCCACTGCCGGCCCAGGACACTGCCCAGGCAACGGCCCGCCCGGCTCCTGCCGCTGACGTGGCCGCCATCCGGGCCGCGGCGGCCGCGTACCGGGAGGCGCTCGACCGAGGCGACACGGCGGCGATCCGTGCGGCGTGGACGGCCGATGGCGACCTCGTCGACAGCCTGGGAACCATCCTGCCGGCCGGCGAGGTGGCGGCGGCCGGCGGAGAACGAAGGCAGGCCGATCGGCCGACGGTTCGCGCTGGCGAAACGCGACTGCGACTCATTGCCCCGCACGTCGCTGTCGAGGATGGCGTGCTGGACGTTATCGTGCCGGACACGAGCACGCCGCTCCCGGGCTCGTTCACGGCGATCTGGGTGCGGCAGGGTGAGACGTGGAAAATCGCCGGCGTGCGGGAGGCAGAGCGGCCTGTCGTCGCCGATGCCTCGTCTCTCGAGGATCTTGACTGGATGGTCGGCGAATGGGTGCTCGTGCCGGAGGCCGGCCCGGAGAACAAGCAGGCGGGCTCGATGGAGATGACCGTGCGCTGGGACGCGGCGCGGACGTTTCTCATTCGCGAGGCCCGCTTGACGCCGCCGGAAGATTCCGGCGAGCCGGTCGTCGAGCTTCAGCAGCGGATCGGCTGGGATCCGCTCGTGGGCCGGATCCGCTCGTGGAGTTTTTCCACCGACGGCAGTCGTGCCGAAGCCACCTGGTTTCGTGACGGCAATACGTGGATCGCCCGAGGCGCATCCGTGCTGCCCGATGGCTCGCAGGTCCATGCAACGAACATCTACACCTTCGACGGCCAGGATCGCTGCGTGTGGCGAGTGGTCCAGCCGCCGCTTGGTTCCGCTGACGGGCTGCCCACCCGGGCCACGTGGGTGCGGAAAGCAGGGAGCGCCGCCCGATGACACTCACTCGCATGGCTTCAGGTTCGCAGCTGTGGTTCGTCGCCTGGGCGATGGCCGGGAGCGTCGCCCTCTGGGCGGCCGGTCTGTGCTCGGCGACCGTGCCGGAGGCGGACCTCGCGAGCACCGAGTGCGACCTTGCTCGCAAGGCCGACATCATGCACGGGCCGCAGTGGCAGCGGGCGGTCGCCGAACTGGGCGGATGGCTGGCCACACAGTCGGTCTACCCGGCCGCGGAGGTGCGACGAATCAAGGTGCGGTTCAATGAACAGGTGGCGGCGATGTCGTCGTACGAACTCGAATACCTGCTCGATTCGCTCGACCAGAAGATGCAACTGCTCGACACGCCGCAGGCCCGCGATGCAAAGGCCTGGCTTGGGGAGTATCTCTCCGCCATGTCCGACGCCCGACGGGCGCAGGAGCTTCGCAACGTGCCCAATCTGCTCGACATGAACGCGGCGCAGCTGTGGCAGGAGATCCAGCGGATCGATCGGAAGCGAGCCGCCCTGCAGCAGCGGCAGCAGGATGTCGCGGCCCGGCAGGGCGTCCTCGTCGATCGGGCCGCGGCCAATCGTCAGTCGTCGGCCGAGGCCGCGCGGGCGGCGGCTGCCCGGCTCCGTTCTGCACCAGCCCATTCGCCTTATCGGCGGGGCGGCGGTTCGGCTCCCTTCTCGGACGTGCAGCCGCGACGGATGGCGATCGGCGTCGGGCCGATGGGCGCGTTCATCGGGATGTGAAACCGGCAGGCCCGGTGATGGCTCGATCACCGGAGGCAAAAACACCTGCGCACCCCGCGAATCGCGAGGTGCACAGGTGTTGCAGTACCCCCACGGGGAGTCGAAGTTTTGCAGAATCCTCGGGAGATACCGCAGTCGAGGAAAATTCCGGACCACATTCCGGACCAGTTGGGGTGGCCTCCGACGTCGGAGATCTGGTTCGACTCCTCGCGGACCTCCCCGAGGACCAGCGCCGGGCCCTCGTGAGCCTGATGCGGCACGCCGCCGGCGGGTGACAGGGAGCGGCGGCGGTCCAGCACGCCTGGCCGCCGCAAGGAACCGGCGACGCTGTTCCCTCCAGGCTTACGCGGCGTTCGCTGGAGCAGTCAGCCCCATGACACCATGTCCGGATCGACACGGAAGCCGCAGCGGTCGCACGTCGGGTTCTCGCTCGTAACCCTGCCTTTTATCGCAATGCGGACAGACGTCCGAATCGAGCAACACCTTGCAGGCCTGGCCGAGCGTCAGGCCGCACGAGGGGCAGCGTGGATGCTCGAACTTGAAATCCCAGTATTCCCAACACTTCGGACACCGGTCATGGGGCACAACCTGGATCTCGCCCTCACAGAGATAGCGCTGGGCTGACGAGTCGCCCCAGACGCGGTATGGGGTTTTGTCATCCGTGGTCGAAAACCCGGTGGTGAGCAGCGGTATCGTCCGCTCCCTTTCGCGGTCGAAGACATCCACGACGACCTGGAGCGAAGCCGAGTACCTTGTGCCAAGTGCCTTGCCCAAACGCTCGAGTGCATCCCGCAGGTCTTTGAAACTGGCGGATTCGAGTTTCTGATCGACGATGCTCGCGATCTTGTCGAGCAGTTCGTCGGCGACCGCAAATGTCTTGGGATCCATGCATTCACCTCCAAAGGGTAGGCCGAATATCGCACATCTCATATGGCCGAAGATTATGTCGGCCCATCGCCCGCCGCGCCCCGAAAAACACGGCGTTGCCCAAAACGACCTGCCGGGAAGGCTTCCTTGAAGGGCTAGGCGCGGAGCCGCTCAGGATTCAGCCTCACTCGCTGAGCCTTTCAGCAAACTCGTCAGATGCTCCTTGGCCAGACTCCGCTCCCGGGCCCGCCCTCCTCGAAGAGCATCGATCAGACACAAGCACTGATAGAGCTTTGCATCGGCGCGCGCCGCCTTCGGTGCCCCGCGGTA
>JBILWX010000209.1:0-4462 GCA_044369655.1 Pirellulales bacterium
ACGCTCACCGCCGTCAGCCGGTTCACGTTCCCGGATTTCACCCAGCCCTACGAGTGCGTCTCGTTGCGGGCTCCGGATGGCTACCCGATGAACGACGGGCGAATCGTGTCATCGACCGCCACGGTGGACGGCGGCCTCGACATTCCGATCGACGAGTATGGAACTCACTTCGTGGAGCGGCAGGTGCCGCACAGCACCGCGCTCTCGAGCTTCATCGTCCCCGGCGACAGGCCCTATCTCTGCGGTCCACTGTCGCGGCTCAACAACTGCCTTGCCGACCTGCCGGCAGGAGCCCGGCAGGCCGCCGAAACCTGCGGCATCGGCTGGCCCTCGCGCACCATCTTTCATGCGATTGCGGCACGGGCCATCGAAGTGACCGCCGCCTTCGAGGAGGCCCTGGCCATCGCGCGGGCCTGCCGTGCCTCGACCACACCGAGCCGGGTTGACTACGTGCCCCGCGCAGGCGTGGGCTGTCATGCGACGGAGGCCCCGCGCGGACTGCTCTACCATCGCTATGCAATCGGTGACGACGGGCTCATCGCGGCGGCGACGATCATTCCCCCGACGAGCCAGAACCAGGCCCGCATCGAAGCCGACCTGCGGGCCTGGCTGCCGGGACTGCTCTCCCTCTCCGACGATGAAGCGGCCGCCGGCTGCGAACGACTGGTCCGCAGCTACGACCCCTGCATCAGCTGCGCGACGCATTTTCTAAAACTCGACATAGAGCGATGATGAGGGAGGACGGGCACCCGCGATCTCATAGCCGCTTCGCGAGATACGTGACGCAGCCGGCGAGGGTCGTGAGCTGCGCCGCATCTCGCTCGGGAATGTCGATCGACAGCTCCTTACACAGCCGGATGACGAAGTTCTGGAAGTCGATCGAGTCGAGATCGAGTTCGCGTCGCAGGTTCGCATCGGGTGGCAGCAGGGAGAGATCCGCCTCCGGCGCGATCCCCGCAAGGATGTCGACGATAGCGTCGCGGGCCCGTTGCTCGGTGGCGTTCATAGCTTCTCCGGCTCCTGCAGCAGCCTGTCGACCGCGTCGAGGAACAGCCCCCCGCGGTGGCCGTCCGACACCCGGTGATCGGCCGCGAGCGTGGCCGTCACCACCGGCCTGACGAATAGACCGCCCTCGGCCGCCCAGGGCCGCTCGACGATCTTGCCGAAGCCCACGATCGCCACCTGCGGCGGATAGATCACGCCGTAGACGCTCTCCACCCCGCGATCGCCCAGGCTCGTGACGGTGATCGTGGAATCGGCGAGCTCCGAACTCTTCATCCGGCCGGCGCGGGCTCTCGCCGTGAGATCGCGAAGGCCGTCCATGAGATCGTCGAGGCTTCGGCTCGCCGTGTCGTGCAGGGCCAGGATCACGAGGCCGCCTTGCCGCAGGGAGATCGCCACGCCCACATGCACCGTCTCCCGCAGCACGACCGTGCCTCCTTCCCACACGGCGTTGAGTTCGGGAACCTGACGCAGCGCCAGGCTCACGGCCTTGAGCAACAGCACGCCCGGGAGCAGCCGCTGCTCGGGCCGACGCCGGTCGTTCTCCGCGGTCAGCCAGGCGACGGCCCGGTGCAGATCGATCGTCGTGGCGAGATAGGAGTGGGGGATCTCGCGTTTCGACCGGGCCATCGCGGCGGCGATCGTCTGCCGCATCCGCTGGAGCCGGTCAGTGGAGATCCCCGGTGCGGGCCTGCCGCCGGGAGCCGTGGGGGCCACCGGTGAGGCGGCGGCGATGGCCGCCGGCTGTGTCGCGGCCCGTTCGATGTCGGCCAGCGTGATCGCGCCGCTGCGGCCGGTTCCGGACACCAGCGCGGGATCGACACGGCGTTCCCGCGCGAGCCGACGGGCTGCCGGCGAGATCCGCAGACGTCCAGCCGTTGCCAGCCCGGGGCCATAGACCGGCACCGTGAGGGCGACGCCGGCCGGCGTTGCGACGGCGGACACGGGCCGCTCCTCCCCCGTCTCCACCGGCGCGACAGGGCTCGCGGCGTCTGCGCCGGCTCCGGGGAGTTCGCCCGACTCGCGGATGGTCGCCATCGTCGTGCCGACGCGAACCCGACGACCGGGCGGCACCAGAATCGCGTCGAGCACACCCTCGGTGAATATCTCGACGTCGATGACCCCCTTGTCCGTATCAACCTCGGCGATCGTATCGCCACGGTGCACCGGATCGCCGGGCTGCTTGTGCCAGGCAACGAGCGTGCCCGCCTCCATGTCGGCACCAAGCGTGGGCATGACGAACGGTTTCACGCGGGTCGGCTCCGGGCTTCCTCCAAAAACGCCTCCCGCACGGTGGCGACGATCCGCGCGACACTCGGCAGCGCGGCCTCCTCGAGGTGTTTCGCATAGGGAATCGGCACCTCGGCGGTGCAGATCCGCGCGACCGGCGCGTCGAGTTCGTAGAACGCCCCCTCGGTCACGATCGCGCTGATTTCGGCCGCCAGGCCGCAGGTCCGCCAGCCCTCGTCGACGATCGCCACGCGGTGGGTCTTCGCGACCGACCGCAGGATCGTCTCCGTATCGAGCGGGCGCAGCGACCGCAGGTCGATCACCTCGGCGTCGATGCCCTCGCGAGCCAGGTCCTCGGCGGCCGCGAGCGACTTGGGCAGCGAGCCGCCGGAAGTGACGAGCGTCAGGTCGCTTCCGGCACGGCGGACCGTCGCCCGCCACGGGTCGAACGGCCCGGCATCCTCGGCAAGCTCTCCCTCGGTCGGATAGAGCATGGCGTGCTCGAAGATGACGACCGGATCGGGGTCGGCGAGCGCCGCGGCCAGCATGTGCCGTGCATCGTCGATCGTGGCGGGGGCGAGCACCTTGATCCCCGGCACGTGGGCATACCAGACCTCCAGGCTGTGCGAATGCTGCGCCGCCACCTGTCGCCCGGCCCCCGTCGCCATGCGGATCACCAGCGGCACGCTCACCTGTCCACCGCTCATGTGGCGGATCGCGGCGGCGTTGTTGACGATCTGGTCGAGCGCCAGCAGGCTGAAATTCACCGTCATCACCTCGACGATCGGCCGCATCCCGCCGATCGCCGCGCCGATCCCCGCGCCCACGAACGCCGACTCGGACAACGGCGTATCACGGATCCGCTCGGGGCCGAACTCCTCGAGAAACCCCTTGCTGCACGCATACGCGCCGCCGTAGCGGCCCACGTCCTCCCCCATCAGAAACACCCGCGGGTCGGCAGCCAGCGCCGCGTGCATGCCCGTCCGCACCGCCTCGCGATAGCTGATCACGGTCATGACGCCGTCCCCGCCGGCGGCGTGAGCACATCCCTGCAGAGATCCTCCACCGGCTCCCAGGAACCGGCCTCTGCTGCCGACACCGCAGCCTCCACCTCGGCCGCCACTCCCGCCTCGAGCTGCCTGATCTCGTCGTCGCCGACGAGTCCCCACTCCCGCAGGTGCAGCGGAAAGGTCGCCAGCGGATCGCGGCCCCTCCACCGTTCGACCTCCTCCCTCGGCCGATAGAGCTCCGGGTCGTACATCGAGTGGGCGCGAAATCGGTAGGTGCGCGCCTCGAGCAGGTGGGGACCCCGCGATCCACGGACAGACTCCACGGCCAGCCGCACGCCGGCCTCGACGGCCAGCACGTCCATCCCGTCCACGACGCTCGACTCGATGGCGTAGGCCGCGGCCTTCCGATGGATGATCGGCATCGCCTGATGCCGCGCGAGCGCCGTCCCCATGGCGTAGAGATTGTTCTCGCAGAGAAACAGCACCGGCAGCCTCCAGAGCGCCGCGAGGTTGAGCGACTCGTGAAACTCCCCCTCCGCCACCGCGCCGTCGCCGAAGAAACAGATCGTCACCTGCGGCCGTGCCTGCATCGCGTCGGCAAGCGCCAGACCGACGGCCAGCGGCAGGCCGCCGGCCACGATGGCGTTGCCGCCGAAGAGGCCGCGAGCGACGTCGAACAGGTGCATCGAGCCGCCGCGGCCCCGGCTGCAGCCGCTCGCCTTGCCGAACATCTCCGCCATCACCGCGGCCGGCGGCACGCCGCGGGCCAGCGCATGGGCGTGCTCGCGGTAGGCGGCCACGATCCGGTCGTCCGCCGCGAGAGCGGCCAGCGCGCCGACCGCCACCGCCTCCTGCCCGATCGAAAGATGGAGAAACCCGCGGATCTTGCCCTGCATGTAGAGATCCGCCGCTCGCTCCTCGAATCGCCGGACGAGAAGCATCCGACGCAGGAGGTCGTGCGCGTGGCTCCGGGCGAGTGCGGGCGTGGGTGCTGGCTTCATCGGCCGCCAGCCTCCGTCACCGCCTGCCGCGGCTCCGCCTCGAGCATCGACAGATCGCCCTCGGGCAGTCCCAACTCGCGGGCCTTGAGCAGCCGCCGCATGATTTTGCCGCTGCGGGTTCGCGGCAGCGTGGCGACGAATTCCACTTCTTTCGGTGCGATGGCGGCTCCCAGCCGTCGGCGGGCATGGCCGATGAGAGCGCGTCGCAGGCTCTCGCTC
>JBILWX010000210.1:0-4446 GCA_044369655.1 Pirellulales bacterium
TCCAGGCCGCCCTCGACAGCCTGAAGGACGGCTTCGGCCAGCCCAACACCGTCTATTTCCCGCCGGGCGTCTACCGGATCACGAAGACGCTGAAATGGACCAATCTCTACGGCAAGCGGCTCATCGGCCACGGCCGCGACACGCGGATCGTCTGGGACAGCTCCGACCCCAAGGCGACACAGGTGATGTTCCACAGCGACGGCGCCACCGCGGGCGTGCTCTTCGAGGGGATCATCTGGGACGGCGCTGGCAAGGCCGCGGAAGGCGTGTATCACTGCTCCACGACCCACTACGAATCGGCCGTGGTCCACCGCCACGAGATGTTCGTCAACATGGGCACGGGTATCTTCTCCGGCGAGGGGGGCCGGTTTCCCTTCAAGGTGGCGACCGCCGAGGTGCTCTTCGACAACTGCATCTTCGCGAATGTCGGCAACGGCATCGTGTTCCTGGGCTACAACCAGCTCGACAACACGGTGACGAACTGCGGCTTCTACTACTGCACGTCCGCCATCCGCAACATCACCGGCAATGTCTATGTCCGCGACTGCCACTTCGAGGCGAGCCGCGAGATCGATATCTACACGCACGTGGGGCACAACTCCGCTCTCCGCTGCACCTCGGTCGGCTCGAACCGCTTTCTGCAGAGCGACGACGGTTTCGTCTTGCAGGACTGCCATGTGGAGGGCTGGAAGTCGCCGACGGGGGCCGTCATTCAAAACGCGAGCCCGTTCACGATCTTCGACTGCACGTTCTCGCATCCGCCGAGCGATGCGCCGCCGGTGCTTCTCTCCAGTGCCGAGATTCCCGTGATCCTCTCCAACTGCGAGAGCAAGGGCACGAAGGAGTTGCTTGGGTTGTCTCAGCCATCGAAGACCCCCATCAAGCCGCTCGTGATCCCCGCCGGCAAGCGGGGCCCGGCGGTCACGTCCGCGCGTCAGACCTTCTTCCGCAGCGAGGTGAAACTCCCCGGCAAGGTGTTCGACGCCAAGCGTGACTTCGGCGCCAAGGGCGACGGCAAGACCGACGACACCGACGCGATCGTGGCCACGATTGCCGCGGCCCGCGAGCACGGCAAGGGGGCGATCGCCTACCTGCCGAACGGTGAGTATCTGGTAAAGAAGACGATCGAGATCACGGGCGCGGATTATCGTTTCGGTGGCGCGGGCTGCTGCTGGAATGCCGGCACGGCCATCCGCTGGGCCGGCCCGGCGGCGGCGGAAGGGAGCGAGGCGGCGATCATTCGCGTGAAGAACGCGAACGACGTCACGCTGGATGGGTTGAAAGTTGGCTCTGCCTACTGCGACGAGCCGGGCCTGATCAGCATCCTCCACGAGGGCTCTGACGGCCCCTCGATGGTGGCCTACGACGATGTCGGCGGCTACACGGTGTTCCGCGGGCTCGGCAGGCAGGATCGCGTGTTTATCGGAGTCCTCTTCAACGTGGTCGAAGTCGACAGCTGCCAGCGGGCGACGATCCTGTTCGAACAGTTCCATCCGAGCCGCCATCCGCAGTCGAAGAAGTTCGACACGACCCTGCGGGTTCGCGGCAAGGACCAGTCGGTGCCCAAGGACGGCTTCCTCGGGCTGCTCACCTTCTACAATTCCCAGAATCCCTACGACATCACGGTGCAGGACAGCCAGAACCTCGTGATCAGCGACTACTACACCGAGCAGACCCGGCGCGTCTTGCTGATGGAGGGAAATGCCGGCGACACGCCGGGCCGGGTGACGATGCTCTGCCACAAATTCCACGGCGAGCATGTGGATGACCTCGTGAATGTCCGCAACTACGACGGCGGGCTCTTCCTCACGGCGGCGCCGATTCCGCAGGTGCCGATCACCGATCCCGAGGAGGCGAAGAAGGCCGCCGGTGGCACGATGCAGGGCGTGAAGGTGAAGAACACGAAGATGGTCTTCTCGCACACGGGCGCGAATCCGTTCGACATCATGTTTGTCGGCGGCAACACGATGTTCAAAACCGAGCCGGCCGCGTCGATGGTCCTGCCGAAGGAAGGCCAGCCGTGGCCGCCCGAACTGAGCGACGCGGAAAAACAGAAAGTCGCCGCCGCTCTCGACGACCTCCGCCGTCTGGGCGCCGTCTTCATGGAGTTCAAGGGCGTCGCCCGGTGACCTTCCAACACCCATGCCAAGAAGCCCCGGGCGGAAGCCCGGGGACACCGCGTCTGAACATCACCCCACTCACCATGCCTTCGCACCCCACCGCACCACCATCGCCCCCCCAGAGCCGATCGATGTTTCGCCCCCTGCCCTATTTCGTGGCGCTCGCATGTGCCTGCCTGTCGCCCCTCTCGCCACACGCCGCCGACTCCTTCACGCTCACCGAGCACTTCGGCGTGTCGCATCCAGACCAGATCATCACGTTTGATCTGGCGACTCCCGTCGATCCCGCGAACACGGCGGTCTCCTCGGGCAACGTCGAGGTGCCCTATCAGCTGCTCGATGGCGGCAAGCAACTCGCCGTCCGCACGGGCCTCGCCGCCAATGAAACCAAAGCCTTCACGCTCCGCCCAGGCACGCCCAAAGCGGCCGATCCCGAGGCGGTAGCCGTCAGGGAAACCGCCGACGGCTACGAGATCACCAGTACGCTCACCGGCATCCGCATCCCGAAACCGACGGAATCACTTCCCTTCCCGTCTCCCGTGCAGGGCGTGCGGCTTCGCGATGGCACCTGGACGCCGGGCAAGGCGACGCTCGCCGTCACGCCCCCGGAGAAGGCCGCGCCCCGGATGAGCGTCACATTTCTGGAAAAGGGACCGCTCAAGACCGTCGTGCAGGTCCGCTACGACTTCGGCCCCGAGGGCGACGCCGCCGCATTCTCTACCACGACGATCGCCGTCGAGGCCGGCCAGCCCTCGATCCTCTTTGAAGAAGAGGCCACTCTCGACCGCTCTTACGGAATCGAGATGCAGGATGCCGTCCATCCGACGCACGCCCGTTACCGCGGCCATCATTCCGATAGCAAGGCGGCGGGCTATGAACCTGACGGCCAGGTCTATCGCCAGTGGCACCAGCGACCGAGCCTCGACGCGCAGGTCGATCTCACCTACGGCAGCCCGCGCAGCTACGGCCGCGTGGCCCGCTGGGATCCATGGATCGTCAACACCGGCTGGTATTGGCAGATGTTCGACGACAAGGCTGGGCCGGACGGCAACCTCGTTGGCGTATTCGCCGGGCGTGCCTCGCGGCAGGTCGGCTCTGGCATGAGCGGCGTCCAGGGCTACACGGCGCCAGCGGGCATGTCGGAGCTCGTTTCGGCGGTCGATGCCAAGGGCGTGATTCATTGCGTATACGCGGGCAACGGCGGCCTCTGGCACGTGGCGATCGACGCGTCGCTCGAGCCCGGCAGGCCGGCGAAGATCGCCGACAGACTCATCAACCCGGATATCGCAGTGCTTGCCGACGGTGTCATCAGCGTGATCTCCTACGACCCCCAGGCAAAGCAGTTTGTCGAACTCCAGGGTCGCACCGGCGGCGAGTTCACCCGCCAGCCTGTCGCGTTCACCGGCGCCGATGGCGTGACGATCGCCGACCCGTATCCCTTCCAGGCGGTCCGCGGCAAGGAGCAGTTCCTGTTTTTCTGCGGCAGCCGCGACGGCAGGCAGGAGGGGCTGCTCTTCGCGCGAGCGGTCGGTGAGGCGGCATTCGCCCTCCGCGCGAATGTCGGTGAGATCGATGCCGGACGACAGATCTATCGTCCCTGTTTCGCGGCTCCTGCCGACGGCACCCTGCGGCTCGTAACGACCAACAAGGGCGGCTACGCGCAGGCATCGGTGGCGGCACCGAAGGCCGCAGCCTTCGCCGGGCCACCGGTCAACCTGCCGCTGGGCATGACGCTCAATTTCGGGGCGGCCATCGATCCGGCGACCGGCGCTGGCGTCGTCTGCGACCACGAAGGCAAACTCCACGACTATCCCGCGTCGGGGAAGCCGCAGGCCGTGCCGCTGAGCCTTCTCCGCGATCATCACGGCCAGGGGGCCAACCGCCGCACGCTTGCCACCGCGGCCGACGGCACGGCTGTCCTGCTCTTCGGCGGCAACAGCGACAACGCCTATCAGCAGACGGCCTATCGCCGCGTCGGCACCACGTGGGCCGCGTGGCCAGAAGCGACGAAGCTCGGCCTCGCTTGCAGCCGCGTGATCTACCACGCGAAGAGCGGGCAGTTCGTCCTCCTCGGCCGCAAGGACGGCAAGCTCGCCGCCTATGCCTGCAAGCCGGGCGACGCCACCCCCGCCACACTCTTCGATCTGCCCGAGACGGAGGCCCGCCGCGCAGGCTTCAGCGTGGCGATCAATCAGCGGAGCCCTGACGCCCGGTTCTTCAAGCAGCCGCGGTTCCAGTGGGGATTGTTCGCAGGCACGAAAGGCTCCGACCTGAAGCCTGCCACCGAGATTCAGCCGATCGCCCGACAGATGAACCTCCACGGCGG
>JBILWX010000091.1:0-14408 GCA_044369655.1 Pirellulales bacterium
GTGGGGAGCGTCGGCACCTATTGCTGGGTGGCACTGCTCGAGGGCCGCGATGCCGACGACCAGATCATCCTGCAGATGAAGCAGGCGACCCCGTCCGTTCTCGCCCCCTACGTCAAGCACACCGGGGAACTCTCCCGGTTCGCCCACGAAGGGGAGCGGATCGTACGGGGCCAGAAAATGATGCAGGCGGTTTCCGACCTGTTTCTCGGCTGGATGGACGGCGTCCCGGGAACGGGCAGGCAGTACTACGCGCGGCAGCTCCATGACATGAAGGGCGGCTTCAACGTCGAGAACGCGAAATTTGCGACGATCGACACCTACGCCGATCTCTGCGCCCGCACGCTCGCCCGAGCCCATGCGCGAAGCGGCGACGCGGTGGCGATCTCGGCCTATCTCGGCAGCGACGACACGTTCGCCGATGCGGTCGAGGTGTTCGCGGTGGCCGAGTCCCACTTCGTGATCGGCGACCACAAACGGCTCGTCGACGCCATCGCGGCAGGCGAAATCGAGGCGGCTGACGCCGAAGACGCCTGACACGGGAACGTGGGAGACCCGTCAGGCCCACGCGTTTCGCAGAAACCTTAGCCAGTTGCCGTGCATCACCTTCTCGACGTCGCTCGGTGCATAGCCCCGCTTCGCCAGGAGCGCGGGCACCCGGGAGAGGTCGGCGATCGTCTCGAGGTCGTGTGGAGCCTGCTCGCGGCCGAACGCGCCGTCCAGATCGGAGCCGATGCCGATGTGGTCGGCGTTGCCGGCGATCTGGCAGATGTGGTCGAGGTGGTCGACCATCACCTCGAGGTCGCACTTCATCGCCTTCGGCTGCGACTTCCCCCGAACCCAGCCGGGCACCATCATCCAGGCGTCGAGCGCACCGCCGATCACCGCGCCCCGCGCGACGAGCGCCTTGATCATCTCGTCGGAAAACTGCCGGTTGTGGTCGACCAACGCCCGGCAGTTGTTGTGGCTCGCCCAGACCGGCCCCGAAAAGATATCGAGCGCGTCCCAGAAGGCGGCGTCACAGAGGTGCGTGGCATCGAGGATCATTCGGAGCCTGTCCATCTCGGCGACGAGCTCGCGGCCGGCGGCATTCAGCGACGCCGACGCATCGGTGCCGTGGGCATAGCGGCCGGGACCATAGTGGGCCGGCCCCACGGCGCGGAGGCCGTAGCCATGCGCTCGCTCGAGATGCCCCGGTGTGATCAGCGAATCGGCACCTTCGAGCGAGAGGATGTAGCCGATCGGGAGCCGCGACGTGTCGCCGCCTGCGGCGACGACCGCGAGCCACCGCGACACGTGTGCGTCGAGCCCGCTGCGGTCGACGATCTGCACCATCTCTCCCGCCTCTTCCATCGTGCGATACCACTGCACCTGCGCCTGCGTCTGCGACCAAGCCTGCTCGGGGGAGCTCCAGCCCGGTAGCGGATTGTCGGGGGCAACGTAACGGGCGATCTGCGTGGCGACGACGAGGCCGATATTGCCCCGCCTGAGATCAGGAAACGACACCACCGCGTTGCCCCGGTCGGGCTTGTCGGTGAGCCCGCGGGCCCGCTCGCGGGCATTGAGTTCGGCAGCGGGAACCCGCAGGTCGCGGTTCCACTCCATGGCGTTCATCGACAGGTCGAGATGGGCGTCGATCGTAAACATGGTCTCTCCGGGCCTCCATCGCGGCCGTCAGGGCCGCAGTGCCTTCAGTTTTTCACGGATCCGTTCGGCGAGCGCGCGGCGGTCGGCCTCCTGCGACTCCGTGGCCGGCTGTCGCGACGCGCCCATGCGGAAGCCACACACCTCGGCGGCGACCCGAAAGCCCTCGGGGAAATCCGCTCCCTGGATCACGAGGTCGAACAAGTCTGTCAGTTTCCGCTGGAGTTCGAAGGCCTGATCGATCTGGCCCGCTCGCACCGCGTCGTAGATGCTGCGGGTGAGGCCTGGCACGATTCCGCTCGACGCGTGGGTGCCGCCATTGCAGCCCGCCAGCAGCATCGGCACGAGCGCCGACTCCCACCCGGTGAGAAATGAAAAATCGGGCCGGATCGGGCGGACGGCGGCGATCAGTCGGCCCATATGGGAGATGTCGCCGCTCGAGTCCTTGATGCCGACGATCCGCGGAAAGTCCTCGGCGAGCCGCCGCACCGTGGGCACGTCGATGGGAGAGGCGAGCATCGGGATATTGTAGAGCGTGACGTCGATCGGGCTGTGCCGGCCGATCTCGCGGAAATAGGCGTACACGCTCTCCGGCGAGAGCTTGTAATAGAAAGGCGACACGACCGCCACCGCCCGGGCCCCCGCCTCGAGGCAGTGCCCACAGGCCTTGATCGTATCGGCCACGGTCGCCTCGGCGGCGCCGGCGACGACCGGCACCCGGCCCGCCGCCGTATCACAGACGATCTGCACGATCCGCCGCCGCTCCTCGACGCTGAACCGCAAGAACTCACCGGTCGAGCCGTTGGGATAAAGCCCGTGCACGCCCCCCTCGATCAACCACTCCACGTAGCGGGCCAGTTCGG
This sequence comes from Pirellulales bacterium, assembly GCA_044369655.1. Classification (GTDB taxonomy): domain Bacteria; phylum Planctomycetota; class Planctomycetia; order Pirellulales; family UBA1268; genus CAMCQY01. Next base: position 2,505 of record JBILWX010000091.1, read on the forward strand.
CCTCGTTGATCCGGCCACGGCCGTCGAGCGGCACCATGAGCGGCGTCAGAATTCCGGATAGGGACGTGGTCACGGCCATGAGCAGATTGCCTCCTTCAGGCAAAACCGATCACTGTAGCACACCGGTCGCGGCCGCGCACAGGGACGGCGCGGGCGTGCGCGCTGACGCGTCGTGCGGGTGTCGCAGGCCTTGTGAGCTGTCCGCCAGGCTGCCCGCTCAACTCTCGAACTGCTTGAGCGCCTGCAGGGCCGCGATCGCTTTGTCAGTGCCGCCAAACGCTCCGGAGACACTCTTGGCCGCGAGCAGGTCGTCGATCGAAATCTCGCGCGAGCGGCTGTTGCCACCACTCGGCTTGGCCACCCTTGCTCCTCTGGACTTCTTTCCCTTCCGCCGTTTCCGCAAGGGCGAATAGCCGGCGGCCTTGAGGGTCATCGAAACCTGCGCCACAGCAACCTTGACCCCCTCTTCCTCCAGGATTCTCACGATGTCGGTGGGGCGCGGCTTTTCCCCCTTGGCCCTGATGATCCCCGCGACCTTCCGGATCAGGTCGGCCTTGCTCGTGATCTCTTCAGCGGGCTTCCTGTTCGCCGGCTTTGCCTGCGACCTGGCCCCGGTCTGCTTTTTTGGAGCTGTCTTCGGGGTCTTCTTCTCGGGATGGTCGACGGTCATGGATCGCTCCGTGAGGGGGTATGGCGGACGCCTGAGTATATCTAAAGGGTCGCCGCCATTCCCAGGAGTACGAAGGGCCGGCGGGATACGGGGAATTGGACGCGGGGATTTCCGGCCGCCTGTCATCGCCGCGGTGACAGGATCACGCGGGCGTCGCCGCCGGCCACACAGACGCTCTCGAGCCGGAGTTCCTGCTCCTGGTCGGGTGAGAACACCGGCTCGATCCGCAGCGTGTGATCGACGGCGGGATCGAGGCCCGTGGCGATCACCGCCACGTGGTGCGCGTTGCCACGGGATGGCGCGGCGATGCTGGCGGCGTCGAACTCGCGCAGCGGCTCCTTCGCATTCGGCACCGGCCGCTCCACGAGCCGGCCGTCGATGAACGCCCGGTAGCGTCCCGACTTCGGCGTGCCCTCGCCGAAGAGCAGTACCATCTCCCCACGGAATTGTATTTCCAGCGGCGCGACCGGCTGCGACACGAGCGTTTTCTTGCCGGCCGGGTCCTTCTCCTCGCGGCGGTTGGTCGCGATCACCTCGTCGTCGAGCCACCGCGACATGAGCATGTCAAAATAGGCCGACGTCAGGTTCGGCACGCCCCGCCGCCACCCGGCCGGCAGATCGTCGAGCGACGAGAGCCGCACCCTGGTTTGCTTCATGTAGGTCGGGGCATGGAGCAGTCGCTCGGGGGCCGCGCAGGTTTTCTTGGCCGCCACGGCCTCGAGGTAGCCATCCCAGGCGGCCGCGGCGAAAACCTCGTAGCCGGCGTTGCCCGGATGCACGCCGTCGGTGTCCCAGAGCTTGTCGACCGTGGTGCCCCCCTGCTCCACCTGCTCGATCACGCGGAGCACGGCGTCGCCAAGTCCGGTGCCGTAGGCGGCGGAGATCGCGACATGGCCGTCGCGACGTTTCATCTTCCCGAGCAGCTCGCGGCCAATGTTCCACTTGAACGGAAAGAGCACCTGCATCACCGGCACCTGCGCCTCGGTCACGAGCCTGCGGATGATCGACTCGTAGGAGGCGAGCGTCTCGGGATCGCCCGAATTGATGTCGTCGTTGGCCGTGAAGTCGACGAAGACGAGGTCGGGCTTCCTGGCGAGGACGTCGCGGTCGAGCCGGAAGACGCCGAGTTGCGAGCCCGTGCCGCCGATCGCGGCATCGTGGAAGCTGAACCGGGCCAGCGGATATTTTTCCGTGAGCCGGGAGGCGACCCGCGCCCGGTAGGAAAAATAGTTCTGGTCGGTGGCATTGGCACCCCAGGTGAGCGAGGCGCCGTAGAAGACGACCGTCAGCCGGTCGCCGGCCCGCGCGCGGGCATCGAAGGCGGCGAACGACGGCGACGCGGCGGCCGCAGGAACGGCCGCCCAGACGGCGACGAGGGCCGCCCAGATCGCGAGACGAAAGCGGACACTGACGCGGGCGGGCTGAAACGAAAGCCGGAGCATGGGCTGCCTTTGGGTGGGGAAACCGGCACGGACAGCCGGCGGGTGGTAAGAAGCAATGACATGGTGCCAGGGAAACTTAGCCCCGCGGCCAGGTTTCCCGCGGTGCGGCCGCGATGAGCCGGCGGAGGCGGCGGCTCAATAGTCGGCGACCGAGCCGTCCTTCAGCCTTTGCTCGGGCCACGTAAAGGTCTGCGGCAGACTTGCCTGCTTCGCGAGGAGCGCCTCGTCCACCTCCACCCCGAGGCCCGGGCCTGGCGGCAGGCCGATCGTGCCGTCGGCGTCGTAGGCATACTCCATCCGGAGGATATCTTGCGGATTCAGCCTGGCGTTGTCGGGATAGAACTCGTGGATCAGAAACAGCGGAATCGACGCGGTCACGTGCAGGCTCGCGGCGATCCCGAGGAAGGTGCCGGTGCAGTGCGGCGCCAGCGGCACGTAATAGGCCTCGGCCAGCGTCGCGATCTTTCGCATCTGGCTGATGCCGCCGGTGTGACTGCAGTCGGGCTGCAGAATGTCGATGCATCGCTCGTGCAGGTAGGGAATCACCTCGTAGATCGTCCGGTCGCGTTCTCCGGTGGCGAGGGGAACGGCGATCTTTTCCCGTAACCGCTTGAAGATCTCGATGTTGCCCGGCACGCCGGGCTCCTCGATGAAGAGCACATCGTAGGGCTTGATCGCGGCCGCCACCTGGATCAGCGTGGCCGGCGGCAGGGCCGAGTGAGCATCGAACATCACCGCCCCCTTGGGCCCTACCTTCTCGCGGGCCGCCTTGATCGCGTTGACGTAGCCTTCGACCACGTCCGGGGTGCTGGAATGCTCGCGGGGGCCGCCCGACGGCACCTTGTAGGCCAGCGGCGTGTGGTAGACCCGGATCCGGTCGCGGGTCGGCCCGCCCAGGAGCCGGTAGACGGGCGTGTTCCAGAGCTTGCCGGCGATGTCCCACAGCGCGACGTCGATCGCGGCCATGGCGTGGATCAGGATCGCGCCGCCGCGGATGTCGCGATGGGCGCGAAACATCTTCTGCCACAAATGCTCGATCCGGGTCGGGTTCTCGCCATCGACCAGTTCGAACAGGGATTCGACGCACACCTTGCCGATCCGCGGGTCGGTGCCCTTCACCTCGCCCCAACCGGCGATGCCGTGATTCGTTTCGATCTTGACGAAGACGACCGGGCCGAGCCAGTAGGTCTTCAGCCCCGTGATGCGGATGCTCGACGAGCGGTCGACGACCTGCGCGCCCGCCGCGTCTTCCGCGGCGACCGCGTGGTTGACGAGCGTGAAGCCGGCCGCCGCCGCGCCGAGCGAATGAAACATCCCGCGGCGGGCGAGTCGCGGCGTGTCGAGCGGCGCCGGGAATGGATCTGCCATGATGACGTGCTCCTGGAGGGACGGGCGAAACGCAGGCTGCCCGGCCGCCATCCTACGCGAATCCCGGGATCGCGACCCGCGAGATGGAAGTGACCCGCTGTGGCAGAGGATGGTGGCCGGATTCCCTTCCGTGCGCTGCGGGCGTGGATGATATCCCGTAAACGACTCTCCCCCGCCTCGAGGCAAGGGCCGCGCCGGCGGCACGACGCTTGCGGGACCGTGGTCGGTGGGCCTAATCTCATCCTCGCCTCCTCCGCCGCGTCCCGAGGTGTGTTTCAATGTTCTCCTCGCATCTCGTGCCACGATGCCGGGCCTGCCTTCCGTTCCCGATCCTTCCGGCCCTGGCCTTCCTGCCCCTGATCATGGCGGCTGCGGCGCAGCCGCGTGAGGCGGCCGCTTCCGGACCCAACATCGTCGTTATCCTCACCGACGATCAGGGGTATGGCGACGTGTCGGCGAACAATCCCGACAGCAAGATCGCCACGCCTCACATCGACCGGCTTGCCACCGAGGGGATGCGGTTCACCGATGCCCACACGGCGTCGGCCGTGTGCACGCCCACCCGCTACGCCCTGCTGACGGGCCGCTATCCCTGGCGGACCCGGCTGCAAAGCAGCGTGCTCCTCGGATTTTCGAAGCCGCTCATCGCTGCGAACCGGCTGACGCTGCCGGGGCTGCTCGCCCGCCAGGGCTACGCCACCGCCTGCATAGGCAAGTGGCATCTTGGCATGAACTGGCCGCTGGTGGGCGGGGGCACCGCCGACGACGCCGCGGATTTCAGCAGGCCGTTCCGTGACATCGCCCGCGTCGACTACGCGTCACCCATCCAAGGCGGCCCAGTCGACCGCGGATTCGGGCACTTCTACGGCATCAGTGCCTCGCTCGACATGTTCCCCTACGTCTGGATCAACGATCGGCTGCCGACCGAGATCGCCTCCGAGACGAAGAGCTTTCCGGAGCCGTCGCGGCCCGGACCTGCCGGCACACACTTCGAGGCGATCGACGTGCAGCAGGGGATCATCGATCACACCATCGGGTGGATCGGGGCCCGGGCGGCCGCCGCCAGATCGGGCACGCCGTTCTTCGCCTACGTGCCCCTGGCCGCCCCGCACACGCCGATCGTCCCCGCGAAGTCGTGGCAGGGCACGAGCGGCATCAACCCCTACGCCGACTTCGTGAAGCAGGTCGACGCCGACGTCGGGCGGGTTCTCGACGCGATCGAGGCGAACGGGCTCGCCGAGAACACGATCGTGGTGTTCTCGAGCGACAACGGCTGCTCGCCCATGGCGAACATCCCCGAGTTGATCGCGGCGGGACATCGCCCGAGCTTCATCTATCGCGGACACAAGGCGGATCTCTACGAGGGCGGGCACCGAGTGCCGTTCCTCGTGCGTTGGCCAGCGCGGGTCAAGGCGGGCACCGTGTGCGACCAGCTCGTGGGCCAGATCGACCTGCTCGCGACGTGTGCCGAGCTGCTCGGTGCCCCGCTTCCCGCCGACGCCGGCGAGGACAGCGTGAGTTTTCTGCCGGCGCTCGTCGGCACGGCCACGGTCCCGATCCGCACGAGCCTGATCGTGCATTCGGCCGACGGCAGCTTCGCGATCCGCGACGGCCAGTGGAAGCTCTGCCTCTGTCCGGGGTCCGGTGGCTGGAGCCCTCCGCGGCCGGAAGACGACACGAGCGGCCTGCCCGACGTGCAGCTCTACGACCTCGCCGCCGATCCTGGCGAGACGACGAACCTCGCCGGGGCCCAGCCCGCCCGCGTCGCCGCGATGACGGCCATGCTCGCACGCGACATCGACCGCGGCAGGACGACGCCGGGCGCCGTCCAATCCAACGACGTTCCCATCAGGATGAGAAAGCCAGCGGGTAAGATGAAATGACTTCGGGCCGGGGACCCTCATGACCGCAGCCACTTTTTCAACGGGCCCGTGATGGCCGCGGTGGCCACCGGGATCGTCCGCGAGATGATCGCTTCTGTAGAGGCACTTCAAACGTCAATGACGCACCAATGCGGACGCCGACCTGATCCACTCCCCGCGCGACAGCGTGCCGTCCGCCGCGGGCAGGTTTTCGACCAACAGCCCCAACGTGCGGGCTAGCTCCACCCACCGGGTCGCAAGTGGCCCGTCGAGCACCTTCCCAAGCTCCGCCTCGTGGTGCGGGTATGACTCGTGATACTGCCCGAGGATGTTCTTTCCTCTCGGGCCCCGCTCCGGCGGCGGCAGCAGGCCGTGAAAACCGCCGGCGGTGCCCCACCACTGCAGCGCGGCTACTTTGTCGCCACGCACGGTTACACATCGGGCAACGACACGTTGCTGCGCACCCACTGGAACAACCAGTGCACGGGCCTCGTCAACGACGAGGTGTTCGAGCTCAAGATGGAGCCGGCCAACTGGGGCGAAATCGCCTTCCCGTGAAAGGTCGAAACGCCGTCGATCAGCGCATCGGTGATGCAGCGAGCGGCGGCAATCCCTGAGTTCACGCACCGGCTCACGGTTTGGAAGGAGGGGACACATTCGGTGCGGGGTTGAGATCGATCCACACCTCGTCACCGACCGCGACTCGCTGCAGCGGCTCCGGATCGAACTCGACTTCCAGACTGCCGCTGACGCGATTCCATTCCACCCGGGTGATGCGGCCTACGGTCGTGTGCGTCGCATCGACCGTCCGGTAGACGCGGTCACCGAGCGCGACATGCGGCCGGACCGTCAGTCCGCCGTCCTTGCCGATGTGAGCCGGCGTGTCGCCGAGATAGGCAGCGTCGTGGCTTTCGATCACCTCGAAGTGGAAGCGGGTGCCGTGCGGTGCGAGTGGCAGGGCGGCCTGCGTGTCAACGCCGAGGGCGGTGCGGTCGACGGACGACCAGGCAACGAAACCAGCCATCAGGAAGACGAACACGGCGGTCCACAGCCGGGCAAGTCGGCTCTGTCGGACCGACACAGGGCGATTGTGCATGTGATTACTCCTTTGATACGGTGCCGGCACGGACGATCCGTGTCTGCGGCGGAGACTACCCGCTCGCCCCCGGGAGCCTCAATGCCCCTGACGTCCGGCCCATTTCTTAATCCATCTGGGATGGTAGGGTGTCTCCCTTTGACAGCACCGGAAAGGGCGTCGTGTTCAATGGACACAAACCGGCAGACGCCGTCGAGCAGCCCCCGCATCGTGAATCTCGTGTGTGCGATCACGGCGATCGGGTTCCTGATCACCTGGTTTCCGCGTCTCTTCTCCCTCGGCCCCGTGGCGTTTCTGGGCCGCCATTCGCTCCACGTGTTCGTCTGCTGACAGAAAAAGGTGGCAGTCGCCACAAATAGGCCGTGGATGTGGTGCCGTTTTCGCGGCAGGCTAGGCCGACGAAGCCGCGGGCCGCGGGCCGGACAGCCGATCGAGCACGTTGCGCGTGATCTTCTCGACGAACCAGTTGCGACGCTGCAGGCCAACTACCCAGTCGGTGGCGCCGGCTACGAACATCGTGCCATCGCCCGCGGCCACACCGCGGTCGTAACTCGCGATCATTCCGGCACCGTATTTGGGATGCCTCGCTCCCTCGTGCTCTTCGAGATGGGGCAGTTCCGTGCCGTCGCCCTTGATCGACGGATTGGATACGGAGTTCATCATCGTGGCCATCGTGCCGTTGAAATGATCCTCCTCGTGCAGCACGGCGGGAGCCATCGCCACGATCGAGAGATTCGCCGGCGCGCCGTCCCTGCCCGTCGGATACGGCAGGCCGTCCCGCATGGTGAAGTCGCAGCCGTCGATCTCGTAGGCGGCGATACAGTCGGGACGGCCGCCGAGCACGTCGCCGTAATACAGGTCGCTGCCTTTCAGGCTCCAATGCCACGGCCGGTAGATCGTGAATCCGCCGCTGGCCCGCGGGGCCGCCCCGCCATACATCGCGTGAATGGCGCCGGAGCCGGTGAGACCGAACGTGTGCGTAAGCGGCCACCCCGTGCAGGGAAGATCCCACGCATTGCTCACGAACCGTTCCTGCTCGGTTCCCAGCAGCGGGTCGGTGGCTTCGTCCTTGTGGTTCACGAAGGTGGTCCCATCGCCTTCGATCCGCACCTGCCAGATATTGTTGCCCGCGAACCGGGCATGGTTGCCGCCGGCCGCGAGCTGATTCTCGATGGCCTGCCGCATCTGCCAGCTGCTGTACTCGTCGTGCCCGACCACGATCGAGAGGCGATAGGGGACAAGGGTCTGGGGATCGTCGTGCAGGTCGTGGAGCGTGTAATAGTCGAGCGTGTAGCCATTCGCCTCGGCCCACTCCACGAACAGCTTGCCGTAGAGCGCCCAGCTCGCGTCGCCGTAGTCGCGGGCGAAACCGTAATGATGGGCGTACGCGTGGGCCGGCAGGCTGGGGACCGCGAACGGCGGGAGTTCCGCCGTCGACACCGCCCGCGGGGCACCGCCAGGCAGCCTTACCAGTCCCCGGCTCCAGGGCCGCAGGAGCGAAGTGCGGGCATTCGGCTTCTTGAAACGGGGCGTGCCCCCCTCTCCGTGATAGCTGTTGCCTCCGCCCCAGTCGTTGTAGGCGTTCATGGTGGCGGTCGACACCACGAACGCGATGGACGTCTTTCGGGCCGGAACGGCGGGCTTCACCACCACGAAGTGCTCCCGCTCGAACACGCCGCCATCGTCGTCGCGGACTCGCACGACCACCACGTAGAACCCCGACCGCCACTCGCTCGAAACGGTCACCCGATGGGCGACGGGCCAGCCGCAGCCCACCACATGCGGATTGGCAGGCGTAGGCGATGCCTTGGCGGGGATACCGTCGCGCTGATAGACGACCTCCGGCGTGGGGCCCTCCCGGTAGATCTCGATCTCGAACACCGGCCGCGTGGCGTGGACGTGGAAATCGATCGTCTCGCCGCTCCGGTAGCTGTATCGGGGCGTGTAGCACCACACCTCGGCGATCGCCGGATCGTTGAGCGGTTTCTCATAGTCCCAGCCGTGACGGGCATCATTGTGAGCCGCGGGCCCCGGCCCGGGGATCACCCTTGGCTGCTTCAGGATCGACGGGCCGTCATCGACGCGCTGTGGTCCGTTTGCTTGAGTCATCACGTGCAGTCCCTACTGGTGAATCGTCCGCAGCCAAACCGTCGCAATCGCTCGAGGGGGGTTGGGCCGGGGTTACGGCGCGGGCGGCGACGTGGTGTCCGTCCCGTCCGTGAGCCATTCGAGATTGAACCGGGCGACGGTCAATCGGTCGGTGCCGAAGCTGTTTTTGCCGTCTATGCTCCCCCGCTCGAAGAAGCAGAGGATCGTGCCGTCGGGGAGCACCGCCAAGTCGCTATAGCCGCTGAAGCCGGCTTCCAGCGACTTGTTGACCGGCCAGGTCTGCCCCTCGTCGTATGAGAGTTTCACGGAGACATTCTTGCGATCGCGCACGGAGCCCGGCTGGGCCTTGCCGTCGGCGCGTTCGAGCCAGTGCGGATTGGCGAACAGGATCCGATTCCTGCCCCCGGCTCCATCGGCCAGGGAATACCGCACGAGGCTCGCCATGCAGATCGGCTCGAGCAGGGTGTCGTCAAACCTGGGCGTCGTCCATCCGGTGGCGCCGTCGGGGCTCGTGGTCACGATGCGACGGTGCTGCTTCGGCCAACTCCGCACGTTGAGCATCACGCGGCCGTCAGCCAGTTCGACCACCACCGTCTCGTTGGGGTCGATCCATTCAGGCGTGGTTGGCACCGCGATCTCGCCGCGGTGCCAGGTCGCGCCGGAGTCGTCGCTGAAGATGGTGGCCGAGACGCTCGGGCGATGGGCGTGGCCGCCGGTGCCGGTCGAGAGCCAGACCGGAACGACCAGGCGGCCGCTCCTGAGCTGGATGCCGTGCCCGGGACCAGTCGCCAGCACTTTCCAGTCGAAATCGCTTTGAAATGCCTCGAACGCCTTCGTGATCTCGACCGGCTTCGACCAGGTCAGGCCGTCGTCGTCGCTGCGGAGATAGAAGCAGCGGGCATATTCGAGACAAAAAAGCGCATGTACCGGGCCCGCGCGATCGGCGACGACCGTGCAGTTGTTGTAGGTCACCTCGTCGTTGGTCGCGAGCTTCTGCTTGAGCGCCACGGGGTTCTTTTGTTTCGGGCCCGGCACGTCGGCGAGCCTCTGTGGCTCGCCCCAGGTGCGCCCGCCGTCGGTGCTGCGGCGCAGCAGGATGTCGATCGTTCCCCAATCGCTCACGCTCTTGCGGGCCTCGCAGCAGGCGAGCGCGGTGCCCTTCGCCGTGACGACGATTCCCGGAATGCGATACAGCATGTAGCCGCCGGTCTTCGCCTGGAACACGTCGATCTTTTCCAGGTGAGGCTTTTTCACGAGCGGCTTTTCCAGAAGCGGCTCGGCCGCCAGCAGGCTCGCGGGCAACGCGAGGAGGATGGCTCCTGCGATGCCGCCGACCGATGGTCGAAAATTCAAGGTGTGCATGGGAACGCCTCCGAAGAGTGATGGTATGGTATTCCACACACCGCGACCAGTTCGGCGGCGCGACCGAATCTGCCATGCTCTTTCAGGCGCCCGCAGACGCCGCGGGCGGCCGTGGATTGCGGGGCAACGTGAGGGCCACCGCGAGCCCCGTGCCCACGATCACCGCGCACGCGATGAAGCTCGCCCGGTAGCCGGCGGCCCGGCCGGCCGTCTCGCCGACGATGTCGGCGATCCCGCCGAAGAGCAGTCCAAATGGGGCCGCCATCGCCGTCAGCAGCATGCTGCACGCCATGTTGCGACGGATATCCCGCCGCCGCGAGGCGGAGAGGATGTAGTTGGGCGCATACACGCCGAAGAGCTCGCCGGCGCCGTAGATCTGGAACGTGGCCAGGTAGGCGAATCCCGTCGCGAACATCGCGTAGAGCGGGGCGAGGCAGAGCATGCAGCCGGTGGCGAGCATTCCGGCCAATGGGAACGTCTTCGCCAGAAGGAGCCCGAGCAGCATGCCCGCCACCGCCTTCGTCGCAAACCGGACCGCCAGCTGATACATGACGCGGTCGCTGGGCTGCTCCCCCATCGCCTCGCTCGTGTTGAGCGTGAGGTTGGCGACCACCGTCGTGGCCGAATAGATGAGCACCGTCGCGATCGCGATCCGGCGGAGCAGCGGATCGCCGAAGAAGCCGCGCAGCGACCAGAAAATTCCCGTCCGCTCTTGAGAAAGCGAGTTCCCCGCGGCGGCAGGCTGCGGCTCGGGCAGCACGAACAGGCTGCTGAAGACCGCCGCCACCACGATCGGCACGATCGCGGCGGTGAACACCGTCCCGAAGTTGCCAGGGAACGACGGCGGGTCGAAGAGCCGCAGTCCGAGCGTCTCGCCGGTGAGAAGGGCTTGCGAGCCGAGCGAGCCGATGGCCGCAAGGATCGGCCCGCAGCCGTAGGCGAGGGCCAACGTCGCACCCCGCCGCGATTCATCCACGCCGCGGCCCAGGGCCTCCCACGCCAGCGCCATCGCCGTGCTGCCGGTGATCCCGGAGAAGACGGCCTGCAGGAGCACGGCCATGCCGATCACGTTCGCCGGGCAGCCGCAGGCGATCGAGGCCGCCACCGCTCCGACGCCGAGGGCATTGAGCAGGTAGGCGGTCGTGATCAGGGGCTTGAGCCACCGCGGATCGGTGAAGATGGAGTTCACGATCAGCGGCGTGAAGAGAAACGCGATGTAGAGCACCTCGGGCGCGTTGGCGAAGGAGCCCGAGGTTCCGAGTTTGTCGAGCAGGGCCGCGTGGGTGCTGCCGACGTAGAGCACCGGCGCCGCCAGGTATTGCATGCCGACACAGCCCGCGAAGAGCAGCAGATTGTGGGTCTGCGTGGACGCCGGCAGCGCGACGGTGACAGGGGAAGAGTCGGCGGTGGCGGATGCTGGCATGGTGAGATCGCCGGGATTCCCGCGGCCGCTGCGGCCGACTCTCTTCACGGGCCACGACCGACAGGCACGACAGATAAAAGTATGACATGTCGAGCGAGTCCACTCAAGCGACGGCAGTCACCAAATACAAACGTAAATCATTCTTCCGCCTCGAACGATGACATGGCGGCAGCGATTGCGGCCGCCGGTCGCGGTCGGAGCCACCCTCCCATCACAAGGCTGCGATGACTCAGAAACGTTTTCCCACCGGCATCATGTCGACCGCCTGCGTCCCGTGGGACGAGCGTGGGCATGTCATCGAATCGATGCTGCGTAAGAACGTGCGGCAAGCCCTCGCGGGCACCCGGCACCTCTATCTCTTCGGCACGGCCGGCTTCTTAGTGGGTTGGGTCGGCCGTGTCTTTCGATGGCTTCGATTCGACGACCTGCTCCGGAAAGTCGCGTTGATACCGCGTCAGCAGCGTCTCGACATCCGGCACGACATAGATCCTGCCACGAATGCGTTTCGTCTCTCCCGGCAGCAGTCCGCCCAACCGGAAGTCGGAGTGCAGGCAGACGATGACGCCCTGGAA
>JBILWX010000015.1:0-43176 GCA_044369655.1 Pirellulales bacterium
AGCGCAGCCAGGATGGCGGAGCGCAGGCACCATCCGAGAGAGCGAAGGCCTGGAGGGCCTGAGCGAACGTCCGGCGACGGGGCATCGGCAGCCCCGAACCGGCCACAAGAACAGCCGGCTTGACCGTGGTTTCCGCGGTTTTAGACTCTGTGGGGAGGCCTCGGATCGGCAGCCTCCCCAGGCGAGCCGTTTTCTCCTTCTCTTTCACGAGGACCTCCTTCCGTGCCCGGCACATGCGTTATCGGTCTGCAATGGGGTGACGAAGCCAAAGGCAAGCTCGTCGACATCCTCACCGAAGATCACGAGATCGTCGTCCGCTATCAGGGCGGCGCCAACGCCGGCCACACCGTCGTCTCCAACGGCCAGACGTGGAAGCTGTCGCTGATTCCCAGCGGCATCCTCCGCGACAACGTCACCTGCGTCATCACCGGTGGCGTCGCCCTCGATCCCGCCAGCGTGATCGGGGAGATCGACATGCTCGAGGGCCGCGGTGTGCGGGTCGAGGGCAAGCTGCGGATCAGCGACCGGGCCCACCTCGTGTTTCCGTGGCATGTGGCCGAAGACAAGCAACTCGACGGCAGTCTGTCGGGGGGCGAGGCGATCGGCACCACCGGCCGCGGCATCGGCCCCTGCTACCGCGACAAGGTGGGGCGGTCGCTCGCGATCCGTCTCGGTGATCTCTACCGCGACGAGTTCCGCGGCCGTCTCGAACACATCGTGGGCATCAAGAACCAACTGCTCTCGGGCTGGCGAGCGGGCGGGGCCGGTACGCCGGATCTGCTCGATGCCGCCGCAATCCATGCCCGGACCATGCAGTATGCGGAGCGGCTGCGGCCCTACGTCGCCGACACGACGGCCTACCTGCTCGACTCGATCGAGGGGGGCAGCCGCCTGCTCTTCGAGGGTGCACAGGGCGCGCTGCTCGACATCGACCACGGCACGTTCCCGTTCGTCACGAGCAGCAACTCCTCCGGCGTCGGCGTGGCGAGCGGGTCGGGGGTGCCGGGGCGGTGGATCGAACGGGTGATCGGCGTCGTGAAGGCGTATTCGACCCGTGTCGGTGGCGGACCGATGCCAACCGAACAGACCAACTCCATCGGCGAACACCTCCGCGAGCGCGGCCGTGAATACGGCACGGTGACCAAGCGGCCGCGGCGCTGCGGCTGGTTCGACGCCGTCGCGGCCCGCTACACGGCCCGACTGTCGGGCGTGGACGAACTGGCCGTGATGCTCCTGGACGTTCCCGGCGGGCTCGACGAACTGAAGATCTGCACGGCGTATACTGTGGACGGGAAGCCGACGAACCACTTCCCCAGCCACGTGGACGATCTCAAGAAGGCCGTGCCGGTGTACGAGACGCTGCCCGGCTGGCGCGAGGATCTCTCCACGTATCGCACGTACGAATCGCTGCCGTCGGCCGCAAAAGCGTATGTTGCCCGGATCGGAGAACTGCTCGGACGACCGGTGTCGATCGTGTCGGTCGGCCCCGACCGCGAGCAGACGATCTTCTGCGACCGTACCGCTCACCAGCAAAAACCATGGCCACGTCCCCAGCACCGCGCGCCGGCGAACGCCTGATGTCCGACGCGGCCGGCGCCGTGGCCCATCTGCCCAGGCACATCGCCATCATCATGGACGGCAATGGCCGCTGGGCCGTGCAGCGCGGCCTGCCGCGGATCGAGGGGCATCGTCGCGGCGTGACCAGCGTGCGGCGGATCACGGAGCACTGCGCCCGCCTGGGCATCGGGCAGCTCACGCTCTATTGCCTCTCCAGCGAGAACTGGCGCCGGCCGGCCCATGAGATCGATTTTCTCATGCACCTGCTCGAGCAATACATGATCGAGGAACGGCCGCTGCTGATGCGCGAGCGTGTGCGTCTCTCGATGATCGGCCACCGCGACGGCCTGCCCGCCTCGACGCTCGCGGAATTGGATCGCACCGTCGCCCTGACGGCCGACAACGACAGGCTGCATCTCTGTCTGGCCATCAACTACGGCTCACGGGCCGAGATCGTCGATGCCGCGCGGGCGCTGGCACAGGACGCCCGCGACGGCGTCATCGATCCGCAGCAGATCGACGAGTCGGCGGTCGCGGCTCGGCTCGACACCGCCGGCACTCCCGACCCCGACCTGCTCATCCGCACGGCGGGCGAGATGCGGATCAGCAACTTCCTGCTCTGGCAGATCAGCTACGCGGAACTGTGGGTCACCGACGTGGCCTGGCCCGACTTCGCCGAGCCCGATCTCGACGCCGCCATCGCCGCGTTCGCGGGCCGCGAGCGGCGGTTTGGAGGCTTGAGCAACTCGTGACAGCCAGCGATCCGACACCGCCGCCGGTCAGCGCCTTCGTGTCCCGCGTGATCTCCGCCGGCGGGATCGTGGCGGCCTTCGCGGCGCTGGCCTGGGCCGACTGGCGCGGCCTCTTCGGCGCGCTGCCCGCCTGGTGGCTGCTGCCGGTGGCGGTCGTCTTGGCCGTCGGAAGCGTCAATGAACTCGTGCGGCTCTTCGCGGCCCGGGAAATCCTGCTGCCGGCGTGGCTGCTCCGGCCGGCCGTGGTGCTGGTGGTGCTGTCGGCCGCGGCGGGGGCAGAAGCGTTCGCAGCGGCTTCTGCCGCGGCGTCGCCGGCAGCCGCGATGGGCTGGCCGGCGGTGGCGGCGGTGTTCGCGATCATCGCGTTGTTCCTCGCGGAGATCGCCACCTACAGGCCACGAGGAGGTGCGGTCGAACGGCTGGCGACCGGGGCCCTGACGATCCTGTTTCTCGGGCTGCCGTTGGCCTGCATCGTCAGCCTGCGGCTCCTCTGCCGGGAAAATCTGGGGCCGGAGCAGACCGGTCCGGGGCATCTGGGCATGGTGCCGCTCGTGAGTCTCGTGGTGGTGGCGAAGGCCGGCGACATCGCCGCCTATCTCGGGGGCTCGCTGTTCGGCCGCCACCGCATGGCTCCCACGCTCAGTCCCGGCAAGACCTGGGAGGGGGCGGCGGCGTCACTGGCCGGTTCGCTGGCGGCGGCCTGGATCGTGCTGGAACAGTTCGGTGCGAACGCGACGGGTGGGCCCTGGGGCGGCTGGCTCGTGTTCGGACCGTGCGTTGGGCTTGCGGCCATGGCGGGCGATCTCGCCGAGTCGCTGCTGAAGCGGGAGTGCGGAGCGAAGGACTCCGGCCGGTCGCTCGGCGGCCTGGGCGGGTTTCTCGATCTCGTCGATTCGCTCCTCTTCGCCGCTCCGGTGGCCTGGCTTTTGTGGGTGATTGGCGGCCGTTGACAACCGTATTTTCGCCGGGAAACGGTGGTTCTGGGCCTGTCGGGCCCCGCGCAGGTATACTCCTCATATTGTCCCGTTCCCCTAAAGACCGTTGGCGTGTCACACGCCACGGGCTTCGATGTCCCGCACGTCCATCGCGGTCGTCGATTCGAAGCGGCTTGTGGCCGTCTTCGGGCCGAGAGACCAGCACCTGCGCCGCATCCGTTCAGCCCTGGGGGTTGGCGTGTCGGCCCGTGACGACTCGATCCAGATCGAGGGGGACGAGGCGGCGGTGCTGCGAGCGGCCGAAATCTTCGAGCAGCTCGATCGCATCGCCCGGGAGCATGGCGCGGTGGAGGTCGCCGACGTCACGGAGCTGTTGTCGGCGGCGACGGGTTCCGCGCAGGCGGTGCCGCGCGACCCGATCGAGGTGCATCGGCCGGACAAGCAGGTGCAGCCCCGATCGCCGGGGCAGGCAGCCTACGTGAAGGCGATCCGCGAGCACGACATCGTCGTCTGCAGCGGGCCTGCCGGCAGCGGCAAGACGTTTCTCGCCGTCGCCATGGCAGTGTCTTTTTTGCGGTCGGAACAGGTTCGCAAGATCGTGCTCGTGCGTCCGGCGGTGGAAGCTGGGGAGAGCCTCGGCTATCTGCCCGGCGACCTGCAGGCCAAGATCAATCCCTACCTGCGGCCGCTGCTCGACGCGCTGCGGGAGATGATGGATTACGAACTGCTCAAGCGGCTCACCGAGCAGGACATCGTGGAGATGATTCCATTGGCCTACATGCGGGGCCGCACGCTGAACAACGCCTTCATCATTCTGGACGAGGCGCAGAACACGACCGTCGCCCAGATGAAGATGTTTCTCACGCGGCTGGGGGTCGGTTCGAAGATGGTGATCTCGGGCGACACGACCCAGATCGACCTTCCATCGAACCGGCGGAGCGGTCTGGTCGATGCGATGGAGCGGTTGGAGCGAGTCCGGGGCTGCGGCCGCGTGCAGCTCGGCGGGGTCGACATCGTTCGCCATCCGCTCGTCCAGCGGATCGTCGAGGCCTACGGCGACTGAACTATCATGACCATCGCCCCATCCTCATTTCGGCGCCGCAGCAAGCGAGGCTCATCGGTCGAGGTGCCTCACGGTTTCTGGGGGACGTTGCTCGAGACCCTGTCGCGTTCGGATGTGTTGCTCAGGCTCGCCCTCTGTCTCGGAGCCGGCCTGTTGCTCCTCATGCTGATGCACGGCTGGGCGGAGCCGTTTCCCTTTCGTGTCGGGATGATACCTCCCCGGGGCGTCGTCGCCCGCGTGCCATTCGAAAAGCCCGACGCGGAGCGCACCCGGACGGCGCAGGAACGGGCGGCCGCACAGGTGCGGGTCGTGTATTCGCAGGACAAGGCCCCCATCGTGCGGCTGCGCGACGGTCTCAAGAATCGCATCGCCGAGATTGCGGCAGCGGAGTCGGTCACGGCCTCGTCGCGGACGGCCTGGCTGGAGTTCGCCCCCGACGCCGCCGCCATCATCGACAAGCTGGTCGCCGCCGCCGAGAAGCCTGCCGCCCTCGCACCGCCGGTGGCGCCCGAGCCGCCGGCACCGGCGGAGCCCCAGACCTCGGAGCCGAAGCCGGCGGCCGAGGCGGCGGATACCGAGGCCGCTCCCGAATCCGACCGGGGCGAGGCCGGCCAGAAGCCAGGGGTGGCGGCCGACGAGGCGACTGCCAAGCCGGCCGAGCAGCCCGACAAACGCGTGGTCGAGGCCGCGCAGGCGTTTCAACGGTTTCGGGCCAGGATCGACACGAAGGAACGGCTCCTCGAATGTGAGAAGGCGATCGACCGCAGCTTCTCCGACCTCGAGGGCATGGGCGTGCTCGAGAAGATCCAGCACGGTATCGACGAGGGCAGCCAGACGGAGATCGACGTCCACCCGTTGGGCAATGCCACCGAGATCACCAGGGCGCAGGTGGCCGATGTCCTGCTGGGCGAGGCGAAGGTCCGGCTGCGGGCGCGGCTCGACGAGGAATTGGGCGAAGGACCGCTGGCCAGCCGGGTCGGTGCGTGGATCGAGCAGCGTCTGCCGGGCACGCTCGAGATCGATCGCGACGCGACGACGAAGGCGAAAAAGGAGGCGGTCGACAAGACGCCGCAGCAGTTCGTCCGCTATGCAGCGGGTGATCTGCTGGCGGATGCCGGCCTGCCCCTGGATGCCGAAGACGTCCAGATCCTCGACCGCGAACATCGGGAATACGTCCGCCAGCAGGATGCCCGGCAGCGAATCGGCAGGGCCCTCGCGCTCTTCGGCCTGTTCGCGGCGATGTTCGCCCTCTCCGGGTTCTACATTCATCTCCACCACCGGGACGTGCTGGCCGACCTTGGCCACGTCGCCACGCTGGTGGGGCTGTCGGCGGCGACCGTCGTGCTGTGTCTGCTGTCGGCGGATGAGGCCTGGCGGGCCGAGATCGTGCCGCTGCTCGTCTTCGCCATGACGGTGGCGATCGCCTACGACGAGGATCTCGCGCTGCTGCTGGCCGCGGAGGTGGCGCTCGTCGTGGTGATCGGCCTCGGTCGGGGTCTGGCCGATTACGTCACCCTGGCGGCGGCGGCGGCGGCGATGGTCTTCTGGATGGGGCGAATCCGCAGCCGCAGCAAGCTGATCTACGTGGGGCTCTGGGCCGGGGCCGTGGCAATCGCCACCCAGGTGGGCGCGAATCTCCTCGAGGAGCGGCCGCTCGACATGCAGCTGCTCTACGAGGCTGGGCGGACGGGCGTCTGGACCCTGCTGGCCGGTTTCCTGATGACCGGCCTGCTGCCGTTCATCGAACGCTCGTTCGGCGTGCTCACCGATCTGAGCCTGCTGGAGGTGGGCGACGTGGCCCATCCGCTGCTGCAGGAACTCGTCCGCCGTGCTCCGGGCACCTACAACCACTCGATCAACGTGGCGAGCATCGCCGAGGCGGCGGCCGAGGCGATCGGGGCCCGCGGGCTGCTCGTGCGGGTGGGAGCCTATTTCCACGACGCCGGCAAGATGCTGAAGCCCGCCTACTTCATCGAAAACCAGGGCCAGGAAAACCGGCACGAGTCGCTCGTGCCGGCGATGAGCACGCTGATCATCATCGCCCACGTGAAGGAGGGCGTGGAGCTGGCGCGGCAATACAACCTCCCGCAGCCCATCGTCGACCTGATCGCCGAGCACCATGGCACGACGCTCGTGGAATTTTTCTACCGGCGGGCCACGGAGCTTTCGCAGACCGACCCGAACGGCACGGAGATCGACGAGCAGAATTACCGCTACCCGGGCCCCAAGCCGAGTTCCCGGGAGTCCGCGGTCCTGATGCTCTCCGACGCGGTCGAGAGCGCCAGCCGTGCCCTGACCGAGCCGACGCCCGCCCGCATCGCCAGCCTCGTCCACGATCTTGCCATGAAGCGGCTGCTCGACGGCCAGTTCGACGAATGCGGCCTGACGCTCGAGGAGCTCGAGCTGATCGAGCGGAGCCTCGTGAAGAGCCTGACGGCCGTCTATCACGGTCGCGTCAAGTATCCCGATCAGAGGACGGCGTAGTGTCTCCATCCCGTGGCCGCTCGTCTCCCCAGCCGCCCCGGTCGACGATCGCCGTCGAGGTGAGCGATCGGCAGAAGCTGCTTCGTGTGTCGTCCCTGGGGATCGTGCGGCTGGTGCGCAGGGCGCTGGCAGCGGAAGGGATCGAGCAGGCCGAGATCGGCGTCGTGCTGGTCGACGACCGACGGATCGCGGCGGTGCATCGCCGCTGGCTGGGCGTGCCCGGACCCACCGACGTCATCACGTTCGACCTCTCCGCGGGCGCTGGCGGCCAAGCCGCTGCAGCCGTGCTCGCCGGCGACATCGTGGTGAGCACCGAAACCGCGCGGCGCATGGCCCGCATCGTCGGCTGGACGCCATGGCGGGAGCTCGCCTATTACCTCGTCCACGGTGTGCTGCATCTCACGGGCCATGACGACCACGACCCGGCGGACCGCCGCGCGATGCGGGCCAGGGAGCGGGCGGTGATGAAGGCCTGCGGGCTGCCGGCCCCGCCTCGGACGAGGACCGCAGGCACGAGTTCATGAACACCAGCGAATCCTTGGGACTCGAGTCGGCGATCCTGCTGCTGGTGCTGGCCAGCGTGGCGGCGGTGCAGGCCCGCAGTGTGCGCGGCGCCCAGCGTCACCGCATCCAGGAGCTCTGCAAACGACGCGGCACGCCGGCCCACTACGAGCAGATCGTGGCGGCCAGCGAGACGATCGCCTTCAGTGCCGCCTCGGTCGTCGTGATCGCGGCGGTCGTCGCCACGCTGCTGGCGGCCCGCGGACTGTTCGCCGCCTCCGGGGGCGTGCTGGCGTTGGAGGTTTCCGCCGTGGCGGGCTGGATCGCCTTGGTCTGGCTCGTGCTGGTCGTCGTGCCGATGCTGGTGACGAAGTTCGCGGGACCCTGGATCGTGGTGGCGACATGGCGGCTGTGGCGGCCCGTGGTCGGCGTGCTGACGCCGGTCGTGCGGTTGCTCGGCAGCATGGCGTCGGCGCTCGGCCACGCCGCCGCGGGCGGGGGAACCGCCGAAGCGGCACTGGAACGTCCACAGGACGAGTTGCGGCTCGTCGTCGAGGAGGCCCATCGGGAGGGCCGCATCGAGGGAACGGCCCGGGACATGATCAGGGGCGTCATCGGGCTCGACGAAGTCCGCGTGGCGCAGATCATGACGCCCCGCACGCAGATGATCGCGATCCCGCTGGCCGCGGACTGGGATGAAGCCGTGCGGCTGGCGGCGGAGAGCGGTCACACGCGGCTGCCGGTGTGGGACCGGTCTTCCGACGACGTCGTCGGCATCCTGCACACGCGGGACCTGCTGAACCGGCTCGCCGACGGCCTCGCCGCGCTGGCGGAAACGGCTCCCCCCGAGTCCCGCGGCATCAGGCCGCTGCTGCGGCCGCCCTGGTTCGTGCCGGAATCGATGAGCGTGCAGACGCTGCTCCTGGAGTTTCAGCGTGGCAAGACACACATGGCCATCGTCACCGACGAGTTCGGTGGCGTGGCGGGTCTCGTGACGATCGAGGACGCCCTCGAAGAGATCGTGGGAGAGATCGCCGACGAGCACGACGAGGCGTTCTCCGACGGCATCCGGTCGGTCTCACCCGACGTGTGCGAGGTGCTGGCACACGTCCCCGTCGCACGGCTCAATGACCGGCTTGGCCTTTCGCTGCCGGAAGAGGCCGGGTATGAGACCATCGGCGGCTTCGTCTTCCATCAATGCGGAAGCGTTCCGGAGGTGGGCCGCAGGATCGAGTCGCACGGGGTGGTTCTGGAGGTCTTGGCCGCCACCCGCCGCCGGATCGACCTGATCCGCATCACGAGGCTCGGGGGTGAACGGCCCGGGAGCACCGGAAACGATGGCGGCTGAGAAGGCACGGGCGATCGTCATCCGGACGTTTCCCTTCGGCGACACGAGTTGCGTCGTCACCCTGTTTACCCGGGAATACGGCAAGCTGCGGGCTCTGGCGAAGGGGGCATGGCGACCAAAGAGCGGCTTCGACGCCGCCCTTGACCTGCTTTCGATCTGTCAGGTACTCGTCCTCCGCAAATCCTCCGGCGGACTCGACTTGGTGACGGAAGCCTGCCTCGAGCATCGGTTTCGGGTCGGGAGGAGTCAGGCGGCGTTTCTCGGTGGCATGGATGTGGCTGAACTGCTCGACACGCTCACCGCGGACGGCGATCCCCAGCCGGAATTGTTCGATGTCGCTCATGGCACCCTGCGAATCCTGTCGGCCCCTCGTCATCCCGATGATCGATCCACGCACGCCCACGATCTCTCCGACAGCCGCGTGCGGGCGTTGGTCACGCACACCGAATTGGCCATGCTCCGGCTGGTCGGCCACGCGCCGTCGCTGGTGCGGTGCGCCGAATGCCGCGGCCCTGTCGCCGGCGGCAGCCGGATCCCGTTTGGCATGCTCGACGGCGGCGTGCTCTGCGAGCGGTGTCGCCGCGGCAAGCGCTCGGTCGTCGCGGTCTCTGCCGATTGCATGGCGGCGCTGCGGCTCTTGGCGGGCGCCCCCGACGCGTGGCGGCTCCTGGACGTGCCGCCAGCCATCGATGGCGAGGTGCGCGCCGTGATGAACACCCTGCTCTCGCATCTGCTCGGCAAAAAGCCGCGGGTCGCCCCGTTGCTCCAGCCGCGGTCCCGTCCCGGCCCGTCCCGCACCTCCTGAAACCCGCCCGTTCCGCCCCCCCCTTCACACCGCGGCGTCCGCCATGCCATCTGTCCGTATTTCATCCTCGAACGGGCCGGCCGGGGTCGCGGTCTTCGCGGCGGCCATCACCTGCACGCTGCTGCAGGCGGGGTGTGCCACCATCAAGACGCCGACCTGGCCTTGGGCAAAAGCTCAGGATACCGACAAGAAACTCGCCGGCGAGCTGGGCGAGGATGGCGATTCCGCGGTGATCTCCTCGGAGTTCAATCCGACCGAAGAGGAATTCGGCTGGGACTACTTCAAGGGGGAGAACATCAAGAAGCGGTGGAAGAAGGTCCTCGGCCGCGGACCCAACGAGCCGGTGTCGCGGAAGGCCCTGGCGGAGGGAGATGCCCTGTTTCGTGACCGCAAGTACGCCGAGGCCGCGAAGAAATACAAAGTGGCGATCGATCGCTGGCCCGACTCGGTGATCGAAGAGGATGCCCTCTGGCAGCTCGCCGAGTGCTGGTTCTTCATGGATCGCTACCCGAAGGCGGAGGACTGCTACGACGAGTTGGTGAAGAAATACGCCAACTCCCGGTATCTCGACCGCATCGCGCAGCGGCAGTTCGTGATCGCCCAATACTGGATCGCTCTCGACCAGAAGCACAACTACATGACCATCGTGCCGAATCTCGTCGATCGCAGCCGGCCCCTTTTCGACACCCGAGGGCGGGCGATCAAGGCCTACGACCACGTCCGTATCAACGACCCGCGTGGGCCGCTGGCCGACGACAGCATCATGGCGCAGGCCAACGCGCACTTTCTCGACCGGCAGTGGCTCGATGCCGACTATTTCTACGGCCTGCTTCGCAGTGAATATCCCGACAGCGATTTCCTGCTCCAGGCCCATCTGCTCGGCTTGCAGGCCAAGCTGCGGGCCTACCAGGGGCCGGGCTACGAAGGCGGCGTGCTCGACGAGGCGGAGATGCTGGCCGACCAGACGCTCGTGCAGTTTCCCGACCAGTTGGCGAAGGACGAGGCCGAACGCGTGCAGACCACCCGGGCCGCGATTGCGGCGCAGCAGGCCCAGCGGCACTGGAACCGGGCCGAGTTCTACTCCAAGGGCAAACACTACACGTCGGCCCGCATCTACTACGCCCTCATCGCCCGCGACTATCCCAAGACGATGCTCGCCCAGCAGGCCCGAGACCGGCTCGATTCGATCAACGGCCTGGCGGACGTCAGCGACAATCCGTTTCCGATGCTGACGGCCGTCCTCAACCCCGACTCGCTCAAGGAGGCGGAACTCGACGCGATGGCCGAGGCGGACACGGCGATCGCCCGCGGCGACAACTCCGGCATCGCTCCGCCCCTCCGTTGAATGGACGAGGTCTCATGACCAGGCGTCTCGTCCATCGCCGTCGGCTTGCCAGCCTCGTGGTCGCCTGTGCGGCGCTCCTCGGTGGCGGCTGTGCCGGCTACCGCTTCGGCAACAACACGCTCTATGCCCCGAACGTCCGCACCGTCTACGTGCCGATCATCCAGTCCGACAGCTTCCGCACGACGCCGAACATCGATATCGGCGAGCGGCTGACGGAGGCCGTCTGCAAGGAGATCGAGAAGCGCACCCCCTTCAAGGTGGTCGGCGACCCCGCCGCCGACAGCGTGCTGACCGCCCGGATCGTGGCCGACACGAAACGGATGGTGGTGGAGAGCCCGACCGACCAGTCGCGGATGGTGGAGATGAACTTCCAGGTGCTCGTGACGTGGGCGGACCGGGGCGGCGCGGTGCTCGCGTCGGGTGGCGTGCCCTTGCCGGCGGCGAGCGTCGACGTGGGGCAATCGGCGATGCTCGTGCCGGAATACGGCCGCTCCGTCGCCAGCACGCAGCAGGAGATGATCATCAAGATGGCCCAGCAGATCGTGGGCCTGATGGAAGAACCCTGGTAGGGTCGGACGGGCGCGCGCACCGCGAGCCGGGACGGCAGAAGTCTCGTCGCGGTGGATTTTTCTCCTTCCACGACCTACGGCACCACATTCCCCAGAAGGTCGAAAAATCCAAATGCTCCTCGAGCTTCCGCCGATCCCGGCTCGCTCGTCCTGGGAAGGGGTGGGGAGGTTAGGATGACGGCATGCCGACTCACCACCGTCCCACCCACTGGCAGTTGCGATCCACGCGGCTCGCGCTGCCTGGTGGCGACGGTGCGATCCGCAGACCGCTCGTGATGGGGATCGTCAACGTGACGCCCGACAGTTTTTCCGACGGTGGCCGGCACGCCGGGGTCGAGGCGGCCGTGGCGCACGGGCTGGCCCTCGTCGCCCAAGGGGCTGACATGCTCGACGTCGGCGGCGAGAGCACACGGCCCTACTCGACGCCCGTCTCTCACGACGAGGAACTCCGGCGCGTCGGCGAGGTGGTGCGGCAGTTGGCGGGGCGAGCCGGCGTGCCGATCTCGATCGACACGTCGAAGGCCGAGGTGGCGGCGCGGGCCATCGAGCTGGGGGCCGAGATCATCAACGACGTGACCGGTCTGGAGGGGGATCCCGCCATGCTGCGCGTCGCCGTGGAGTCGCAGGCCGGAATCTGTGCGATGCACATGCAGGGCACGCCGCAGACCATGCAAGTCGATCCGCGGTACGGCGACGTGGTGGGCGAGGTTCACGCCTATCTCGAGCGGCGTCGCGATGCCCTGCTGGCCGCCGGGATCGCGCTCGACCGCATCTGCCTCGACCCCGGCATCGGCTTCGGCAAGACGCACGCCCACAACCTGGAGCTCATGACCCGCGCGGGCGCGTTTCTCGATCTGGGAGTGCCGATCCTCGTCGGCCACTCCCGCAAGGGCTTCATCGGCAAATCACTCGAGCAGTCGTTGGGCAGGCCCGCCAGCCTGGAGGAACGCGACGGCGGCACCGCCGGGAGCGCCTGCGGGCTCGCCGCAGCCGGCATCCAGATCATCCGCGTCCACGCCGTGGGCCTCGTCCGCAGCAGCCTGGAACTCTTCTGCGCCACCGCGGCGTCCGGCCGGCGGCCTGATCGGACCTGAACTACAGCCCCGCGATCGCTTCGCGGGCGGCCTGCTCGCAGGCCTTGATGTCGGCCAGCGGGTTCTGCGGATTCTCCTCGTATTCGATCGAGAGGGCGCCGTCGGCTGGGAAGTCGGCCGCGACGAGCGCGCCCATCACGGCCGGCACGTTGATGTGGCCCTTGCCGAGGATCACGCCCTTGGTCTTGTCCTGCATCTCGGCAAAGTCCTTCAAGTGGATGCCGTAGAGCCTGCCCTTGAGCAGCCGGATCACCTCCACAGGTCGCTCACCCGACCGCAGGTAGTGGCCGAGGTCCGCGCAGGCGCCGATGCGGGGGTCGTATTTTTCCACCGCCTGCAGCACGTCGATCGCCTTGTTGTAGCGATGCGTGGGACCGTGGTTGTGGATCGCCACGCGGACGTCGAACTCCTTCACGAGGTCGTCGAGGCTCGCGAAGGAATCGGGGTCGGGGTCAGCGCCGAGCGTGCGGATGCCGGCGGCCTTGGCGAACTCGAAAATCTTCCGGTTGGCCCCGGCATCTTTCGTGAAGCGACTGACGCCGTGGGCCGAGATCGTGAGGCCCAGGTCGGCGAGTTTCTTGTTCATCGCCGCGATGGCGGCCGCGTCGGCGTCGAGCGGATACATCCCGGGATAGAACTCGACGAACCTGAATCCCAGGTCGCGGGCGTGCCTGAGCGCCTCGTCCACCTTGTAGCTGCGGAGCGAATAGAGCTGCAGACCCAGATTCAGGTTGTGGGCCGAGGCTGCGAAGGCCGGGCGGGACAGCGGCCCGAGGGCGACGGCGCCGGTCGTCGTGGCGACGAACGCACGACGGGAGAGATTCGTGAAACGCATCCGAGGACTCCTGCATGTGAAGAAACGCCCAGGATCGTAAGATAGTCGACCAGCGAGTTCCCCGCACGCCTCACGGAGATCCCTCCATGACCACCGGTTCCCCGACCGTCGCCGCCCTCCCCGCCACCGGCTTGGAGTCGCACTGCCGCTCGATCGCCGAACGGGCCCGGCGGGCTGCCATCGATCTGGCCGGCGTGCCTGGCGACAGGAAAGCCGCCTGCCTGCGGGCCGCCGCCGCCGCGATCCGGGCCGACGTCGCGGAGATCCTCGCGGCCAACAAGCTCGACCTCGCCGCTGCGCCGGGTTTCGGCCTCACCGCCGCCGCCGTCGACCGGCTCACGCTCGACCCCAAGCGTGTGGAGGGGATCGCCGCGGGGGTCGAGGCGGTGGCCCTGCTCCCCGATCCCGTGGGCGAGGTGATCGAGGAATCGACGCAGCCCAGCGGCCTCGTCGTCCGCAAGGTCAGGGTACCGCTCGGCGTCGTGTTCTTCATCTACGAGTCGCGTCCCAATGTCACGGCCGACGCGGCGGCGGTGGCCCTCGCAGCCGGCAATGCCATCATTCTTCGCGGCGGCAAGGAGGCGGCCCATTCGAGTGCGCGGATCGTGGAGAGCATGCGGAGGGCGATCGCGGCCGCCGGCCTGCCCGCCGACTGCGTGCAACTCGTCGACACCGCCGACCGGGAGGCGGTCGGCGCGTTTCTGAAGATGGACGACCTCGTCGACATCGTCATTCCCCGCGGCGGCGAGACGCTCATTCGCAGGGTCTGTGCGGAGGCGCGGATGCCGGTGCTCAAACACTTCACGGGCAACTGCCATGTCTACGTGGACCGGGCGGCCGACCTCGCCATGGCGAAATCGATCACCGTCAATGCGAAGTGCCAGCGGATGGGGGTGTGCAACGCGGCCGAGTCGCTGCTCGTGCACCGCGACGTGGCCGACCGGTTTCTTCCCGACATCGCCGCCGCGCTCGGCGAACATCGGGTGGAGATCGTGGGCGATGCCGCCAGCCGGCGGCTCGTGCCCACGGCGGGCGCGGCCACGGAGGCCGATTTTGCGGCGGAATACCTCGGCCCCAAGATTTCCGTGGCCGTCGTCGATTCGGTCGATGCGGCGATCGATCACATCAACCGCTACGGGTCGCGGCACACCGATGCGATCGTGTCGGCCGACCGGGCCGCGGTCGATCGGTTCGTCGCCCGCGTCGACACGGCGGTGGTGATGGTCAACGCCAGCACGCGGTTCAACGACGGCGGCGAGATGGGGCTGGGAGCCGAGATCGGCATCTCGACCGACAAGCTCCACGCCCGTGGGCCGTGCGGCACACGGGAGCTGACCACGTATAAATATGTCGTGGTCGGCAGCGGGCAGGTGCGGACGTGACGCTCATGGCTCCTGGCACATCGTACCGGCTCGGGGACGGTATGAGTTCGCTCGCGGTGGCCGCGGCGGCCAAATGCTCGCGATCCTCACACCGATCCCCTCGCCTCCTCGCACGATTGTTCGGGTGCATTGTTCACCGGCCGTATCTGTTGCTACCGCTGCCGATCGCCGTTCTTCTTTGGAGCATCGTCGTGGCCATGCCTGCATCCGCCTTCGCCAGTGAACCCGCCGATCCCTATGTCTGGCTGGAGGATGTCACGGGCGAGAAGCAACTCGAGTGGGTTCGCAGTCGCAATGCCACGAGCGTGGCGGCGCTGGCCGGCACGGAGCGATTCAAGACCCTCGAATCACGGATTCGCGGGATTCTCGACTCGAAGGAGCGGATCCCGATGGTGTCGAAGATCGGCGACCGCTTCTACAACTTCTGGCGGGACGCCGCGAACCCCAAGGGACTGTGGCGGCGGACGACGCTGGACGAGTACCGGAAGTCGCAGCCAGCCTGGGAGACCGTGCTCGATCTTGACACCTTGGCGGCGCGGGAAGGGGAGAACTGGGTCTGGCACGGGGCCACGGTGCTCGAGCCGCAGGACCGACTGTGCCTCGTGTCGCTCTCCCGGGGCGGCGCCGACGCCGACGTGGTGCGGGAATTCGACCTGGAACGGAAGGCGTTCGTGGAAGGCGGCTTCGCCCTACCCGAGGCGAAGAGCCGCATCGCCTGGCGGGACACCGACAGCCTGTTCGTGGCCACCGACTTCGGGCCCGGGTCGCTCACCACCTCGGGCTACCCGCGGACGATCCGCGAGTGGGCCCGCGGCACGCCGTTGGCCGCGGCGATGCTCGTCTACGAGGGCCAGCCTGACGACATGAGCGTGACCGGCTGGCGGGACCTCACGCCCGGCTTCGAACGCGATTTTCTCCTCCGTCAAAAGACCTTCTACACGAGCGAGATGTTTCTGAGGCGGGATGGGCGGCTCGTGCAGATCGAGAAGCCGGACGATGCGACGGCCGCGGTCCATCGCGAATGGCTGTTGATCGAGCTGCGCAGCCCATGGGCCGTGAACGGCACGACGTATGCCGCCGGCAGCCTGCTGGCGGCCGAGTTGGAGGGATTTCTGGCCGGCGCGCGGGCGATCGACGTGCTCTTCGAGCCGACACCGCGGACGTCGCTCGTCTCGTTCGCCTCCACGCGAAACCACCTCGTCATCACCACGCTCGACAATGTTCGTAACCGGCTGTTCACGCTCACCCATCGGGACGGCGCGTGGCAACGCGAGCCGCTGCACGGTCTCCCCGACTACGGCACCGCCTCGTGCATCCCGGTCGACGACCTGGAGACGGACGAGTGTTTCCTGATCACCGCCAGTTCGCTCCAGCCGTCGACGCTGTCGTTGGGGAGTGTGGGGGATGCGGCGCATCCTCCGGCTCCAGAGCGGCTCAAGCAGTCGCCGGCGTTCTTCGACGCCGCCGGGCTGCGGGTGAGCCAGCACGAGGCGGTCTCCAAGGATGGGACACGCGTGCCCTATTTCCAGATCGGTCCGGAACACCTGCCGGTGGACGGCAGCACGCCGACGCTGCTCTACGGCTACGGCGGCTTCGAGATCCCGCTCCTGCCGGGCTACGAGCCGATCGCGGGTGCCGCGTGGCTCGAGCAGAAGCATGTGTACGTGATCGCGAACATTCGCGGTGGTGGCGAGTTTGGCCCCGAATGGCATCAGGCGGCGCTCAAGGCCAAACGCCCCCGGGCCTACGAGGACTTCATCGCGGTGGCCGAGGACCTGATCGCCCGGAAGGTGACGTCACCAAAGCATCTGGGCATCAAGGGAGGGAGCAACGGTGGTCTGCTCATGGGCAACATGTTGACGATGCGGCCCGATCTCTTCGCTGGCATCGTCTGCCAGGTGCCGCTGCTCGACATGCGGCGGTTTCACACGCTTCTGGCCGGGGCGAGCTGGATGGGCGAATACGGCGACCCCGACAATCCCGCGGAGTGGGAATTCATCCGGGGATTTTCGCCGTATCACAATCTGGACCGTGAGCGGGCGTATCCGCCGATCCTGATCACGACCTCCACACGGGATGACCGCGTGCACCCGGGGCATGCCCGCAAGATGACGGCGCAGCTCGAGGCGATGGGCAAGCAGGTGCTGTATTACGAAAACATCGAAGGGGGCCACGGCGGCGCAGCCGACAACAAGCAGCGGGCGTTCATGGACGCCCTTGGCTACACCTTCCTCGAACGGGAACTGAAATGAGTCTGCGGTCTGTTACTGGACTGACTCCACCAGCAGCGTGTGTTTCACGGGCGTGAGCTGCTCGTGGGCGGCCTTGTCCAGTTGTTCCCAGCGGTTCATCAATTTCCTGGTCAGCGTGCCGGCCGCCTCCTGCGCATCCTTGTCGGTGCCGATGTCGGGAATGTTGCGGAAATCGGTGACGATTTGCTTGATCATGAAGGTCTCGAAGTTCTGCTTGGCGGCCACCGCCCCCTGGAGCCTGGCAAACGACTCGTCAAACGGAGTCTTCGTGAACTCCGCCGGCAGGTTGATGCCCGCCGCCAACTGCTCCTTCGTGAACTCGCGGCTTTCGGTGCCCCACGTGACCTTCGCCTTCGGGGTCTGCAACCCTCCCACCTTGAGGGTGAAGCGATTGAGGTCCTGGTTGAACGCCACGAAGGGGAGAATGCTCCGCGTGCTCTTGCTGCTCGTGCCGTCGCCCTCGAAGCAGAACGGCCAGCGGCGGCTTTCCAGTTCGACCGTCGTCTTGCCGTCGGCACGCGATTCCCGAACCACGGCATGGCCCGTGTTCGGCCTGATGGCGGCTCCCTGGCTCCCGTTCAGGTCGATCGCGATCTCGCCGATACTGCCATCGACGCCGAGGCCTTTGAGAAATGCGTAGGCCATGAGGAGTTGGCCGTTGGGGCCGGGATGGAAGCCGTCACTACCGCAGACGTCGTACGTGGGGCCGAGCGTTTCGTTCGCCTTCTGCATCGCATCGACCATGGCCGCATGCACGTCGGCGAATCGCTGGTGTTTTTCCTCGGCAAGTTTCTTGTCGATGTCTCGGAGATGAGCGAGGGTGTCGTTGTAGGCCACATGTGCCGGCTGCTCCCCCATCTTCTGGCCCGGGCGGAAAAAGTTTGTGTCGACGGCACCCGGTGAACCGACCACGACCGACTTCACGCCCAGGTGATCGAGCTTGGCCAGGACGGCGCGCATGTTCTTCTCGTATCCGGCGCCGATCTCGGGCTTCCAGGGCTGGTACCCGCCGTCGTTCATGCCGTAGCAAAGAGTCACCACGGTGGGCCGGAACGCGCCAAGGTCGTTTTCTGCCCGGCTTGCGAAGCCATCCGCCCGTTCTCCGCCCCAGCCGAACTGCATCACCTTCACGTCGGGCACTCCGGAGCAGGCCAGCAGGTAGCACTCGAGAAACTTGCTGTAGAGCTTTTGTTCCGTGATCGAATCTCCGACGATCGCCACGCGGGCGGCGGGCGCGACCAGCGAGTCGGCGCGGAGGAAACCGGCAGGCACGAGGCATGAGGCGACGACGGCGAGGAGCAGGGGCTGCAGGTGCAGGGGATTCATGGTCGTCTCCGGAGGAGGTGTGATGGGAGCCTCCTCAGACTACCCGATCTGTCGCAGGAGGGCCCGAGGCACGCCGATGTCGAGCACGTGCACGGGGCCGGTGAACGCGTCGGCCCCCGGCTGGTCGAAGCCTTCTTTTCTCGCCACGAACGTGCCCGTGACGTCGGCCCGCACGCAGGGTCCCAGAGGCCTGCCCGTGTCGCAGTCGAGGCCCGACGGCAAATCGACGGCGAACACGCGTGCCGTGCCGCGGTCTCGCACGGCGTTGATCGCCCCGATGGCGGTGGCGATCGAGCCGCGGGCCGGGCCGGTGGCGCCGGTGCCGAGCAGGGCGTCGACGATCCAGTCCGCCCCGGACAGTTCCCGTTCCCACCGAGCCAGATCCGCGCCGTCGAGGCATTCGATGCGCTGCCCCGCACGCTCGGCCACCCTCTGATTGATCGCCGCGTCGCCCGTTGCCTCGGCCGGATCGAAAGCGAGCAGCAGCCGCACACCGTGCCCCAGGTTCTCCAGGTGGCGGGCGATGACGAAGCCGTCACCGCCGTTGTTGCCCTTGCCGCAGACGATCGTCATCGCGCCGGCCGGGCCGCACTCGTCCGCCAGAGCGTGGAGGAGTGTCGCAGCATTGCGGCCCGCATTCTCCATCAGCACCACTCCGGGCAGGCCATATTCACCGATGGCCAGGAGGTCCACGCGTCGCACCTCGTCGCGACTCAGCGATCGCATGGCGTTGCCTCTGCTCAGGCCGCGGCATTGCTCTGCCGCTCGTGGAGCGCCGTGGCACGCAGCAGGATGCAGCCCTGCAACACCTCGGGCCTGCCGGGGCTGCCGACCGCGGCGGTAGGGCAGGCGATGAGTCCGCGCAGCCTGCCCCAGACGGTCTTGAGGGCGTGGGGAACGGAGCAGGCGCTGACGTTGCCGGTGCGCCGCGTGAGGCCGTTGACGAGTTCACCGCGGACGCCGTGCTCGTCGAGCTTCATGCCGGTGAACCGCACGATTCCGGATCCCGCCTGATGCGGCACCACGAAGTCGACGTCGCCACCGGAAAGGCCCGTGTCGGCGAGCGCCTTGGCGACGGCGGCCGACATGGCCCGCGGGGCGATCTCAGCGATCGCCATGCCGTCGAGCGAATACACCAGCCGCTCGTCGAGGAGGGCCGTTCCGCCGCCCGGAGCCGGGACAGGCACCCGTGGCCGGAGATGAAAATCGAAGGCCGATCGCTCGATCGGCTGCTGCTCGGCGTCGGCATGGACGATCTCGAAATGCACCGGATGCTTGCGGCTTGTCATGGGGGCGAGCAGTGTGGCCGAGGCCATGTCGCCAAAGAGACCGGCCGTCTGCGGGCTGCTGTAGTCGGTGATGCGGCTGATGCGGGTGGCGGCGACGACGAGCAGGAATTCGTCGCGGCGGAGGGCGAGACGCGGCGCCCAGCGGCGGCTGACGAGGGCGAATGCCCGGCTGTAGCCGCAGCAGAACCAGTTCAGGCCGATCGTGCGGCAGCGTCGCGTGCCGAGTCCGCGGGCTAGTTGGCGGGCGGCCGTGCTCGGCCGTTCACGTGCCACCAGCGCAGGCTCGAGATGGCGTCGGGCGACAGAGGCCGGGATGAAGGAGGGCGACACGAACGCGATGCCGCGGCAGTCGGCGAGGTTACAGCCCGTCTCGCGTTGCAGTTGCCGAATGGCGTGGAGGCCCATCGTCACCTCGTCGTCGAGGGAGATGGCGCGGGCCTCGATGCCCGTGTGATGGGCGAACTTGCGGGGCATCGCCTCGCCGAACCAGGCGTTCTCGAGCTCCCAGGCAGGCTGATGCAGCGCGATGGCGGCGATGCCCAGGGGCGTGTGGTGGCGGGTGTGCATGGCGCGTGTCGCGTGAGGAAAGAGGCGTGGTTGGCGTCGGCCGGGGCGGGCCGCCGGGGGCGGGATTGTGGCGTTCGGTGACGGCCGAGGCCAGCGAGAAATGAGCCTGAAAAACCAGTGTCGCCGCGGCTTCCCGAGGCCTCATGGCTGGCCTGCCGGGGGTGCGGTGCGTACAACAGCCCCTGCCCGGGTTCGATCCCCGGGACTCCCTGCCGAGAGAGGTGGCCAGTCGAGGACATGAGCGTGAACGAATTCGTCGAACCGTTGGGAATGCGGGTGCTCATCCGCAAGGACGAGAGTCGCCACCAGACGCGCGGCGGCATCGTGCTTCCAGATCAGGCGGAGATCCCCACGATCACGGGACGGGTGGTGGAGGTGAGCCTGCAGGTGGAGCGTGACGCCGACTTCCCGATCGAGAAGTACGACAAGGTGCTGTTCCATCCCAAGAACTCGATCCCGGTCGATTTCGAGCAGAGCAACCTGCTCTTCGTGGTGCCGATCGAGGACGTGGTGGCGGTCTTCCGGCGGCACGACGACCAAAAGCCACGACGTCGCGGCACGTCCGACCAGGACGAAGACCGTCCGGCCGGCGATGTGTAGTGCTCCCGCGTTCGCCGCTGTGCGGGCTGCGTTTCCTCAGACGGTGATCCGTCTCGCGCGGGCCGTCACCGGCCAGCGGTCCACGACCCGCCCCTGTTCGACGACCACCGCTTCGGCATGCAGCGCCACGCTCGGGCACACGTGACGGGGCAAGGCGTACACGGCCGTCCCCACGGGAAAGTCGTCCGCCAGTGGCGTTTCCACGACGAGATGCTCTTCGCTATGCATGACGAAGGTGGCGTCTTCGAGCCCCAGGAGTTGCACCCGCGGGTGCGGCATCTCGCTGGCCACGGCCTTGTGGCCAAGGTCGAGACAGAGCCGCCCCGGCGTGGGCCGGCTCACCACGCGGCACAGCAGGACCGCCGCATTGAGAAATTCGAGGTCGGGGCAGACCCGCGGCTGGCCGCAATCCCAGAGCACCGTCGTGCCCGCCCCCACCTCCACCTCCCCGTGACGGGCGAGGATCGGTGAGGTGGGCGTGCCGCCGGCGACGACGAGCGGCACCGGCAGGCCGGCGGCCACGAGATCATCGCGAAGCTTCCAGACCGGGGCGAACGCGGCGTCGACGGCAGCCTCGAGGGCCGCGTGGTCGGGGTCGTGCAGGTGGCCGTCGTACGCATGCAGTCCGCCCGCGACCAGTTCGGGTGTTTGTGCGATCCTCTGATAGAGCCCGCCGGCCGCAACGCCGGGCGTGATTCCGGTGCGGTGCATGCCGACGTCGAGATCGAGAAGCACCTCCAGACGGATGCCTGCAGAGCGGGCCGCGGCAGCCAGGCCATCGACTGCCGTGTCACAGTCGGCGATCGCCCGAAAGCGCACCTGTGGGAACCGGCAGGCGAGTGTGGCCAGCCTGGATGCGTTCGGGCCGATGGCGGGGTAGGCCAGCAGGATGTCGGAAGCGCCGGCTGCAGCCGTCATCTCCGCCTCGGCGATCGTGGCGGCCTT
The DNA here is from genome assembly GCA_044369655.1 of Pirellulales bacterium. GTDB lineage: Bacteria > Planctomycetota > Planctomycetia > Pirellulales > UBA1268 > CAMCQY01. The sequence continues at coordinate 21,650 of JBILWX010000015.1, forward strand.
GAATTTCCGGATGCCGTGACGCAGGTGCATTTCCACGACCTGCGGCAGTTTGTGGGTTTTCACGTGCGGCCTGAGCCGCTCGGCGGAGCCGGCCAGTGCGATCATCCGCCGGATGTTCTCCTCGATCCGGTCGGGGTAGATGAGTAGCGACGGGGACGCCACGGCGTCTTCGTCGGAAAGCCGGTACCAAGGCATGCTCATCGTGTTTTCCCCATCGCGAGGTCACTGTGGGGCCGAACCGCCGGCCGGACTGAAGCGGAAGCAATCGATGTCGCCGATGCTGCCGGAATCGCCATTAGCGTCCATGACCACCTTCATCACCGTGATGCCGGCGGGCACCACGACCCGGTCGATGCGGATGGGCTTCAGCTTCGTCCATGCGCCCGTATCAGGTACCTGGATCGGTCCCGTCGCATCCTTTCCGTCGAACTCGATGTGGAACCGGCCACCGGCCTTCGCCGAGGCGACGGGGATTTCCACGCTATACGCCCCCGATTCTGCCGTCTGAACCGTGTAGGTCAGCCATTCGCCGGCACGCGTCCACCCGACGCCGTGCCCATTGGAGGCATCGTTGCGGCGCTCGATGTCGACCCGCGTGGGCCCTCGGTACTTCTCGCCTTCGTTCGGCTCCGTCACGTCGGAATAAGCCACCTCGGCATCGCCCTCATCGAAATTCTCAGCCTCGATGACACCCGGGATCCTGTGCGGCATCCCGCCAAACGGGCGGGAGCCGTTTCCGGCCAGGAACAGAACAATGATCAGGGAGACTGACAGGCGCATCTCGTTACCGTGCGGGCGAAGAACTATGGAGTACCGGGGAGTGTTGTGACCGTTTGTGAATGGCGATCGGGCTGTTCAAAAGCCATGCTGTTGTACGCATTCGACCGCAGGAAGTGCCGAAATTCCTGGAGCGACTGCCGTCGGATCTGACGGCGGTCGACTTTCTCCCCGGGCTGCTACCATACTTTATATCCGCTGCCGTTCGGCGCGGAGTCCCGTCCGTCTTCCGCGGCTCAGGATCTGAACCCATGGTACGTTTCCGGGAAGCCGACTCGCCCCGGCTCGTCTCCGTGACGGCGGTTTCACGGGCCGCGGCGGCCGGGATGCGATTCGCCCCGTGGCGATACCTCCTGCTCTTGGCGACGGTGCCGTTCGCGCGTGCCGAGGAATCCGCCGTCCCCGCCGTCCTCCCGGAGTTGGCCCGCGGAGGGGTCGGGGTCGTGAGGGTGGATCTCAATGGAGACGGAAACGACGACATCGTCGTTTCCAACGACCGCGGCTACGGTGTCTACCTGTTCGTGCCTCCTGACGAGGCCAAGGCTGGACTCGAATGGAAGTCCGGCTGGACGAGGGTGATGCGCGAGGGCCGACCGGGTGACGCGTGGACCCTGCCCCCGCTTGACCGGCCCGATGTGGCCGTGGGCGACGGTTTCATCCAAGCGGGCGACGTGCGGCTCGATTTCGAATCGCTGCTTCGCGTTGCTGCCCCGGCGCCGAAGAGCCCTGCGGAGTCGCTTGCCACGATGCAGGTCCGTGAGGGTTTCACCGTGGCGCTCGCCGCGGCGGAGCCCGATGTCGTCGATCCGGTCTTCATCGACTGGGACGAGCGGGGACGGATGTGGGTGGCGGAGATGGGTGATTATCCATTTGCGGATGGGGAGCAGACATCCGATGGAAAAGTGACTTGGAGAGACGGAATCCCGGGAGAGGGAGCCGATGGGCGGTTCCGATCGGGCCGCATCAGGATCCTGGAGGACGCAGATGGCGATGGCCGCTATGAGAAGAGCCGTCCCTCCTCGACGGGCTGAGGCATGTCACGGGCCTGGCCTGCTGGCGAGGCGGCGTCTTCATTGCCAGTTCACCCGACATCCTCTTCGCGAAGGATGAGAATGGTGATGACCGCTGCGACATCCGCGAGCCCTGGTTCAGCGGTTTCACGGCGGGCAATCCGCAGCACCTCGTCAACGGGTTTTGCTGGGGGCTCGACGGCTGGTTGTACGGGGCGAATGGCGACAGCGGAGGCAGGATCATCTGCCACAAGACGGGTACGGAGGTCGACCTCGGCCGCAGTGACTTTCGTTTCAATCCCCGGACGGGCGAACTCCGCCTCGAGACGGGCGCCACGCAGTGCGGCAAGTGGCGGGATGACTTTGGCAACTGGTTCGGCAACAACAACGCGACGCCCGGATGGCACTACTGGATTCCGATGGCACATCTCGAGACGCATGACGACCTGCTCCTGAAGAGCGTGCGGTCTGAACTCACCGTCGACCATCGCGTCTTCCCGATCGGAGATCCGTCCCGCCGGGTGAACCAGGAAAGCATGCTCGGCGTGACGACGTCGGCCTGCAATGCGATGCCGTACCGCGACGACCGGTTCGGCGACGAGGGCCGTGACGTTATCTTCGTCTGCGAGCCGGCCAGTAATCTCGTGCTGCGGCTGGTCCTCGATTATGACGGTCCCACGATCGCCGCACGCCGGCATCCGGCCGAAGGCACCAGCGACTTTCTCGCGTCCACCGACCGCTGGTTCCGTCCAGTCATGGCACGAACCGGCCCTGACGGCGCGCTCTACGTCGTCGATATGTACCGGGCAGTGCTGGAGCATCCGGAATGGATTCCAGCCGACATGGCCCGCCGGATGCAACTGCGCGGCGGCGAGACGATGGGACGCATTTGGCGTGTCGCCCGAATTGGCCAGCAGTCGCGCCGCAGTGAGATCACGCTGGCGTCCGCGAACGGCTGGGCCCGCGACACGGCGCAGCGGCTGGCCGTGGAACGGGGTGGCATCGACGACCTCGGCGGCCTTGAAACGATGGCGTCGGCGGGGGATGCCCGGATCCGTACCCAGGCGCTCATGACGCTCGGGATGTTCGGCGGCCTGGCCCGAAAGGAGGTCGTGGAAAAGCTCGAGGCACTCTGGCCCCGCGTGCGCGGCGCGGCGCTTGTGGCCGCCGGGGCGCGGGAACTGCCCGTGCAGGAACAGCAGCTGGCGGAGGAGAATCGGGCGGGCGGTGGCATGCGGGTCGAACCGCCTCCGGTCATCGGACAGGTCGAGCCCAATCGGAGAAAGGTGGTTGCCCGCTATCGTGCGGCCGTCTCGCTCGAGGGCGACGCAGCCCGGGGCCGGACGGCCTTCCGCAAGGGCGGTTGCGTCGCCTGCCATCGCCTCGGCGAACAAGGCGTCGAGGTCGGACCGAACCTTGCCACCGTGGGAAGCAAGCCTGCCGAGCAGTTGATCGAGGCCATCTTCGATCCGAATCGCGCCGTGGAGCGGCGTTATACCGTGACCGTCGTCCTGCTCGACGACGGCACCGCCCACAGCGGCATCGTGGTCTCCGAAACCCCCGGCGGCCTCGTGCTCCGCCCGGCGGGTGGCGGCGACCGTGTGATCCGCCGGAGCGAAATCGACGAACTGACCACGCTCGAAACCTCGATCATGCCCGAGGGCCTGGAGTCGCTGGTCACGGTCCAGGATTGTGCGGACATCCTGGCGGCCATGCGAGCCTCGGCGGCGCCGTCGACCGGAGACGCGTCGAGGTGACGGTCTCCGCGATGTGTGCGACCGGCTCCATCCATTCACCGTATCCAATCAGGAACGACGCCTCGGACCAAGGCGTTGCCCGGATCTCGAGAAGGTTCATCTTCCTGGATGCCGACATGCTCGTGCTGGATGACGTCTCGCAGTTGTGGACGATTCCGCTGGGGGGATGTGCGCTGGCGGCCGAGGCCGGCATCTCGCCGGCCATCGTGCACTTCGTTGGTCGGAGGAAGCCGTGGCGGTTGACGGCCTCGGCGATCACGGGATCGAGATTCCGACTTCCTCAGGTGCGTTTCCATTCGCCCGGGTCGCCAGGGCACGAAACGTGTTGAGGTCGACGTTGTCTGCGATCGGGCGGACCGAGCCATCGGCGTTGAGAAAGTTGCACACACCCGGATGCGGTGAAAAAAAGCCGCTGGGGCTGTTGTTTGCCTGGTTCGGTCTGCTGGAGCGAATGTGGCAGGTTGTCTGGACGTTCGCCGGTCGATAATTCTGCGACCTGTGCGAATAGCCCAACTGCTGCCACCAACCATCCGCATGGACAACTTCGCTCCGGGTGATGCTGCCCAGCCAGGTCGCCTCGGCCATGCGACTCATGCGTTCCCCGACGCAGACCGTTTTGGATGTGCCGTCCGTGATGTGTTCGATGCGGATCCGACTATTGCGGAAGAAGACGCCGTCGAAGGCGCCATTTTCTTCATGATCATTCCGCCCGAGCACGCCCGCGTAGGACGAGACCGGGGCCCGCGTGATGACGGTGCCGGCACCGGACAACGTGGTTGCAGTGCTCGACTCGCCGTAGTCCCACACATCGACCAGCCGCAGGTTGGTATCGCCCGGGCAGACGTAGAGATTGACCAAGGCGGCTGCGGACCGAGCGACGTCATTCCGGCTGTCCATGATGGGCAACGACAGGTCGAGCTGGCTGAAAAGGGCGCTTTCGTCCATGTGGGGAAGGATGAACGCGAAGAAGCTCCACCCCGGCTCGAAGGAGCTCGGCGTCGTCGTCGTCAACGTTCTCCAGTTGACGTTTCCCGGCGCGGTGGTCGACGTAAACGCAGACGGGAAATGCCGTCTCGCGTCGTGAAAGATATGCAGGGCCAGGCCGGTCTGCCGGAGGTTATTCGTGCAACTGGTCAGTCGGGCCGTCTCGCGGGCGCTTTGCACGGCCGGAAGCAGCAGGGCGACGAGCGCGCCGATGATCGCGATCACGACCAGAACTTCCACGAGCGTGAGGGCTTTGGGGTGGTTCTTCTTCATGGAGGGCCGCAACGTGCATGCCGCGTGCCAAACCGTTATCCGGCACGCGGCGACGCCATTGTGCTGCATGGTGCCTGGAGATGGGGCGGTGGCACCGGACGGGCGGGGAAAGATTCGCCAGGGTGGTGGAAAATTCGCCGGCAGGAATCCGCTTCGGGAGGGCCTGCCTTGGAAGTCCTGATCCAGTCGGTATGCAAGGTCTCCTGCCCTACGAGCAAGGAGACTTCGGGTGACGAAATGACGGAAGAAACCCACCCCGACGAGATCGTTGCGAAGCTACGTGACGCGCATGCGATGCTCAACGCCGGCAAGGATGTGGCAGCAGTGCTGTGGGCCCCCAGCCGGCAGCTTGCCGACCCTTCCGACCCGACTGCTGGGGCTCGAGCCCAGGACCAGCGGATGAAAAGTCCAGACGAGCCCGAAGGTTAGGTCACGGTCGTGTGGCGCTCATGCGACTTCTTCGGGAACGGCGCATGTCGATCGGCGGAGGATTCAGGCGAAGAGAGGGCGTTTGCTAACAGTTTTGCGAACAGTGTCGACGCCCTTCTGCACCGCCTTCACCTCACCTCCCGGATGACCTCCTGGTACGCCCGCCAGACCCGCGAGTAGGCGCAGCCCCAAGCCTCGTCATGGCGGGCACGGTCGAACTCCACGGGTTCTATTTTGGGAATTCGTGCCGGCCGATGCTTGCCGGACGGCCGCTGGACACCCCATCGATCCTTCGTGAGCCGCGCTGTCGGCCGCCAATGGCGGCAAGACGTCTGCGGAGGTAACCTCGATCGGCCTACTGTTTCTCAGGCCTTGCGGCCGTTGGAGCGTATGTGATGCAGGAAGATGGCGTGTTGCTTGAATTCCGGCCCAGCTGCGACGTGATGGAGCGGCTGCGGGTTCTCGGTCAAACGGAAGACGTGAAGTTCTCTCCGAATGAAGACCGGCTTGCCATTGCCGGAATGACGAAAAACAAGATTCTCGTGATCGACATCAGGCCCGTCGCTCGGGATGGCGTCTGCATGATCAAGTCCGAGGCCTGCGTTGAGATCACGTGCGATGCCTTCGACATGCCGCACGGGCTTGCCTGGATCGACGATAATACGCTGATCGTCGCCAATCGCAGGCGCGGCCTGGTAGTCATTTCTGTCCCGCCATGCGGGCCACAGGCGCCAAGCGTGCGAGTGGAGCCGCTTCTGGACATGCTTCCTGCAGACGCGAGCCACATTCGGTCGCCCGCAGCAGTCGCTGTTCGGCGTCTCGAGAACGGGCTTTTCGATGTTCTTTCGTGCAACAATGTCTCTCACCGTGCCTCACGCCATCGGCTTCAGCGCAAGGAGCGTTTCGAGGTCATCGAGCATGCCACGTTTGTGGGCGAGAAGTTCCAGACTCCCGACGGCGTCACCGTGAGCGAAGACGCCAGTCTGGTCGCCATAAGCAATCATTACGGGAAGCGCATCGACATCTTCGCGAATCGGTGCGAGAGAGGTGGCCATAAGCAAGCGATCTGTTCGCTTAAGAATTACGGCTATCCGCACGGTGTTCGTTTTGCGGCGGGAGATCGGCTCCTTCTGACCGCAGACGCCGGCAGGCCTTACGTCCATGTCTTTCGCCGGCGCGGAGACCGATGGCGAGGCACCGTGAAGCCGGCCGTATCCGTTCGCGTCATCGGCGAGGAGGCATTCAGGCTGGGGCACACGAATGACGAAGAGGGCGGGCCCAAGGGGCTTGACGTTTCGGGCGACGGTACTTTTTTCGTGGTCAGCTGCGAGGCTGTCCCGATCGCGTTTTTTGCGTTCGCAGAAACGGCGTCGCGGCTTCTGTCGAGACCGGCGGCTGCCCGCGTCGCGGGCTGGCAGTCATTTCTGATGACACCGCTGAAGTGGCATCTCATGGCTCCTCCCGAATGACCTGCTAGTACGCCCGCCAGATCTGAGAGTAGGCGCAGCCCCAAGCCTCGGCGACGGTCTTCCCGCTGCCGAGATCAACCTGCGGGCCGGCGCCCGCGGGCTCCCGTCGCGGCTGGCCTGGGCGGAGTTCCGAGAACGATATGAGCGGGATGTCGTACCCGTCTTGGCTCCAAAAACTATGGCGAAGATTCGGGGGGTGCTGGACCGCGTCGAGCGAGAGTTGTCACCCCAGCGCCTTCGCGACCTGACTGAGCATCGGTTGTCGTATTTCGTCTCGGTGCTCGGGAACGCCGGCGCCGCCGAGACGACCATTGCCGGCCATGTCGCGCACATCAAGGCGGCCGGTATCCGCGTGTACGAGAGCCCCAAAGATCCTGGGAGGGTGAGGTACGCGTCAGCTCACGACCTGGGCAGGTCGTTCGGAGAGCGTTGGGCCGCCAGGCTGATGCCCGCCCAACGCAAGGAACTGATGCGGCACGAGTCGATCGAAACGACTCTGCACTTTTACGTTGGCACCGACGCTGCTTGGGCAGCGTTCGAAGCGTCGCGGCCCGAGAATTTGGAGGCGTCAGGTAACAGTTTGGCTAACAGTGCCACTTTCGGCCCGGCTCCGCTTCACGCCGAGAATCGCCGTAAACCCGAGCGGCGGCAAGTGGTTATCCCAATGACTGAAATCGAGTGAGGCTGCTGGGGCTCGAACCCAGGACCAACGGATTAAAAGTCCAGACGAACCCGAGGGTTAGGCCACGGTCGTATCGCGGTCAATCAAAATCCTCGGGAACGGCGTGTGTCGATCGGCGCAGGAATCAGGCGTTGAGAGGGCGTTTGCTAACAGTTTTGCTAACAGTTTTGCTAACAGTTTTGCTAACAGTGCCAAGGACCCGCTGCGCTGCCGTCACGCCACCTGCCGGATGACCTCCTGATACGCCCGCCAGACCCTCGAGTAGGCGCAGCCCCAGGCCTCGTCATGGCACGCGCGGTCGAACTCCACGGGATCGAGCCCCGGCGTCTTGGATAGCCGATCAAGTGAAAAGTTCCAGGCCAGCGCGTGCGCCCATTCGTGGCAGAGCACCTCGACGGCCTGCGGCTCACCAAGATCGCGGTTGAGTTGGACCACGAACCGCTTATCACGCCGAAGGCACTGGCCCAGGATCGTTTCGGGCAGCCAGGAAGCCCGAACGACGACGGGGTGGGCTGGAGGGCATTCCCGTCGAAGGCCTGCCAAAACCGTCTGAAATTCGCGCCAGCCAGGGCGTTTTACGAAGGAGTGGGCAGGCGTGGAGAACAGACTGCCGGCCCTCATAAGGGCTCCGCGGTGGCAGCAGAGAATGCGCGCGGAATCGCGACGGGTGGAAATCATCCGTGCAGTGTAGCGCTGACGAAGCCCTCGCGCTACTCTGAACAGCATGGACGCACCGCAACAACCCGACCAACCCGACCAACCCGTCAACACCGAAGCCAACATCCGCAAGGCCGCCGAGGCCATTGCCGAGGTCGTGCAGATGAAGCAGCAGTTTCTTCGCTGCCATGAGTTCCTCGCCAAGAGCACCTACCGGCTCGTGGAACTGCTCGGTCAGGCGGAATCCCGTGGGTACCTTCTCGAAGACTCACTGACGCTCGTGGACTCCGTGCATTGGCTCCAGATGATCGACTGGCAGACCAAGTTCCTGTCGATGGTCCTGAACTTCACCAAGGACCCGAGCCGCAAGACGCTCCGCCCGCTCATCGAACTCTACGGCCGCGATCGAGACCGGATGCGCGTTGAGGCGGAGATACTCGAGCGTCAGCTGAAGCACCGGTTGGCCACGTTCGCGCAGCCGGATGACGCGATGGTCCGCAAGGTCGTCATGAAGAACGAGCAGCGGGTGTTGGCCGTCTACCTACACGTCCGCTCGGGCTATCGCGGCATTGATCTGGCGCGGTTCTTCAAGGTGCCCCGGACGACCGCCTACGGCTGGCTGGAGTGGTTCAAGAGCCTGCCCGAGGGCCTGCGCGACGGCATTCTGGCGTTCATGGATACGCAGGTGCCGATCATGGCCGCGTGTCAGGTGCCCGCGGTCATGCCCAAGGCTGCGGCGGCACCGGTGGCCAGTCAGTCGGGTAGCGCGGCCCCGGTGGCTCAGACGGCGTGATTGGGGCGCGGTCGGAGGTGTGGTTGGGAGGTCGTTTTTCAGCCTCCCATGAAGCCCCGATCTGGTGGGTACATTTTTGACGTGTGTAGCATTTCGCAACACACATGGTCTGGCCCGTGATTCAGCGCAGATTCAGTGACGCCCGGCCGGAAACCATGCCAGAGCGGGCGCCTCGATGCGCTAAAATGTGTACTGGCTCGATGCGGAAACCGTCACGAATGTTCATGGTTTTCGACGTCCGCCAACACGTGTAGCGCCAGAAAGTACGGATTCTCGCCGCGGCCAAAGACGCCTCGGTGCACGCAACGCATCAAGGAGGATGCCATGTCGAAAGCAAGCTCATTCAACGATTCAGCAGGCCGGGAACTTCTGGCCATGCTCAGGAAGGCCCGACGGAACAACTTCGGCGACCCCAAATACCACTCTGGCCGACCGAAGAAACAATTCGCATCGCCGTATCTAGAGTTCCTCGACAAGCTGGAGAAGCTCGCCCGCAAGATGCCGCAGCCGTACGAGTTCGACCTGCTTCACGCCGACGGGATCAGGCACGCGGACTTGGATGCGGGGGTGAGGGTTCTGAACGAGATGATCCACGAGTGCCAGCGGAGCCTTGAAGGCATCGAGCACGCTAGGCTGGACTTGGAGGCGCGGGGGTGGGCGAGGGGGCAGGGGTTGAAGGAGTGAGGGAATGACCCGCGGGCTTCCCTGACCGCCGACCAGCCGGGTGAACTCTTCATGGTCCCAGAGTCACAGGCTGCATCCAGCGTGATCCGCCTCGGCCGTTGACTGAACAACTGTTTCTCGCCCGTCCGACGCTGGCCGAAGTGCCGTTGGCCGACCTGTCCTTTTTAGCCCGGGTTGCCTATCGCGGGGGTGGTTCTTGAGGAGGTTCGACTATGATGTCCCAGGTCATCTGGTCGGGCACAGTGAACGTAAGCCCGGAGGTATTGGGGTTCTGGAACCTGTCGTGAACCCGGTGAACGACCTTGCCGGTGGCGAAGTCGAGCAGATCCGAGTCGAGGATCGCCACCTGCCACGTGCCCGGCCGCATGCCATCCCGCTCCTTCAACGTGCCCATCTGGAACGTGCCGTCGGCATTGATCCGCCCCCGAGCGCTGCGGCCGTCGCCGAAGTCGATGGCGACCCGACCGGACGTGAGGGGCGAGCCATCGGCGAAATGTACGCGGCCAGAGACGCGATGGAGATTCGAACGGCCGCAGGCCGAGCAGGTGAGCAAGATCATTGCAGCCACGAGCAGCGACGCCTTAAAAGGCGTCGCCCGCGCGGGAGGGTCGCAATGGGCGGCGGTCGTCTGCATAAGTTCATGCATCACGGCAGCGCCTCCGAGCTGCCGTCCCGCCGATCTCCGAGGTTGCTCAGGACGGCGTCGCTGATGTCCACCGACACCGTTCGCACCGCTCCATCCGCCATGAGGAAGTTGCAGACGCCGGGGTGCCACGAGCCGGTCGTCGTCTGAAAACTCCACTCGTCCGCTGAGCGGGCAATTCCGCCGATGTTCACGGCGCACGTCATCACGTGGTATGTCCCGACAGCCCCGATCGACGTCAGGGGCGGATTGTCGTAGCCATTCGATCCGCAGCTGCCACGCGCGGCAGTGCAGAGGGCCTTGCCAAGGTCGATACTGGCGATGTGCTTTTCCGCCAGGATCGCGGTTTTGCTCAGCCCGTCGGAGACGTCCTTGATTCTGCTGCGGGGCCGCCAGCCGGCGTAATTCGTCGTCGCGGTCGCCGCCTTGTGCGTGATGATGTCGCCGCTGCCGTCGGTGGGGCCCATGGCCAGGTTGAGCACCTGCCGTCCCAGGCCAGTCAGGTTCTTCGCCTGGCTGTCGATGTAGTTACCTTGCTTCGTGTTCAGCCAGATCGAGGATCGGTGATCGTTCTGGATATTCCAGTTGGTGTTCAGAAAAACGATGCCGTAGTCGATTGTGGCATATGGTGTGCCAGCCGAAAATGCACGGCGAAATCCGCGGGTCGGACAGTTCTGGTACGGGATGCGGGCCGTCCGCAGGGTTGTGTAGTTCTTGAGCGATGTCGCGTTACCGAGGCCCGTGCTGGCGAGATACATCGCCTCGCTGTAGTCGATCTGCTGGGCGATCTCGTTCTGCTCGGCGTAGGGAAGGATCAGCCCGAAAAACGGAATGCCTTGCGGACCGCTGTTGGTGCTGTAGTCGCTACCCGTCGAGGACGGCGGGAATGCCATGCGGGCGCTCTCGAAGTTGTGGGTGGCGATTCCCATCTGCTTCATATTGTTGATGCAGGCGGACATGCGGGCCGACTCGCGGGCCGCCTGCACCGCTGGCAGGAGCAGCCCTACGAGCACGCCGATGATCGCGATCACGGCCAACAGTTCCACGAGGGTGAACGCGCGAATGCGGTTCGCGGCAGCGGAAGTTCCGCCGCCGCGGCATTGTGGGGAGGTTGTTCTGAATATGGACATGACTAGCGCTCCTTCCTACTGATACTCGGACCGGCCCCAGGTGGCGGCCCGCTCGAACACGAAAATACGATCTGCTTCGGCGAGGTTACGGACCTCGACTACCTGGTCACGCCACAGGCGACCCGACTCGTCGCTCCAGTAGGCCTGCCAGGAGACAGGAAGCGTGTCGCCCGGCTGCGGGGGATCGACGGCGGCGTTCAACAGCCGCCATGGGATCGCGTATTCGAGGCGATAGCCCCGACGATCCTCGTCCATCGCAAACGCTCCTTCGGCACCGGATGGGTTCACCGCCACTTCGGCCATGTGCATCCCGTGGGCGATCGACAGGCAGGGCGTGCGGCTCGCGGCGTGATACCACATGAGCAGGTGCGAGAGCCGGGGGTTTCGTGATCGTGCGATCTGCTCCGCATCGGGCACGATCTGATGCTGCTTGAAGTATGCCGGACCGTCCGCGTCGGCCGGCCAGCCCAAGGCACGGTCGGTCGACAGCCGCACATGCAGGCCGCCGCCTCGCCAGGCCTCTGCGGCGTCGAACCTCGGATCGAACGCATTCCGCATCGGGGCGGGATCGCGGATATGCGCGGCGATGTAGAGCCGGTCGGCGTCGTGCATCATCCAGCCGGAAATGGCATCATCGGGCGAGGTGTCAATTCGCTGCCGATGAAAGCCGGGCTCGAGCGGCCAGTCGTCAAAATGCCCGTCGATCGTGACGGCCGCCGCGGCCCGCGTGACCTGGATCGATTCGGTGCGGGGTGTGCCACAGTCGTGCGCGGCGTGCACCGGATCGGCGAAATAGCGTTCCTTGCCGGGTGAAGATCGGACGGAGCGGATGAACCGGCCCTCCGCGAACGGGATGCTGGCCACAGGCACCTCGACGTCCGAAGAAAAACTCAAGGCGTCGCCGACCACGAGCCGGTTCGGGAATCCCTCACGGCCAGTCGAGTCCCTCGCGGTGGCGATAACCTCGCCGTCATACACCTGGATGTCGGTCGCTCCCCGATCGCCGATCTGCACGGCGAACTCCGTGCCCAGATCGAGCACGTTCGTGCTGGGGGTTTCGAGCCTGAAGCCGCTCATGCCGCGTGGCATCCTGACTAGCACCTTCCCGGCCTGCACGAAGGCCTCCATGTCGGTCCGCAGGAGCAGATCGACGGGCCCTTCGAGCACGACCGTCACGCCGTTTCGAAGCCGCAATTCGACCGCGCCTCCCTGCAACGCTATCCGTCCCTCCTTCACCGCATCGCCAACCCGCAACGGCGGCTGCCCCCCGTTCACAAGGACGAGGCGGGCATCGACGACGGTGGCGAGCGGTGCCGCCCAGAGTGTTGGCACAAGCCGGCCGGCCATGCGGATGACGGCCGGCCCGGCGAGAGCCGCGGCGGCCGCCAGCATCAAGCCGCACACCACTGCAGCGGCGGTCCAGAACCGGTTTGGCGAGGTTCTGCCAGCCGTTCGCACGGGGCCGGAGGCCGCCGCCACAGCGGCATAGCCCCAGTGCAGCGACGAATGCAGCCGCATCAGCAGGCGGAACTCCCGCCTCAATTCCGGGGAGTCGGTCAGCAGCCGCACGAGCCGCCGCTCGTCTTCCTCCGACTGCAGTCCGTCGGCCACATGGTTGAAGAGTGTCTCGAGCTCCACGTTCATGCGTAGGACTCCTCGGCCAGCGTTTTCATGACGCAGGCCAGCAATGCCCGCCGTATCCGGCGCAGCATCTCCGAGAGGGCCTTTGGCGAGGTGTGCCGGGCGGCGGCCATCGCGTTGACCGATGCGTCTGGCTCATACCGACTGGCGATCAGAACGCGATGATCGGCCGGCAGTTTCTCAATGCAGGCCGAAAGCGCGACACGCTGGGCGTCGCATTCCAGTGACTCGGCGAGAGCCTCGCTGGCCAGCAGTTCGAGCAACCGAGGCTCGATCAAGAGCGGCAGCCGATTGCGCCGCTTGAGCCACGCCATCGCCTGCAGTTGCGCGAACCGCATCGCCCATGCCAGAAAATCTCGGGAATCGTCGTATTGTTCGGCCTTCTGCCAGAGGACCAGGTTCGTCTCCTGCAGCACGTCGTCGGCCTCCGCTAGATTCCAGACGACGGAACAGATGAACGCGTGCAGTTGCCGCTGGCTGCGGGCGAATTCGGAGATGAATCGGGCTGACGCGTTCATGGAAATAGTTCCCCGTCGATTGTGGGTTAGCCGCCCCTCGCAGAATCCCACGAGGCCCCACCCAGGGACGGGGGTTTTGCGCATTTTCGCGTATTCTGTCCGGTCGAGCGCCCCGTGGGATTTAGCCGGTCGTGGCTAACCCGCCCCTGAGGGCCGTGCGACGTCGACTCACGCGCACGCCTGTCGCATGACCCCCGCTGTATGGGGCCAGTCGCATCGGGATTGCAGGACTTTTCTGCGGAGCAGACTCGGCAATGACAGGTTTTTCCTTCGCCCGACCGGTTGATTTCAGGCTGTTGTGCCGCGGGCTCTCCCAGGCAGCACTGGCCGCCGCGTTGGTCTGCCTGTGGTGCCCGGCGGCGCCAGGGCAGAATCCGGAGCCAAACTGGAACATCGCCCAGGTACGGCCCGTGGCGCGGATCGGGCTAACCGCGAAGGCGCCAGTGATCGACGGCTTGCTCGCCGACGGGGAGTGGCACGGGCTCCACGTTTCCCGCTTCGTGGCCCAGAGCGCCGGCGGCAAGGACCTGCTGCAGCCGCGGGAGGGGAGCTATGACCTCGCCTGCGACGGGGAGACGCTCTTCATCGCCGTCCAATCGGCCGTGCACCCCGTACTGGGGCCGCTTGCCAAACACAAGCCGCTGCCCAACGACGGCACGGTGAGCGAAGTAATCTACGACGACTCGATCGAACTCTGGTTCGACACCGCGCCGGGCACGTCGGCCGGAAACGTCTACACGATCGACGTCAACGGGCTCGGCGCGGTCATGATGAAGTCGACCGACAAGCAGGATGGACTCCAGAACACGAGCTGGCGGCCGGGGGGATTCAAGCAGGCGCATGCCTTGAAGGACGGCATCTGGACGGCTGAGTTTGCGATTCCGCTCGGGTCGCTCGGCGTCGATGACCCCGGCAATCCACTGGGACTGCGGGTCTGCCGGAATTTCAAGCACCCGTGGGATCAGTCGCGAGGCGAGCCGAACGTGGTGGCGTTCGACTCGCCGGAGACGATGAGCCGCATCTCGTTCTCGCCCAACGCGCCGCATCTCCGCGAACTGGGGTTCCAGGATGCCGACGGCATCCGCGTGGCGGTCGAGGTGACCAATCCGGGGGAAGCTCCGATGGCCGTCGCCGGGCGGCTTGCTGGTAACGCCGAGTCGCAGCCCCGCTACGGCAAGGATTTCGTCGAGACGCTCGCTGCCGGAGCCACGAGCACCTGGGAATACCGCACGGAATTCTTCTCGACGGCCGGCTACCTGGCCCTCGCCGAGATCAAGGTGACTAGCGCCGATGGCAAGGAAGTCTTCTACCATCGCGACGTGAAGTGGCAGACGCAGCCGGGGCGGGTCTGGGACAAGGCGGCCACGGCAAAGGCCGAGGATGCGTTCGACTTTCGGATCGGCTGGTATCCCACGCCACAACTTCTGCACTGTCGCGCCGACTACACGGCTTTTAAAGACCGTGGGAAGGTGAAGTCGTTGCGGGTCGTGGTCACCGACCTCGCCTCGGGCGACGTTGTGGCGGAGAAGACCCTGCCAGCAGCGGCGGATGCGGTCGTCGATGCCCAGATCGAACTTTCGACGCTTGGGGCGGGCGACTTCCAGGCTGGGCTCTTCGTCGATACGGAAGAGTCGGCGTCGAAGGCGGTGAAGACGCTCGCCTTCGAGCACGCTACCGACTTTCCCTGGATTGGCGAACAGATCGGGATAAGCGACGAGGTGATTCCGCCGTTCACGCCGATCGAGGTGGATGGCGCCGAGGCCGCCGTGATCCTGCGACGCTACACATTCGGGCCAGCGGGCCTGCCCGAGCAGATCACGAGCCTCGAACGCAACATCCTCGCCGGCCCTGTGCGGCTCGAATCGTTGCAGGATGGCAAGACGGTCGTCGCCTCGGGAACGATGACGATCCCGGAGCGACTCCCTCGCCGCGCCACGGCCAAGGCCTCGTGGCGGGCCGGTGCGCTCGCCGGCGCGACGACCACGGAACTCGACTACGACGGCTGCCTGAAGGTCGTACTGCGGGTCTTGCCCACGGACGGAAAACTGATCGACTCGCTCGACCTCGTCGTGCCGCTCGTGGATCGGGAGATGCCGCTCATGCACGCCTGCGGCGACGGCCTGCGGATCAACGCAGCCGGGGCGATCAAGGCCGGGCAGGGAACGGTCTGGACGAGCGACACCGCCGGCCGCAATGATCTCGTCGGCACGTTTCTGCCGTATCTCTGGGTGGGAGGTGAGGATCGCGGCCTGTGTTGGTTTGCAGCGAGCGACCGCGACTGGGTCGTCGATCCTCAAGATGCCGTCTCCGGTCTGACCCTCGAGCGCGACGGCGACACGCTCAACCTCCGCGTGCGGCTGGTACAGGTGCCGACGACCCTTGACCGCGAGCACGTGATCACCTTCGGCCTCATGGCCACGCCCGCCAAGCCGATCACCGCTCCGGCGGGAGGTAAACATTCGGGCCAGGCTGATTGGCGGGACATCGAATTCGGCTTCGGGAATGGCGACGGGCTGATCCTCGGCATGTGCTCCTACTGGGGGGCGAATCTCTATGACGTGTCTCCGGCCAGCCGGGATTTCACGCTCGTCCGCAAGATCACGGAGGCGGTCAAGCAAGGCCAGGTCGACCGACCGTACTTTGAGCAGTATCAGCGGGACTTCCCGGCGCTCAAGGCGGAGGTCGGCTGGTCCGCGCAGCCGCGGAAGGCCCGCTATGTGATCCCCTACACGAACCTCGTCGGCGACTTCACCGGCAACCGCGAGTGGCGGGTCTATCAGGATGAATGGAAGAAGCGAAGTCTCGACGAATACCGCGCCGGAAAAACCGGCGGTGGATCGATCGACTTCGTAGCCATTCCCGTGCCGAGCCGGCAGGACTATCTCCTCCATCACTACCGCGAACTGTTGAAGAACGGCTTCGACTCGATCTATTGGGACAACATGTTCCTTGTCACCAACCGCAATGTCGTGGCCGGCGGCGGCTACCGGCGGCCGGACGGCGTGTTTCAGGGGGAGGTCAACATCTGGCTCCTGCGGGAACTGGCGAAGCGGACGGCGGTGCTCAACCACCAGCTCGGAAAGCCGAACCTCAACATGCCGCACATGACCAACGCCAACATCATCCCGGTCTTCAGCTGGACAGGCACCGCGCTCGACTGGGAATGGAAGTACGGCGACAGCGACTACCAGGACCGCTGGCGGCGGGATTACGTCCGCGCGGTGTCGCTCGGCCGTCAGGCAGGTTGCATCCCGGTGGTGCTCGAGGGGCAGACGTCGGGCCGCCCGAATGCCGAGTGGCTCGAACGCACGCTCACGGGCGTGGCTCTCTCGCACGACCTCGTCATCTGGCAGCCGCCGAAGCTTTACGTCGAGATCAAGAACCACCTGCGGAGCAAAGGGCTCGGCCGCGGGCTGGAGAAGGGCGAGCCGGCGTGCCGCGTGCACCATTACTGGAGCGAGCAGCCGGTGACACGGGTAAGGGGCGCCGACACCAGCTGGATCGCCTGGGAGTTTCCCGACGAGGTGGTGCTGCTGGTGTGTGATTACGGCGACGGCGCCGCGGCCTGCGAGATCGCGATCGACACCGGCCGCGTCGGGCTGCCCGCGGGCTTCACGGCCGTCGACTGGGAGCGGCCGACGGAAAAGTCGGCCGCTAATGACGGCACGTTTGTCGTGCGCGACCTGAAGAAACACGATGTTCGCGTGTTTGTGATCAAGAAGTAGCTTTCCTTGCGGGCATGATCGCCATGAGACATCGACGGTCGTTTGCAACCCACCTCGCGGCGGCCTTCCTACTGGCAGGAGCCTGCGCCGCCGCGGTGCCCGCCGCCGAGAGCCCGTCGCCGCCCGACCGACAGTCGCTGGTGGCTGGCCTCGACGTGCTCGTCATCGGTGATTCAAACACCGAGATCGGTCACGTTACCGGCGGTCTCTCCAAGATCTTCGAAGAGCGCCACGGCTATTTCGGCAGTGGTTACCACTCTCTCAATGACACGATCGGCATGGGGAGTGGCTACCTTCCCTACCTCTCGATCGAAAACGTCGGTCGCTGGCAGAAGCTCGCGATGGTGCAACCCGGGGCGCCGAAGCCCTATGCGGCTCCCGATGGCTCTTTCGTCATCGGCGACGAAGCCGGTGCTCACACCAACGTGAGATTCTGGGGCGACGGCGTGACGGTGTATTGGCTGGCGGACGGTGCGGGGGGGGAGTTCACCGCGGCTGTGGATGGCGGCGAGCCGCGAGTCATCCCGACGCAGGCCGCAAAACGGGGCGTGCGGCAGACGCGGCTCGACGGCTTCGCGGTCGGCTGGCACACGCTCGTGCTCACGGTCACCCATCCAAAGGTTGCGATCCTGGGCGTTGCCGCCGACGTCGATGCGGCCGGTGGAAGGCCGCGGGCGGTGGTCAACAAGTGGGGTAAGGGCTGGGCCACCACCGCCGACTTTCTCGACGTCGACCCGACAGTCTTCCACGAGGCGCTCGGTCTTCTCGGGCCGGATGTCACGGTGATCATGCTCGGCACCAACGACCACAATCTCAAGGGGCTCAATCGCGACCAATTCGCCGCCAATCTCGGCGCGATCATCGACCGCGTGCATGCCGCAGTGCCGAGCACGAGAGTGCTCGTTGTCTCGACGATCCAGGTGAATTCCGGCTGGTCGAATGCCGGCCTCGCCCACTATGTGAAGATCCTTCCCGAGGTCTGCACGCGGCATGGCGCGGCCTTTTGGGACATGTCGACCTGGTTCGGACCGTGGACCGCCTCCAACACGAGCGGCTTGATGGCCGACGGCGTGCACGTCAACGCCTCCGGCGGTGCAAAGATCGCCGCCCGGCTCGACGAGGAGATCGCCACGGTCGCGCGGGCGGCGAGGCCGACCGCAGTCGCGCCAGCTCCCGACGGCCGGGAGGTAGGCTCTCCGCCGCAGGGCCGCGTGCCCGAGGGTTGCATCGCCCGCTGGTCCGCGGCCGGCAGGATGGTGGTCGACGACGCGGGCCGCCTGATGCGGTGGATCGACGCCAGCGGCCGCGGCGCCGATGCCACGGCGGCCTGGCCCTGGAGCCGCCCGGAGTTCGTCGCCGACGCAGGCGACGGCCGGCCCGTGCTGCGATTCGACGGCAAGCGTGCGTATCTATCGTTTCCAATGCTCACCGAGGCGAAGACACTGGTCGCCGTGTTTCGCGCCCCTCATTTCGTGCTCGGCCATCCCGAGTTCAACACCCGCCCCTTCAGCGCCGGCGTCGTGCGGCCCGGCAAGGCGTTCAGCGCGAACTACGCGGCGAAGGCGGTCACCGGCGGACGCGGCTTTCTCGACGGCCGGCCGGTGCATGTGGGGGACGACCGCGACGATGCGTTGGCCTTTGATCCGAAAACTATGCAGGTCTTTTCGCTGGTAATGGCGCAGCCCGTTCCGTTCAGCATCCTCGGCTGGGGAGGATCGTGGAACCACGATCGCTACCTGCAGGGCGACGTCGCGGAAATCCTCGTGTTTGATCGCGGTCTTGGTGACGAGGAGCGGCAGTCACTGGAGCGGGATCTCTGCGGCCGCTGGGCGGTTTCGCGAGGGCCGTGAATCCGCGGATTGATTCAACGAGATGAGAGCATCGGTATCCTTGTTGCTAGGAGATGGATTATGCGTAGAGTGAACCGCGGTCGCCTATCCGCCGGAATCTTCACCATTCTGCTTGTGGCCGCACAGGGAGTGCGCGCGGATGAAGTGGCCCCACGGCTGGCATGGACGCTTTCGGACCGTGGCCTAGCCACGCTTTCGTTTGACGACACATCGCTCCTGCGGCATCCAAGCGACGGCGTGCTCTCGTTCTTCGGGGGCGAATTGCGAGAGACCGATGGCGCTACGACGCGGATAGACGATTCGAAGGGCGTGTGGCGGCTCGACAAAGATTCCAGCACCGTCACTCTCGATCAACCCTGGGGCAAGCTTGAGGGGAAATACACCGCCGTGAACGACTCACGACTCGACATCCGGCTCACCATCAGCAATTCGTCAGCGGCGACGATCACCGGGGCCGCCGTCAAGGTGGCGAGGATGACCTATCCGGCCGGATTGAAGGTGAGCACGGTGCTGACCCCTCCGTCGCCGTTCGCTGGAGGAAATTGGGCCGGCCCGAGCGCCGACACCGTGCCGCCGGCCGCTCTGGCCGCGTTCGACCGCGGCTCGCTCCTCGTCGCCGCGACCGACGGATTCGACCAATCGATATCCTGCGGACTGTTCTTTTCAGAATCGGAGGGGACGGTGAACCGTGCCGGCATCGGCTTCGGTCCGATCGGCCCGGGCGGTCGGAAGAGCTTCACGATCACGCTGCGGGCCGGGCCGGCCGACGCCTCGTTGCGAAGCCTCGGCGGTGACGTGCTCGATGGCTATGCGAAGGCGTGGCCGTTCGCACTCGAGTGGCCCGATCGCAGGCCGATGGGGAAGGTGTTTCTGGCAAGCAGTGGGAACGGCCCGGATCGACCCGACACGAATCCCAACCGCTGGTTCATGAACGATGCAGCCACCGACGTGAGCACCGATGCCGGCAAGGAAGCATTCCGGGAGAAGTTGCTCAAGTACGCCGACACCGCGATCGCGGCCCTCCGCGAGATGGGCGCCCAAGGGGCGATCACGTGGGATCCAGAGGGGCAGCGGACGGGTCACACCTACTACGGCGACCCGCGGATCATCAGCGACATCGCCCCGGAGATGGAGCACCGCGGCACGCATGCCCGGGCGACGATCGACGAGTATTTTCGGCGGTTCGAGGAGGCTGGCCTCCGGCATGGCGTGTGCGTGCGGCCGCAACGCGTGCGGAAGGATGGAAAGTTTTGGGTGCAGGATGAGCTGAAGGATCCTGCGGAGCGGATGAACGAACTCGAAGCCAAGATCGGCCACGCCTGGAAGCGGTGGAAGAGCACGCTCGTCTACATCGACAGTGACTACGACGTGACGGCGCGGCAGTACCGCGATCTCCACGCGAAGTTTCCCGAGGTGCTGCTGATCCCGGAGTGGGAGCAGCCATTGCACTTCTCCTGCACAGCGCCGCTGCAGTCGGTGTCGCACTTTGGGATCGGCCAGGCAAGGACTCCGGGGGGCGTGCGCGATCTCTATCCCAACGCCTTCTGCGTGACCTTCGTCGACGGCATCAGCCGTGATCCGAAGGTACAGAACGCGGTGGCCGCGGGCGTGGAGGGAGGGGACGTGATGATGATCAACGGCTGGTATTCAAGCCCCGACACGAAGGCCGTCGCCGAAACCTACCGTGAGCACGCCCCGGCGAAGTCGCCGCGGTGATGCGGCTCTGGTCGGCGGCGAAGTTGCGAGCGACTGCCGTGCTGGTCAGATCTGGTGGCCGGCACTCTCAATTAGGCCCGTCGAAGCCGAGGCGGCAGTCGTACCGTCGCAGGTCATCCAGGATCTCAAGTGGCTGTGTGCATAGTCGGGCTGCGTCAAAAGATGCAGCCACGGCACATCATCCGGCCGCCGCTTTCCGTTGCTCGCGGGCCGGCAAGCACCATCAATACCTAAGAAAAAGCGGCCGAGGTTTTTTTAAACCCCGGCCGCTCTTTCGCGCGCAGGCAATCAACCCGCCCACGCCCGACAAGCCGCCCGATAGCCACATGACGCGCAGCTCATCGTGCTCGGCGTCGGATAGAAGTTCCCTGCCGAGATAGCCCGCCAGACCCGCTCCACGCCCGCCAAGGTGCGCTTCACGGCGGCTGGCTCGACCTCGCGAACATGCGCCTCGACGACCGGCTCCTTGGTCTTCGTTAGGACCAAGAATCGCGTCTTCAACGTCTTCCCCGGGCTGATCTCCGAGGCGAGGTGGCTATATAGCAACAACTGCTCACCACTGTCTTCGACCTGCTCCTGACTCCATCTCCCCCGGCTGGTTTTGATATCTGTAACCACCAGCGAGTCTGATTCCACCGTCAGCAGGTCGACCCTCCCGTACAAATCCGGCACGCCCTCGACCAGCATGCCCCTGATCTCCTCCTCGACGCCCAGCACCCGCCCCTGAACACTCGCCGCAGGGCTCGCCAGGAACGCCGCCAGCATCTTACCGGCGAGCGCGTCCAGGCT
>JBILWX010000212.1:0-4310 GCA_044369655.1 Pirellulales bacterium
GCTCTTGCCGGCGGTGATGTAGAGCAGGTTGGCATCCTTGCCGCGGCCGAAGCCGACGTTGGTCGGCAGTTCGGTGGGCAGGTAGGCGAGTTCCTTGCCCTCGGGCGAGTAGACGATGATCCCAAATCGCTCCTCCGCTCGGACGGCCACCCACAGGTTGCCTTCCTTGTCGCAGACGAGTCCATCGGGTCCGTCGGACTTGCCGTAGTCGACGAGCACTTTGCGGAAGGTGGCGGAGCCGTCATCCTTGAGGTCGTAGGCCATCAGCCCCATGAAGCCCTTTCGCAGCGGCACTCCCACCTGCGTGGCGTCCAGCGGCTTGGGGCCGGACTGGCTGAGGCGATCGATGCTGGTACCGCCATTGTCGTTGCTGACGACGTACAGCGTCTTCTGGTCGGGCGAAACGCAGACGCCGTTCGGCTTGCCTGCATCGGTGACGATGCGGTGCAGCGAGCCATCGGGATCGCGACGGTAGACGGCCTGCACCGGCTGGTCGATATCTTCGTAGCCGAGATAACGCGGATCGCTGAAGTAGATGCGACCTTGCTCGTCGACGGTGATGTCGTTGGGCGAGTTTAGCGGTCGACCTTCAAACAGGGCGGCGATGATGTGCGTCTTGCCGGTCGCCATGTCGGTGCGGGTAACGCGGCGTCCGCCAAAGTCGGCACCTTCGGCCACCAGCATGTGGCCTTCGGCGTCAAACTTGATGCCGTTGGACATGCCGCTGGGCGAGCGGAAGACACGGGTCTTGCCGGTGTTCGGATCGTAGTGATAGATCGTGCCTGCCTCGATCGAACCATCGGCCTCGCGAGCTTTGTGCGAGAAGGTGATGTCGCTGAAATAGACCTGTCCGTCGGGCGCGACAGCGACCCCTTCGGTCAGCACCCGGGCCTCGAAGATCTTCTCGAGCTTCGCGCCGGCGGGAATCAGGGCCTCCGCGGCGCGCGATTCGGCGGCGAACAGCAGGGCTGCGGCGAACAGCAGGGAGGAAATGAACGACAAGGCCGGAAAGGTTCTGCGCATGGCTGGTTCCTTCGAACAGGGAGGGAGATCGCGGGTTGGTGAACGATCACGGATGGGGTGGCACGCGACGGTTTCACGCATCGGTGTCGAATGCTTGGATCCCGAGAGACACCACGGCTTTCGGCACGTACGAGGTTCGGCGATACGAATCCCCGTCGACGGCGACGGACCGTCGTCAGCGACGCAGTCCGTGCTCAAAACCCAAGGCGGCTACTTCCAGGGATCGCCGTCGACCGTCGCGCAGCTTTCCGCGACAACGATTCGATCGGGGCGTGGCCCGGCGTAGACCCAGAGCATTTCCATGGGGCCGCGTTCGTCATTGATGAAGTAGTGAACGCGTCCTCGCGACTGCATCGCCGTCGCTCCGTCGCTCAGAGAATATCGGCGTCCTTCGACGATGCAAGTGGCTTTCCCGGAAATGATGTTAGATTGACTCATCAAAGTCATGATCATGGGCCGGCTGTCGGCCCTGGAGCATGAACAGTCCGTATCCGCCGCTCATCTCGATACCGGGAACCAGCGTCTCGTTGAAGAAGTCGATGAATTCGGTGTTGGGTCCGGCCGCGAAACGCGGCGCGCTGGCGAAGCGCAGGACGCGTTCCGCCTGCGGGAAGCCGGTGGAGTCGGCGGGCCGCGGGAGCGGCTAGTGGACCGTGCCCTTCATCGTGCTGCCAGCTGCCCCGCTTCCAAGAGCCGCACTGCCGGCAACATCGTTGCCGCGGACGTTCGCCACCGACGACTTGAGTTCGCGGTAGAGCAGGCTGGCGTCGAGTCCGAGACCGATCATCTGGAAGCCTTGCTCGCGCCGCTGCCGCACGTTCTCGTAGCTGGTGCCGATGAGTCCGCAGGCCTTGCCGGCTTTGCGCAGCCCGTCCTTGATACGGAGGATCGTGTCGGCGACTCCGGGGCCTTCCCACTGACCGCGATAGCCGGCGGTCGAGGAGAAGTCGGCGGGGCCGAAGAAGAAGATCTCCGCGCCATCGACCTGGCTCATCTGCGGCACATGCGGCACGGTGGCGATCGTCTCGATGATCGGTACCACCAGCACGTGCTCGTTCGCTTCGGCCGTATGTTCCGCCGTGCTGTGTCCCCAGCCGGTGGCTCGTTCGGCGCCAATGCCGCGAAGCCCTTCGGTGGGGTAGCGCGCATAGGCGATGGCCTGACGCAGCTGGTCGGCGTTCTCGACCCAGGGAACGACGATGCCGTCGGCGCCGATATCGAGTGCCCGCTTGATCAGGCCGCCATTGAGTTCCGCGATGCGCACCAGCGCGACGGTCTCGCTACGCACCGTGGCTCGCAGGTGCTCGACAATCTCCTTCCAGTCCAAGTGCCCATGTTCGGCGTCAATGACGACCCAGTCCAGGTCGAGGTTGACGGCCATCTCGGTGATGCTGGGCGATTCCAGGGTGATCCAGAGTCCATAGGTCGAGTCGCCGGCCGCGATCTTTTGGCGGAGGCGGCGAAGAGCGGCCGTTTTCATGGCGTGGACCCGGTGGCTGGCGGCGATGGGGAGGGGGGGAGGCGAGGCGGAGGCGGTTTTAAGGCATGGTATGGAACGTGTCAACCTGAAGGCGGGCGGGACGGCCGGAGAACGACCGGGGACCAAGCAAAATGCGTTAAGCGGCCACCGACGCCACGGTGCTGCGGCAAGCAGCCTTAGCGCAAAAAAACACGGGGGCCGGAAAAGACCCCCGTGTTCGTTTCAATGCCTGCCGAGTCGCCGAACCCTCGATGGAGTTACCTTGGGAGCGAGCAGGCCTCGCTGGCGATCTGGAGCGGGAAGACTAGAGCGTTACCTTCAGCGGATCCAGCTCCAGCTCATTCTCGTTCTGCAGTTCGGTCTCTTGCTCGTTGTGATGCTTCGGATCCTCATCGACACGAATCCGCTCGTCCAACTCCCTGTCCTCGTGCTTGGCATCGAGGTAGGGAGGTGGACCCCATGCGCTGGGCGCGCAAACGGCCTCAATAAGGTGTGACAACAAGTTGGCATCCCGCGAGACCTTTCAAGGGTCTCGCGCGGATGCGGTAGCGGCGTAAAGGCCACCGCCACCCTAAAAGTCTCCCAATTCAGTCCGCCGATTCGTGAATCAACACCTGCTGGCCGCCCCTCGGTACACCTCGGCCGGCGTCCGATACGCGAGGGCCTGATGGGTCCGGCGATGGCAATAGAACTTGAAGTAGTCCCGAAGCGACTGTTCCGCCTCCCAGCCGGAAGCATACTCTCGCAGGTACACCTCCTCGTACTTCACCGACCTCCAGAGCCGCTCGATGAAGATGTTGTCCAGTGCCCTTCGGCGACCGTCCATGGAGATCCGGATTCCACTTTCCTGAAGTCGGCCGGTGAAGGCCAAGGAGGTGAACTGCGATCCCTGGTCGGTATTGAAAATCTCCGGTCTCTTGCCGCTCAAGGACTCCTCGAGTGCTTCCAGGCAGAAGCTGACATCCATCGTATTGGACAGTCGCCAGGCGAGTACGTAGCGGCTGAACCAGTCCATGACCGCGACGAGGTACAGGAACCCTTGCTTCATCGGAATGTAGGTGATATCGCTGCACCATACCTGATCAGGCCTCGACACTTCCAGATTCCGCAATAAATAAGGGTAAATCACGTGTCCCGGCGTCGATCTGCTGGTCTGCGGCCGTGGGTAAGTCGCCTCGATTCCCATGCGTCGCATCAGGCGCTGCACCCGCTTGCGGTTGACGCCGAGTTCGATGGCGATCTTGCGGCTCCCGTAAATGGGAAGCTCCAGATGAAGCTTGTCGATCCGCCGCATCATCGCCAGGTCTTCCGCCGACGCCTCCGCCACGCCGTAGTACCAGCTGCTTCTTGCCAGTCCAAGCAGGCGACACTGGCCCAACAGACTCAGCGTTCCGTGGCCGGGTTCCACCAGCCGGCGTTTCCGCTCAACTGAGCTCGGCAGCTTTTTTTTTCAACCACTCGACCTCCATTTTCAGTCGACCGATCTGTTCGTAAAGTTCCTCCTCGTTGGTCTGGGCGTCGTCCCGTCTTTGACGCCCGTCCTCAAACAGTCCCGCGGCCTGTTCCAGCAGTTGCCGCTTCCAGGTAGCCACCTGGTTGGCATGCACCTTGAACTCGCTGGCCAGTTGGGCCGTCGTCTTGTCGCCCCGTACGGCCGCCAGGGCCACCTTCGCCTTGAAGGCTGATCCAAAAACCCGACGCTTCCTCGGCATCCGTGTACCTCCCGTCGGCGGGACCCCCGCCGACATGAATTTACACCTTATTGGGGCGCCCAGTTTTCGGGGTCCACCTCACCGTTCCTTCATTC
>JBILWX010000213.1:0-4304 GCA_044369655.1 Pirellulales bacterium
GATCGGCGAGCTTCCCAAACAGCTGCAGTCACGGCTGCTGCGGGCGCTCGAGAGCGGCGAGATCCGCCGCGTGGGCGACAATCAGCCGATCACGGTGGACGTGCGGGTCGTCTGCGCCACGCATCGCTCGCTGGAGGAGATGGTGGCGGCCGGGGAATTCCGGGAGGACCTGCTCTTCCGGATCAACACGTTCGAAATCGCCATTCCGCCGCTGCGGGAGCGGATCGACGACCTGCCCGAACTGGTGCGGCATTTCGTCCATCGGGCAAAGCCGCAGACACCGCCCGACGCCGTGGTCGCCATGCCCGCGGTGCTCGAAATGCTCGCCCGTCATCGCTGGCCGGGCAACATCCGGGAATTGGCCAACGTGATCGAGCACGCCCTCGTGCTCTGCGACGAACTGCCGCTCTCGGTGGAGCATCTGCCGGCTCGGCTCGGGGCCGCACTGCTTCCCCGCGACGCGACCCCCTCGCCATCCGGCGAGAAAACGGCGGCTCAGGCCACCGATGCGCCAACTCCTCCGACAGCCACGCTCCCGCCGCCGCGCAAGCCCGAGAGCCTTCGCGATCTGGAGATGCGGGCGATCCTGGAAGGACTCGAGCGCAACCACGGCAATAAGGTCCGCACGGCTGAAGAACTCGGCATCAGCCTCAAGACGCTCTACAACAAACTGCATCAATTGCAGGAAGCAGCACCGGTCGCCTGACGCTGCTAGCCCGTCTTGCGGACGACGCCGACGAGCACGCCGAGCACCCGTGCGTTCTTGACGTAGATCGGTTTCATTCCGGCGTTGGCGGGCTGCAGGCGAATGCGGTCGCGCTCCGGAAACCAGTGCTTGAGCGTGGCCTCCCCGTCTTCGGTCTGAGCCACCACGATGTCGCCGGAGTGGGCCGTCTGCTTCTTCTGGATGACCACCCAGTCGCCGTCGGCAATCTGGGCATCGATCATCGAATCACCCATCACCTTCAGCACGAAGTGGTTGTCACGCTTGAAGAGGGATTCGAAGTCGATTCGCTCGCTCTGTTCCTCCGCGGGCCGGAGCGTGCCGGCGGCCACCCAGCCTGCCAGCGGCAGCCCACGGACATGGGCAGGCTCCGCCACGAGTTCGATGGCTCGAGACATATTCTTGCCACGGGTGATCAGCCCCTTCCGTTCGAGTGCCTTGAGGTGGCAGACCACGCCGTTGGGTGAGCGAATCTTGAAGGCCGCGCCAATTTCGCGCACGGTGGGGCCGTAGCCACGGGAGTGGATCTTGTCGCGGATGAAGGCATAGATTTCCATCTGCCGTTCGGTCGGTGCATCGTCGCCCTCGACCGTGGCTGAGTCGGCGGTGCGGCCGAGCAGTTCGTTTTGCAGCGAGGCCACGCTCCGCAGGGCGGCAGCCGAGGCCGCAGGACGCTTTCCGGTCGGTTTCGCCTGGGTTTTGCCGGCGGCGGAGCGGGCGGGCTTGTTCTTCCGGTGGGGCATAGCTTTCGACATGTCTGTCACGCGGCGGGGCCGCTTTCCTGGAGTGGAAGTGTGGAGTGGAAGTGTGGAGGGAGCGTGTGGGTGGCGTATCGAACGGGTGGTATGATCGGTGCAACCGTTGCGAGCGGTCGTCAGCGACGGGGTAACCCATCGCGTTTTCTGGACGCCAGTATCTTACTATACGGCCGTTCATTTTCAAGTCCCCCTGCGGAGTCGCAAAAAATATGCGTTACGACCTCGGCATCCCATGCCCCTGGCCCACGGCGACTTCCGCCCGTTTTTCGCTCGCGGGCGTCGTGGCGGCCATCACGCTGGTCCTCGGGGCAATCGTGCCTGCCATCGGCATGGGGCAGACGGCGACAGCCGAGCCCGCGGCAGCCGAACCGGCAGCGAAGCCCGCCGCGAAAGCCGAGAAGGTGGTCGACAAAACGGCCCGGAAGAAGTCTGCCCTGATTGCGCATGTCACGTTGGCCGGCTCGATTCCGGATGGGGTCGGGCAGGGCGGCCTGCTGGCCGACGTATCGCCCCATCTGCATCGCATTCTCGAGCGGCTCGACAAGGCGGCTACAGATTCCCGGGTGAAGGGGGTGGTGCTGTCGATCGAATCCCCGGCCATCGGCCGGGGACGAGCCGAGGAGCTGCGGGCGGCGATCGGCCGAATCCGCAAGGCCGGCAAGCCGGTGGCCGCTCATCTCGTTGGGGGTGATCCGGTGCACTACATGGTGGCGGCGGCCTGCGACACGGTGGCGATGCCGCCGGCGGCCACGCTCGAGATCACCGGCGTGCGGACGGAGGTGACCTTCTTCAAGGCGATGCTCGACAAGCTCGGCGTCGACGCCGAAATTCTCCAGGTGGGAGAGTTCAAGGGAGCCGGCGAGCCGCTCACGCGGACCAGCATGAGCCCGCAGCTCCGGGCCCAATACGAGCAGTTCGTCGGCGATCTCTACGAACAGATGGTGGAGCGGATCGCCGCCGATCGGAAGCTGGCGGCGGACGAGGTCCGCACGCTGATCGACACCGGCGTGTTCACCCCCGAGTCGGCGCTCGCTGCGCAGCTGATCGACGCCGTCGCCTACGAGGACGAGGTGATCAGCGGCCTCGCCGGCCGGCTGAAGATCGACGAGCCGAAGATTGCCCGTGACTATGCCGAGCAGAAAATGGACAACGATTTTTCCGGCATCGGCGGGCTCGTGAAGCTCGTGGAACTGCTGTCGGGCCAGAAGCAGGCCGCTGCCGCGGGCAAGGACAAGCAGGTCGCCATCATCTATCTCACGGGCGAGATCAAGGAAGGGAAGGGGAAGGACGAACTGCTGGCCGGCGGCTCCGCCGGCTCCGACAGCGTCATCAAGGCGATTCGCGATGCGGCGAAGGATGACAAGGTGGCTGCGATCGTGTTGCGGATCGATTCGCCCGGCGGATCGGCGCTGGCCAGCGACCTGATCTGGCGGGAGGCCGAGCGGACCACGAAGCCGGTGGTGGCGAGCCTCGGGGATACCGCGGCCAGTGGCGGCTACTACGTCGCAGTCGCGGCCGACAAGATCGTGGCCGCCCCGGGCACGCTGACCGGATCGATCGGCGTGGTGGGTGGCAAGATCGCCGTCGGCAAGGCGCTGGAAACATATGGGGTGCACACCGACGTCGTGGCGAAGGGCCGCAACGCCGGCTGGCTCTCGATGCAGACGCCGTTTACCGAGCAGGAGCGGGAGGTGTTCCTGGCGACGATGAAGGACGTCTACCGCCTGTTCACGTCGAAGGTGGCCGCCGGCCGCAAGCTCGACATGGAGAGCTTGGGCAAGCTCGCCGAGGGCCGTGTGTTCACCGGGCGGATGGCGAAGGACCTCGGCCTCGTCGATCGGCTCGGTACGCTCGACGACGCCATCGACGAGGCGAAGAAGCTGGCTGGGATCGACGAGGACGAGGCGGTCGAGCGGGTGCTGCTCCCGGAGCCGCGCGGCCTCTTCGACGACCTCTTCGGCATGGCCGGCCAGGCCGCTCCGGTGGCGCGGCTCGCCGGTGCAGGGGCCGCCTCAGGCTCGAACTTCGCCCGCGAAGCGGTCATGCGGGCGATGCTCTTGGCGCGGATGGCAGGCGTGCCCGGGCTCGAAGGGCTGGCCGCGGAGGCCGACGCGCTCGTGCAACTCTCGTCGGGCCGACCGCTCATGATGCTGCCGATGCGGGTGCGGGTGCGGTAGCTCGTCGGGAACCGTGCGGTCGCGCTGCCGGGACGGCTCCCATCCACGCCGGTTGCCATCCCTCCCCGCTCTCATGCAAGCCCGAAGCGCGAGCGAGGGAAAGCGGCCTCGATGCCTCGTCCGCCGAAGGTGTCCGCGCCGGGCAACGCCCCACGGCACCGTTGCTGGCCCGCCCCCGTGAGAGTGCATAGAGTCGATTGCGGACTCGTCGTGGGCCGTCATGGAGTCGCCATGACCGTGAACGGGTGCCGCGTGCCCGCTGGCAGCTTCTCCCGTGGTTCGTACGCCTCTCTTCGCCGCCGTGTCGTGGATGGCAGCCCTGCTCACGCTGGGCTGTGCCGCTGGCTCGGCCCTCGCGCAGCCACCCGCCGACCGCGCTGAACTCCCGGCTGAGGAATCCTCCTGGCGGCACGCCGACCTGCACGCCCGCTCCGTGGCGGCGCGGCTCCGGCTGGCGGAGGCGCGGCTGGAGAAGTTCGAGAAACTCAACGCGATCTCCCCGGGGCAGATCACCGAGACCGACATGCGGGCCCTGCGGACGCGGATCGAACTGCTGCGGGAGCAGGTGGCCGAGACGCGAGGCCAGCCTCACGGCTACGCATTCGCCGTTCAGCGCAGGGCCGCCCGTGCCGCCGTCCGGCTCGC
>JBILWX010000269.1:0-2909 GCA_044369655.1 Pirellulales bacterium
CGGCACCAGCTTCCCCGCCTGCAGCGGATCGAGCGACCGCACGCCGATGAACACGCTCCGGCCCCGGGCGACGAAGAACAGGTCGCCGAGGATGGGGGCGTCGAGGGCGGCCGCCTCGGGCGTGCCGGGGTCGACATCCCAGTAGGGGAGGAGCCGGTTTTCGACGATGTCGCCCATCCGCAGCAGTTCTTCGATGTTGTAGCCGGGGGGCGGGAGGAGGATGCCGAAGACGAGATTGCGGTTGCCCTCCGGCAGGTATTCGACCTTCGGCATGAGCAGCCAGGTGGCGGCCACCGCAGCGGCCACGATCGCCAGCGAGGTGAGCGCCGGTCTGGCGATGCCCGCCAGCAGGAAGCGATCGAGCCCGAGCAGGCCGCTCATGAAGGCGGTGCCAAAACGGCTGACTGGGTCACGAGCGGCCGGCGTCGCGTCGTTGCCATCCTGTCGTCCCGTGACGACCGCGGCCGCGGCCGCACCGCCGCGGCCCTGCAGGAGCCAGGCGGCCGCCACCGGCACGACGAGACCGGAAACGGCCAGCGACAGCCCGACCGCCGCGGCGATCGCCAGGGCGATGTCGCCGAACAGCTGGCCCGCCTCGCCCTCCACGAAGAGCACCGGCAGAAACACCGCCACGTTGGTGAGGGTGCTTGCGAGGATGGCCCCCCAGACCTCGGTCGTGCCCCGCACGGCCGCGTTCCGTGGAGTCTCCCCGCGGCTCCAGTGGACGAAGATGTTTTCGAGCACGACGACGGCGTTGTCGATCAGCATGCCGACGGCGAAGGCGATGCCCGCCAGGCTGATCACGTTCAGGGTGCGGTTGAAGGCGGCCAGCGCGAGGAACGTGCCCATCACGCTCACGGGGATCGACATCGCCACGATCAGCGTCGAGCGGATGTTCCGCAGAAACAACAGGAGCGTGCCGAGCGTCAGCAGCCCGCCCACGAAGATGTTGTCGTTGACGAGGCCGATCGCCGAATCGATGTAGGTCGTCTCGTCGTAGATGAGCGTGAGGCTCAGGCCCCGCGGACGCAGATCCGCGTCGATGTTCGCGGCGACGGCCCGCAGCCGCCGCATCATGTCGAGAACATTGGCATCCTGCTCGCGGGTGATCTTGATGGCGATGTTGCTGGCGCCGAACCGGCGCACGATGCCGTCGGGCTTCTTGAGTCCCAACTGCACCCTCGCGACGTCGTGCACGTAGACCGGCCGGCCGTCACGGCGGGTGATGATCACGCCCCCGACCTGCTCCGGTGAGCGGAGCTGCCCGAGCGTGCGCACGACATACCGCCGCTTGCCCTCCCAGAAATCGCCGCCGGAGGTGTCCTGGTTTTGGTTGGAAAGCGCCAGCCGGAGGTCGTCGATCGTGAGCTGCCGGGCGGCGAGCAGCTGCGGATCGATGATGACCTGCAGCTCGTCGGCCCGCCCGCCCACGAGGTCGGCGCTCGACACGCCATCGACCCGCTCCAGCCGGCCCTCGATCTCATCCTCGGCCATCCGCCGCATGGTTTCGACGTCGATGTCGGCCGGCCTGAAAGACTCGAGTTCTGGATGCGCCGCCACGAGCCTGCGCAGGCGGAAGAGGGCCAGGTCGGGCGTGCGGGCGGTCGTCACGCGGTCGAGGTCGGCGGCGAGGGCAGGGTGGGCCGCCTTGGCCGCGCGGATTTTTTCGGCGTCGGGAGGGGCCTGGCCGAGGACCAGCCAGGCCACGGGGCGGTCGTTCGCACTGGCCGTGCGGATCACGGGCCTGTCGGCGTCGATCGGCCAGTCGCGGACCTGCTGCACGCGCGTGTTGACCTTCACCAGCGCCTGCGACATGTCGGTGCCGACGGCGAACTCCAGCTCGATCGTGCCCAGGGAATCACTCGAGTCGCTCGACAACTTCACGAGCCCTTCCACGCTCCGCAGCTGCTCTTCGAGGGGCTGCACGAGCTCCCGCTCGATCTCCTGCGGGCTCGCGCCCACCCAGCGGGCCCCGACCGAGATGGTGGGAACCTGCACCTCGGGCGTGAGCTGGACCGGCATCGAAAGCAGGGCCAGGATGCCGAAGAGCGTCACCAGGATCACGCCCACGGCGACCTTCACGGGATTGGCGACGCAGACCGCAACGAGGTTCATCGTGGGCTCGCGGAAACGGTGGCGAAGGCGAAGGGGTCGGCGGAAGCTCGACGAGCGTGTGGCCGCCGCGGCCACGGCGGGTTAGGGCTGAGGGAAGGTCACGGACATGCCTGGCCGCAGCCGCTCGTTGCCGCGAATGACGACCAGTTGGCCCGGCTCGAGGCCGCCGCGCACCTCGACGCTGCCCTCGATGGTGGCTCCGAGCGAGACCTGCACCGGCCGTACGATGCCGGTGGTCTGGGATCCCGTGGCGGTCGCGCCCGCGGCGTCGACGCAGTAGACCATGGCGGCTGCACCCCCGAGCACGAGCGCATCCTTGGGCACCACCGTGGCAAGGCCGGTGCGCCCGACGGGCAGCCATGCCCGTGCGAGCATGCCTCCTCGCAGCGTCGGCTGCCCGTCCACGATGCGGTTCTGGAGCGACACCTTGACGGGAAAGCTGCGACTGAGCAGGTCGGCCTGCGGGACCACCCGCTCCACGTGGCCGATCCAGGTCTGGTGGGGAGCGGCGTCGAGCTCGAGACGCACTTCCGCTCCTCTGGCGAGTGATGCGATCGACAGTTCGGGCACCTGCACTTCGATCTCGACCGTGTCGAGTTCAGCGATCCGGGCCACCAGTCCGCCCCGTGCGACCCACTGGCCCTCCTCGGCGAAGCGTTCGATCACCCAGCCGTCGAACGGGGAGCGGATCGTGTGCTTCGCGAGTTGGTCGTCGATGCGTTCCACCTGCGCTTCCTGGACGGCCGCGGCCGCCGCGGCCTGTGCGATCTGCTCTTTCCGCGGACCGGCTTCGG
>JBILWX010000214.1:0-4260 GCA_044369655.1 Pirellulales bacterium
CTGCACCGTCAGCTGCATGCTCATGGGCGTCGGGGCCCTCTACAAAGCGGGCCTCGTCGAGTGGATGAGCACGCAGACCTACCAGGCCGCCTCGGGCGGCGGCGCCCAGCACATGCGGGAACTCCTCACGCAATACGGCACGCTCCACGCCGAGGTGAAGCATCTCCTCGACGATCCCAAGAGCGCCATTCTCGAGATCGACCGCGCCGTGATCGCCAAGCAGCGCAGCCTCTCCGCCGCCGAAACCGCCCACTTCGGCGTGCCGCTCGGCGGCTCGCTCATCCCCTGGATCGACAAGGACCTCGGCAACGGCATGTCGAAGGAGGAATGGAAGGGCATGGCCGAGACCAACAAGATCCTCGGCCAAGGCGACGGCTTCGGCACGCCGGCGGTGCCGGTGGACGGCTTCTGCGTGCGGGTGGGGGCGATGCGGTGCCACAGCCAGGCCCTGACCTTCAAGCTCAAGAAGGCCGTTCCCGTGGCTGACATCGAAGCGATGATCGCCGCCGACAACGAGTGGGTGAAGGTCGTGCCGAACACCCGCGAGGCCACGCTCCGCGAACTGACGCCCGTGGCCGTGACCGGCACGCTGACGATCCCCGTCGGCCGCGTGCGGACCCTCGCCATGGGGCCCGAGTATGTCGGCGCCTTCACGATCGGCGACCAGCTGCTGTGGGGCGCGGC
The DNA here is from genome assembly GCA_044369655.1 of Pirellulales bacterium. Lineage (GTDB taxonomy): Bacteria > Planctomycetota > Planctomycetia > Pirellulales > UBA1268 > CAMCQY01. Next base: position 685 of record JBILWX010000214.1, read on the forward strand.
CGAACCGCTCCGCCGCATGCTGCGGATCCTGGCGTGAGCGATCAGTCCGTGTAGAGACGATAGAGCGCCTGCGTGCCATCGTCGCCCCAGCCCCGGGCGATGACGGCGTCGTAGAGCCGCTCCGCGGTGGCGAGGCCGGGAAGCTCGATGCCGCTCTCTTCGGCACACGCCCGGGCGATGCGGATGTCCTTCACGAGGTGCTTCACGAGAAAGCCCGGGGCGAAGTCGCCGGCGAGGCTGCGGGGGGCGAGCTGAGTGAGCGCCCAGCTGCCAGCCGCACCGCCGCTGATCACCTGCTGCACGGCTGCCGGATCGAGCCCGCCTGCCCGCGCGTGGGCCAGGGCCTCGCACCAGGCCACCATCCCCACGGCCACGGCGATCTGGTTGGCGAGCTTGCACCGTTGCCCGGCACCGGCCGCGCCCAGGAGTGTCACCGACTTGCCCAAGCGGTCGAAGAGCGGCCGCGCCCTCGCGAACGCTGCCGCGTCGCCGCCGGCCATGATGACGAGCGCCGCGTTCCGCGCCCCCACGTCGCCCCCGGACACTGGCGCGTCGAGCGCGGCGAGCCCGCGGGCTTGCGCCGCCGCGGCGATCCGCGCGGCGAGCATGGGGCTCGACGTCGTCATGTCGACGAGAAGCGTTCCTGGACGGGCACGATCGAGCAGACCGGGCTGCCGGTCCGGCGCCGCGGCGTCGCCGCTGCCGAAATAGACCTGCTCCACGTCCGCCGGCATGCCGAGCATCGTAATCACCACGTCGGCCGCGGCGGCGACGCCGCCCGGATCATCATGCCAGCGGGCTCCCGCCGCCAGCAGCGGCTCGGCCTTCTGGCGGGTGCGGTTCGAGACGTGCAACTCGTGGCCGGCCGCCAGCAGATGGCCGGCCATGCTGCGGCCCATGATGCCGGTGCCGACGAAGCCGACCCGGGGCAGGGGAGAGAGATCGGGTGAGCGAGGAGGTTGTGCCATGCTCGATAGTGTCGACGAGCCAGAGCGGATCGTCCAGCCTCAGTCCGCCGGGCTGGCCGTTGCCGCGGCCACGATCGCGGCGGCGATCCGCGGCAGCGGCACCACCTGATCGACGACGCCCTGGTCGATCGCCGCCCGCGGCATGCCGTAGACGACGCAGGTGCTCTCGTGCTCGGCGATCGTCGTGCCGCCGGCCTTGCGGATGATTCCCATGCCCGTGGCGCCGTCGCTTCCCATGCCGGTCATCAGCGCGGCCACCACGTGCGGCCCGGCCGCCTCCGCCGCCGACCGAAAGAGCACGTCGACAGCCGGCCGGCAATGATGCACCGGAGGACTCCTGAGCAGTTTGGCGCGAAACCCGCCGGCAGCCCGCTCGACCGCCAGGTGCTGTTCTCCCGGCGCGATCACGCAGGTCCCGGGCAGCAGCGGCATTCCCTCCTCGGCCTCGCGGACAGCGACGGCACTGACCGCGTCGAGCCGTTCCGCCACCACCTTCGAAAAATGCCCCGAGATGTGCTGCACCACCGCGATCGGCGGCAGCCCGGCGGGCAGGCTGCCGAGCACCGTCCGCAGGGCGTCGAGCCCGCCGGTCGAGCAGCCGAGCACGATCAGCCGACGGCTGTCGACGGTGCCCGTCGGCACGGAGAGCGACCCGGCCGGGGCAGCGGCCCCCGCAGCGGATGCTGGAACTCCCGCCGGCGGCTCCTGATCGCGGGGCCGACGGAAGCGGCTCGCCGCCACCGCCGCCTTGACGTGATACGCGAGCCGCTCGCCCAGCGCGCCGATCGACATCGTGCCATCCGGCTTGGCCAGCACGTCCATCGCGCCCGCCTCCATCGCCTCCATCGCCGCCTGCGAACCCGCCTGGGTCAACGAACTCACCACCACCACGGGCATGGGATGGTGCTGCATGAGGATCCGCAGAAATGTCAGGCCGTCCATCCGCGGCATTTCGAGGTCGAGGGTCAGCACGTCGGGATCGAGGCGGACGATCTTCTCCCGCGCCACGTAGGGATCGCACGCCGAGCCCACCACCTCGAGCTCCGGATCACGGCTGAGGCTGTCGGTGATCGCCTTGCGAACGAGGGCGGAATCGTCGACGACCAGCACGCGGAGTCGGCGGGGAGCGGGATGATTCATGGTTTATGCTCGATGATTCGTGGTGAGCTTTTCCGGCCGGTCACGCGGGCCGCACGTAGACGCTGGGGCAGACCGCCTTGAAGCGATGCCCCAGACCGAGCAGGCTCTCCGAGTGCCCCACGAAGAGGTAGCCGCCCGGCGCCAACTGCTCGAAGAGCCGTTCGACGAGCAGCCGCCGCGACTCCACGTCGAAGTAGATCATGACATTGCGACAGAAGATCACATCGAGGCCCCGGGGCACGGGATAGGCCTCCTGGAACAGGTTCACGTACTCGGTCGTCACGTGACGGCGGAGTTCGGGCTTCACCCGGTAGAAGCCCTCCCGCTCGCCGATGCCATGCTGGAAGTGGCGGGCCAGCAGGGCCGGATCGGGCAGATCGACCTTGTCCGATTCGTAAATCCCCAGCCGGCACGCCTGCAGCATCCGCCGGGAGATGTCCGACGCATAGACCCGCCAGCCCAGGCCCGGCCGCAACCGGACAAACTCGGCCAGCACGATGGCCAGGGAATACGCCTCTTCGCCGGACGCGGCCGCGGCGCACCAGACCTGGATGCCGCGGCCCGCGGCGACCGCCCGCTCGGCCAGACTCGGCAGCAGCCGTTCCCCGAGGATGTCGAAGTGGGCCGCCTCGCGAAAGAAGTGGGTGTGATTCGTCGAGATGAGGTCGACCAGCGCACTGATCTCGTCTTCCGCACCGGCGGCCTGCAGCCGTTCGCAATACTCTTCGTAGCTGCAGCAGCCCAGCGCCTGGAGCCGCCGGCCCAATCGTCCGGCGACGAGCGCCTGCTTGTCGGCCCCCAGCCGGATCCGGCTCCGCTGGTAGACCAGGTCCGCGAGAAACGCATACGCGGCCGGGGAGAGCGGAGGTTCGGGGAGAGGGAGCATCGTCAGAAGTTCTTGAAGTTTTTGTCTTCGTCGTCCCGCGGCAGGCCGCCATCGCCAGGCATCGGGATGTGGACGGGGGCTGACGCGGGCAACGATTGCCTGGCCGGTGCGGCCTTTGGCAGCGGCGGCCTGATCGTAGCACCTTTGGCCGCGTCGAACCGCGGCAGGGCGGAGGCCGTCGGACGGTCGATGCGCGACGCTTGCCCGCCGGCCGCCACGAGCGACCGCAGAAACTCCACGCTCTCCTGCATGATGTGGGCCTGACTGGTGAGTTCGGCCGCGGCGCTCGAGCTCTCCTCGGCCCGCGCGGCGTTGCCCCGCGTCACGCCGTCCATCTGGTTCATCGCCAGGCCGATCTGCTTGATGCCATGCGTCTGCTCCCGGGCGGCGGTGGCGATCTCGGCGACCAGGTTGTCGGCGGCCGTCACCTTCTCCGCGATCTCGCCGAGCGACTCACCCACGCGACTGCAACTGGCCGACCCACGCCGGCTGTTGGCGATGGCCGCTTCGATCTTCTCCGCCGTTTCGCGGGCGGCAGCGGCGCTCCGCTGTGCGAGCGACCGCACCTCGTCGGCCACCACG
>JBILWX010000016.1:0-42455 GCA_044369655.1 Pirellulales bacterium
GCCCACCGACGTCATCGACGTATCCGCAGGGTCGGTCACACGGTCACGCTGGACGCCCGAGGATTTCGGGCTCGCCACGCAGCCCGCGGACCGCATCGCCGAACTGACCGTGGCCGACCCCGCCGAGAGCGCCGCCGCGATCCGCGCGGTGCTGGCGGGTGAACGCGGCCCGCGCCGCGACGTGGTCGTCCTCAACGCCGCCGGGGTGCTCTGGGCGGCGGGCAGGGCCGGCGATCTGCCCGGTGCGCGGACGACCGCCGAGGCGGCCATCGACTCGCGGGCCGCGAGTCACCTGCTCGATCGCCTTGCCACCGACCAGTCCTGACCTCGGAAAAGACGTTCTCCTCCCCCATCCAAGCCCGAAGCGCCAGCGCGGGAATGCGCACGGTGATCCTCACCTGTGCCGCGGCCGTTCCGAACCATTTCTTCACCCGATCAGAGGAACACGCCGTGCAACTCGACGTCATCCAGCCCGCACCCGAGCCTCCCGCCGTGAAGCCCTGCTGCGCGAAGGCGGCGGCGGGGGAATTCGGCTGGCGGTGTCCGATGCACCCGCAGGTGACGAGCGGTTCGCCCGGCACGTGCAGCATCTGCGGCATGCCGCTCGAGCCGATCGGGCAGCCGGCAGGGGCGGCGCAGGCCCGCAGCCGCGACCTGCAACGGCTCGTGATCTGCGGCGTGCTGGCCGCCCTGCTCATGACCGTGGCGATGCTCGGCATGCTCGGCCATGGCGGGCACGGAACCGGGCACGGTGCACAAGGCAGCCCTCTTCCGAACTGGCTCACCGGCCAAGCCGGCAACTGGCTGCAACTCCTGTTGGCCACGCCGATCGTCTTCTGGGGCGGCTCGCCGATTCTCTCGGGCGGCCTCGCGGGCTTCCGTCGCGGCCGGCCCACCATGTTTTCGCTCATCAGCCTGGGCGTGCTCGTGGCCTGGATCGCGAGCGCCGTGGCCACGGTCGCACCGGGCATCTTTCCCGAGGCGTTCCGCCGAGCGGACGGCAGCGTGGAGGTGTTCTTCGAGTCGGCCGGCATGATCGTGGTGCTCGTGCTCCTCGGGCAGTTGCTCGAGAGCCGGGCCCGGCGTGGCACGACGGCCGCCATTCGTGCGCTCATGGACCTGTCGCCACCGACGGCCGAGCGTGAGCCGGGGGGAGAACTGATCCCGCTGGCCATGGTCAACACGGGCGACCTGCTTCGCGTGAAGCCCGGCGGCCGGATTCCGACCGATGCGATCATCCGCGAAGGGGCGACTACGTGTGACGAATCGCTCCTGACGGGCGAGCCGATGCCGGTGGCGCGTTCCATCGGCGACCGCGTGCTCGGCGGCGCGATCAACGGCTCCGGGGGGATCGTCATCGAGGCCGAAACGGCAGCCGAAGGCGCACTCGTGGCCCGCATCGCCCGGCTCGTCCGCGAGGCGCATGAGAAGCGGGCTCCGATCGAGCAGCTCGCCGACCGCATCTCGGGCATCTTCGTGCCGATCGTGCTGGCGATCGCCCTGCTCACCTTCCTCGGCTGGTCGGTGTTCGGGCCGCAGCCCCGCATGGCGTTCGGGCTGCTCTCGGCGGTGAGCGTGCTCGTGATCGCCTGCCCCTGCGCGCTGGGGCTGGCGACGCCGCTGGCGATGACGGTGGCCATCGGAAGGGGTGCCAAGGCCGGCATCCTTGCCCGCTCCGCCGAGGCGATGGAGAAGCTTTCGCACGCCGGGACGATCGTGTTCGACAAAACGGGCACGCTCACCCAGGGCCGGCCGCGCATCGTGTCGGCCATGGCCGTCGCCCCCGATGGCCGGTCGATCGTCCTCGACGACGTGGCCGCAGCCCCCGACGCATTCGCCCAGGAACCGTTCCGAACGCTGCTGTTCCACGCCGCGAGCCTGGAGGGATCGAGCGAGCATCCGCTGGGCAAGGCATTCACGCAGGCCGCCGCGAGCGTCGGCATCGACACGGCGAGGCCTGAGGCGGTCGAGGCGATCGTCGGCCGCGGCGTCGTCGGGAAAGTGCAGGGCACGCCGGTGCTCGTCGGCAACGCCGCCTTGCTCGGCGATCGCGGCATCGCGTCCGCGGCGATGCCGGCGTCGGCTGCCGCGACGACGATCCACGTGGCGATCGACAATCGCTTCGCCGGTTCCTTCGGCCTCGCCGACCCGCCGCGGGCGGAGTCTGCAGCCGTCATCGCCGACCTTACCCGCCGCGGCTTTCAGCTCGAGATGCTCTCCGGCGACTCGACCGAAGCAGCGAAGCAGGCCGCCGCGATAGTCGGCCTCACCCGGACGACCGGCGGCCTCTCGCCGCACCAGAAGGCGGAGCGGGTTGCAGCGATCAAGGCCGGGCAGGAACACGGCAAGACGGTCGTGTTCGTCGGTGACGGCGTCAACGACGCCCCGGCCCTCGCCTCGGCAGACGTGGGCATCGCGATGGGGTCGGGGGCCGACGTGGCCCTTGAAACCGCCGACATCACGCTGCTCTCCGGCGGTCTCCTCGCGGTGCCCCGGGCGGTCGATCTCGCCCAGGCCACGATGCGCAACGTCCGCCAGAACCTGCTGCTGGCGTTTCTCTACAACGCGCTGGCGTTGCCCGTGGCGGCAGGCGTGCTCTTTCCCCTGCTCGGACATGTGACGAGCCCGATGCTGGCAGCGGCGGCGATGAGCCTCAGTTCGCTGTCGGTGATCGCCAACGCGCTGCGGCTGCGACGGCTCGATCTCAAGTGACGTCCCTCGGGTGCTCGCACCGGCCTCTAGGCCCAGCGACCATGGTGGGCCCATCCCGTCGCTGACGCTCCGGGCTTTCATTGGACTCGGAATCATCCGTGAGGGGCTGCCCATGCCCCGAGAGCCGGCGTTGCTGACCAGCGCAGGCAGGATGCCGGAGCGCAGTCAGCATCGAGTGAGCGGAGGCCAGGATGGCCGTAGCGAACGTCCGGCGACGGGGCGTGGGCAGCCCCGAACCGCGGTCGAGATTCAGCTTGTCACCAACGGCACGGCGAGGCCGTCGTAGGCCAGTTCGATCCCGGCCGGCAGTCCGGCCTGCGTGGCGGCGTGCAGCAGATCGTGCCCCATGTGGACGAAGAGCGTGCGACGGGCTTTCACTCTCGCCGCCACGGTGAGCGCCTCCGACAGGGAAAAATGCGTCGGGTGCGAGGAGGGCCGGAGGCAGTCGAGGACCAGCGTGTCGAGTCCTTCGAGCAGCGGCCAGGTCGCGTCGGGGATGCAGTTCGTGTCGGTGCAGTAGGCGAGGTTGCCGAAACGGAAGCCGAGCACGTCGAACGGCCCGTGCCTGAGCCGCAGCGGCACGATCCGCTGCCCGAGCAGGTCGAACGGCTCCAGCCCGATCCGCTCGAACACCACCTTGGGCACCCCGCCCCCCTTGGGCGGCTCCGATGAGAAGGCATAGTCGAAGGCCTTGCGGATCCTGAGCTCGACCCGCTCCTCGCAGAAGAGCGGCAGCGAACGGCCGGAGGCGAAACAGATCGGCCGGATGTCGTCGAGGCCGTAGACGTGGTCGACGTGATCGTGCGTGAAGAGCACGGCATCGACCCGCTCGATCCGTTCCCGGAGCAGCTGGGTCCGCAGGTCGGGCGTGGTGTCGACCAGGAGCGTTCCTCCCGGCAGGCCGAGGACGACGCTGGTCCGCGTGCGGCTGTCACGGGGATCACCGCTGTGACAGGTGGGGCACGCGCAGCCCACCACCGGCACCCCGACGCTCGTGCCGGTGCCGAGGAAGAGCAACTGCCCGGAAACGTCGCGAAACATCCCCGGCTCGGCGGTCGTCAACGGCATGGAACCACCCTCGCAGGGACGGAGAACACGCCCTTTCGCGGGCATGCCAGCGAGCAATATGACGACTTTTTGCCGTGCGCCCAGCGGCAGGTCGCCGCCGGGTCGCCTTGACCCATGCGGCGGCAGACCGCGACAATCGTCAGAAAGGACGCCACTTCATTATGCAACAGCTCGAACGCCTCTGGGATGGTTTCTCGAACGTCGCCGCCGGTGCCGGCTCCCGGCTGGAGCGGTTCATCACCGGGCTGTTCGGGTCTTCCAACGCGCGGTACCTGCGGCGTCTGGAGCCGCGGATCGAGGCGATCAACTCCCTGGAACCAAAATACCAGGCCATGTCCGATGCCGAACTCCGCGGTCAGACGGCGGAGTTCCGGCGGCGGCTGGCCGGCGGGGAAACCCTCGACGACATCCTCGTCGAGGCCTTTGCCGTCTGCCGCGAGGGTGGCCGGCGGTTCCTCGGCATGCGGCATTACGACGTCCAGCTCATCGGCGGCATGGTGCTCCATTCCGGGGCGATCGCCGAGATGATCACGGGCGAGGGCAAGACGCTCGTGGCCACCCTGCCCGCCTATCTCAACGCCCTGGAAGGCAAGGGCGTGCACGTGGTCACCGTCAACGACTATCTGGCCCGCCGCGACATGGAGTGGATGGGGCCGCTCTACATGGGGCTCGGCCTCTCGGTGGGCGCGATCCAGTCGGGCATGGACTCGGGCGAGCGGCAGGAGTCGTATGCGCGGGACATCACCTACGGCACCAACAACGAATTCGGCTTCGACTATCTCCGCGACAACATGCGGATGGCCGCACGGGGCGACGACCGCTTCCCCAAGCACATGCAGCAGAGCCAGGGGCCGCTCACCTTCGCCATCGTCGACGAGGTGGACAACATCCTCATCGACGAGGCCCGCACGCCGCTGATCATCTCGGGACCCGCCCACGACGATGTCACGAAGTATTCCAAGGCCGACCAGATCGCCCGGCAGCTGGTGGCCGAACGACACTTCGAGGTAAAGGAGAAGGAGCACACCGTGGCCCTCACCGAGGAGGGCGTGCGGACGGCCGAGAAGCTCGCCGGCGTGGAGAGCTTCTACACCGCGGGCAACATGGAGTGGCCGCACCTCATCGACAACTCGCTCAAGGCCCACCATCTCTACAAGCGCGACGTCAACTACGTCGTGCAGAACGGCGAGGTGGTGATCGTCGACGAGTTCACCGGCCGGCTCATGCCGGGGCGGCAGTGGTCGGACGGGCTGCACCAATCGGTCGAGGCGAAGGAGGGCGTGAAGGTGAAGGAGGAGTCGCAGACCCTCGCCACCGTCACCCTGCAGAACTTCTTCAAGCTCTACAAGAAGGTCGGCGGCATGACGGGCACCGCCATGACCGAAGCGAACGAGTTCTGGAAGATCTACAAGCTCGACGTGATCGCCATCCCGCCGAACCGCGGCATGAAGCGGCTCAACCACCCCGACGTCATCTACCGCACGGAGCGGGAGAAGTGGATCGCGGTGGCCGACGAGGTGGAGCGGATCAACCGCTGGGACACCCTCGCCATGACCGACGGCACCTGGAAGGTCGGCACGATCCTCAAGACGGCCGACGGGATGCACGAGTTTCAACCGAAGGGTGAGCGGACGACCGAGATGATCCCGGTCGCGAAAGTGAAGGAGGTCCAGCAGAAGGGGCTGCCCGTGCTGGTCGGCACCGTCTCCATCGAGAAGAGCGAACGGCTCTCGAGCCTGCTGGAGAAGCGGGGCGTCGACCACCAGGTGCTCAACGCCAAGCAGCACAAGCGGGAGGCCGAGATCATCGCCCAGGCGGGCCGGCTGGGCGCCGTCACCATCGCCACCAACATGGCGGGCCGCGGCACCGACATCATTCTCGGCGGCAACCCCGACACCCTCGCCTGGGCGAAGCTCCAGGACACCTACGCGACGCGGCTCGACGTGCCGAAGGCGGAATGGGATGCACTCGTCGCGGAGATCTCGGCCCGTGAAAAGATGAAGGAAGAAGGCGGGCTCGTCCGCGACATGGGCGGCCTGCAGATCGTGGGCACCGAGCGGCACGAAGCCCGCCGGATCGACCTGCAGCTCCGTGGCCGCTGCGGCCGGCAGGGCGATCCCGGCTCGAGCCGCTTCTTCCTCTCGCTCGAAGACGACCTGATGCGGATCTTCGCCGGCGAGTGGGTGAAGAACGTGCTCACCCGGCTCGGCATGCAGGATGGCGAGGCGATCGAGAGCCGGATGGTGACCCGCCGGGTCGAGGCCGCGCAGAAAAAGGTCGAGGAGCGGAACTTCGAGGTCCGCAAGAACCTGCTCGAATACGACGAGGTGATGGACGAGCAGCGGAAGCGTGTCTACGGCTTCCGGCAGCGGATCCTCGACGGCGAGCCCTGTCGCGACATCATCCTCGACATGGTCGACCGGCAGATCGATCAGAACATCGGCACCTTCCTCGACCGCGACTACGGTCCGCAGACCTATGCGACCTGGGCTTCGGGCCAGCTCTCCTGCGAGCTCGACGGCAACGACTTCCGCGGCATGTCGCCGGAGGAGGCGGAGCGGCGGGCGGTCGACGAGGCGGTGCGGCAGTCGGAGGCGCAGATCTTCGAGGCCGTCGAAGAAAACCTTCCCTCAGGCGAGGACGAGGACGAGTGGAACTGGTCGGCGTTGGCGTCGTTCGCCAATGCCCGGTGGAAGCTCTCCGTCAACGATCGCGACCTGAAGCGGGTGGGGCGTGACGACGTCGCCGAGTTCCTGCAAGAGCGGGCCCGGGAGGCGATCCACCGGATCGACCTCGCCGAGGGAACGCGATTCCTCGAGCCGGACTTCGGCCTGCGGACGGCCTGCGGCTGGACGGAATGGCGGTTCGGCGTCGGGCTCGACGAACAGGAGCTCGCCTCGGTCGCGAAGAACGGCGTCGAACCGCAGGCGTTCAAGCAGCTCGTGAGCCGCAAGGCCCGCGAGGTCTACGCCCGCCGCGAGATCGAATACCCGGTGCTCGTGGGGCTGTCGCACTTCTCGGGCCGGCTGCCCGACGGCAGCCGCGGACTCGACCGCGAGGGGCTGCTGGCCTGGGCGCGGGAGCGGTTCGACCCAGCGCTCTCCGCGGAGGATCTCGCGTCGTCGAATCTCGACGACCTGAAGGCGGTGCTGGCTACGGCGAGCCGGCGGCGGCACGCCCAACCCGACGACTCCCGCGACGAGATGAAACGGATGGAGCGGTCGGTGCTCCTGCAGATCCTCGACAACGCCTGGAAGGACCATCTGCTGGCCATGGACCACCTGCGGGCGAGCGTGGGCCTGCGTGGCTACGCCCAGGTCGACCCGAAGGTGGAATACAAGCGCGAGGGAATGCGGACCTTCGACCTGATGTGGAAGGGCATCGACGAGCGGGTCACCGACATCGTCTACCGGATCGAGCAGGTGGAAGACGACGAACTGCGGAGCACGTGGAAGGAGACGGCCGCCATCCATGCCGAGGCCTCCTCGGCCACGCTGCCGGACCCGGGCCAGCCTGGCGGCGGCCCGCCGCCAGGCGGCGGAGACACGCAGGGCATGCAGGCGGTGGAGCCGATCCGCAATCTCGGCCAGAAGGTCGGCCGCAACGACCCCTGCCCCTGCGGCAGCGGGAAGAAGTTCAAGAACTGCTGCGGCAAATCGAGCGGCGTCGCCGCGGGGTGAGCCTGGGCTGGCACCCTGTCACGGCGCGACCTGCTGCAGCGGAAAGACATACCGCCAAGGCCCCAGCCTGACGCAGCGGACGACCGCTGCCACCCGATACCCCGCCTTCGCATGGGACCGGAGGGCAGCGACGTTCCACGGAACCGTCAGCCGGATCGCGGTCGCACATGCCTCGTCACGCAGATGCCGCAGCCATGCCACGCTGAGCGCCGGGGCAATGCCCATGCCGCGAACCTCCGGCAACGTGTAGGCGTCGAACTGATAGGCCTCGCCGGCTGCCAAGGGGAGGTCGCGGCCGAGCGAACGTTCCGTAAGCATTCTCGTGCTCGATCCCCACATCGCCCCGACGATCCGGTCCTCGTGTCGGGCCAGGAGGCAGCGATCGCGCTTCAGAAGCCGCTGGGTCACGTCGTGACAGCTCGCATCTGGGCGGAACACGAGATAGTCCTGCACCCCCTCGAGTGTCAACCAACCCATCGCCACCGGCAGCGTCGTCGGGCAATCCACGATCGGCTCCGCCAGCGGCCGCCGGAGCAGGTACATTCGCCGATATCCCAATGCGTCAAGGGACTTGAGCCAGAAACTGCCAAGTTCCTCTTCTTGCAACGTACGCCAGACGCGCCTCCACAGCGGATCGCTCATGCCGTCCCCACTACATGCTGACGGTTCGAAAAGCCAAGCGCACGAAACGCGGTTGGCTGCATGATCGGCCGCTCGAAGATCGCCGCGAGATCGTGAATCCGCCTGAGCAGGCCGGCATTCGTCGCCAGCTGCGTCCGGCCAGAATCGAACCAGAGATTATCCTCGAGCCCGACACGCACGCCCCCGCCCTCCATGATCGCGATCGCGTTGGCCCGCAGCTGCGCCGCGCCAATTCCCCCGAGCGACCAGATTGCGCCGGCGGGAAGGCTCCGGAGGAGCATGCCCACCTGCTGGAGGTCGGCCTGCGCGCCTGAGATGTTGCCCACGATGACGTTGAAATAGTGCGGGGGCGTGAGGACGCCCTTGTGGATCAGGTGGTTCGCGTAGTTGATCATCCCCGCATCGAAACACTCGAGTTCTGGCACCACGCCACACCGAGCCATCTTCTCGATCAGCATCTGGATCATCTCGGGCGAGTTCATGCTCGCCTCGCGGACGAAGTTGAGCGATCCCAACGTCAGCGACGCCATGTCGGGCCGCAGCTCCAGAACGGCCGACCGCTTTTCGAACTCCGGAAAGCTCCTGCCGCTCAGCGAGGCGCAGAGAGGAAGATCGGGGCAGTGCCGGCGGACGCCGGCAAAAATATCGGCGTAGATCTCGGGCTCGTAGCCTGGGCTGCCGTCTGCTCGCCGCGCGTGCAGGTGCACGACACTGATGCCGATTTCATACGCTTCGTGGACCTGTTCCACGATCTCCGCCGGGCTGACCGGCACGTACGGATTGGCCGCCTTGGTGGGCACCATGCCTGTGGGCGTGAAATTGACGATGAGCGGCTGCGGGGGGGCGTGGTTCATGGAGAGCATGCTTCAATCAGCGGCAGAGCGGCTTGACGCCGCACTCCCTCGGTGCAACGGCGTGAATTGCGACGTAGTGGCCGGTGAGCCACCGTGTCGGCCAGCGCTCCAGCCGTTCCCATGTCTGGAGGTGGCGCAGGAACGACTCTTGCCAGGCTCGGCTCAGCCGCTCCATCGGCCCGGCCACAGCCACCGCGATCGCCCGCGGGCAGTGCATGACGGCGGTCGTCTCGACGACATCGAGGCCCGCGGCCTGCACTGCCCGCTCGAGCGCCCGCGGCCCGAGCGTCGCGCCGACCTGATACGGCACGATGCCGATGCGGCGAAACAGGCCGAGCAACGGCCCGTTCCTCAGCCAGATGAGCGGATTGGCGGGGTTGTCGAGCGTCAGGATCAACGTGCCGCGTGGCCGCAGCACGCGGCCGAGTTCGCAGAGCGCCGCCTGGATGTCGGCGGCGGACTCGAAATGGTCGAGTGTCGAGCCGGAAAAAACCACGTCGAACGATGCGTCGGCAAACGGCAGCGACCGCACGTCGGCGACGACAGCCTCGAGCCCCGGGTTGCCCGCAGCCGCTTCGGCGATGATCACCGGCGAGATGTCGATGCCGGTGACACGGATGCCCGACGCCAGGAGCCGGTGCACGATCCCACGACCAGCCACCTCGTCGAAGAGATCGGTCTTGACAAGCGACAAAGACGGCGCAGGCTGGCTCGGCGATCGCTCCCCTTCCGACAGCGAGCCGATCCACCTCGTCACCAGCGCTGCCTGATGCCGGTCCGAAAACTCGCGCCACAGCCGCTGCCGTCCGGCCCGTCGCCACGCTTCGGCGACGTTGTCCCAATACCCGCCGGACATCTTCCGCCCCAGCCGGGGTGCGTCGTCGGTCTTGCTCGTGTCGATCACAGCCCATCGCCTCGGTTTTCTCTCGCCCAAGCCGGCGGGAAATCTCGCCTCGCGGCAAGTACCATACGACACCACCCGAGGGCCCGACGTGTCCGACACACTCTTTTCTCGATTCGGCATCGAACACAACGTTCGGCCGCAGGGTCGGCTGGAACTCTGGGCCCGGTGTGCCATCAGGCTCATCCGCGAAATCCGTGCAGAAGCGTTTTTCCGCGGCGCTATCCCATGGAGCACACGGCTTCGCGCATGGCGGCTGGGCTTCCGACCAGCAGTTGCGACCGTGTACGGATTCGACGACAACGACCCCGCGCTCTTCGTTCCCGATTTCGCCTACGCGTACCGCTGCTACCGGATGAACGGCTTCTGGAATCCGATCATCGGCAACAAGTTCGTCGTTTCGAACGTGCTGGCGGCACACGGCATCCCCCATCCACGGGTGCTCGGTATCGTGTCCCACGGCCGCTTGATCGCAGCCGCCACCGCATCGCGGCAGACCAACGTCACACTGCTGAATCGTTGGACGGAGGATCGGGCACCTGTTGTCTTTCGCCCTCATTGGTCCGGGGGTGGTGAAGGCGTCTTTTTCGTCCTCCGCCAGGGACGGGACTGGCTGGTCAACGGCCGCAGTGCGACGGCGGCGGAACTGCACGCGCTGCTTGGCGGCCTGGACCGTTACATCGCCACTGCATTCGTCGATCAAGCCGAGTATGCACGACGGATCTATCCGCGTACGACGAACACGCTCCGGGTTCTCACGCTGATAGACGACGACGGCCCGTTCGTGGCAAAGGTGGTGCACCGCTTCGGCACGTCGCGGTCCTACCCCATCGACAACTTTCATCAAGGGCGGGGTGGGATCTGCGCCGACGTAAACGTCCCGGCGGCCACCCTGGGCAAAGCCGTTTCGTTGGGCGCCCGTCACGAACGGATCTGGCACGACGTCCACCCGGAATCCGGCAGCCGCATCGAAGGCGTGCCCATCCCCGGCCTCTCGCGGGCCCTGGAAGGCGTGCTGGAGGCGGCGAACTGTTTCCCGGAGGCGACCTGCGTTGGCTGGGATCTGGTGATCACTGACGCAGGATACAGCCTCCTCGAGGCCAATGCCCCGCCAGGAATCGTCGTCTCGCAGGCACACGGGCCGCTGCTTGCACACCCGCGGGTGGCGGCGTACTTCCGCCAGTACGGCTTTCGGGTTCCGAACGGAACACGACGCTCCGCCGCCGCACCCCGCACCGCGCACCGCGAACCATGAACACCACCCTCACGACGGCTCTGGTCTGCATCGCCGACCACGCGCTGCCCCGCTTGCCGGTCGTTCTCCATCAGGGTCCGGCGGGGAGGCTGCTGGTCGCCGGCACGGAACGCTGGTCCCGTTACTTCCCTGACCGGTTTTTCGGCGACGGCCCACGCACCAGCGAGCGACTCGGTGCATGGCCGATATGGCGGCTGCACGATATCCTCACGGCATGGCGACAGCGGGCGGACATCCTGATCGCCCGCGTCGACCTGTTCTCCGCCAGCCGATTCCCCGCGACGAGCTATCTGCGCGTGCCCGAATGGATCCGCATGACCGCACCGGTGCCGCCGGCCGGCACGCGGCTTCGATCGAGCCAGGCCAGAAGGAACCAGCAGCTTATCCGCCGGCACGGTCTCACCTGGCGGACGAGCCACGACCCTCGTGATCTCGCGACCTTCATCGAGCGGGATTACCGCCCATACATCCGCGTTCGACACGGCACGGACGCCCACCTCCGCTCGCCGAAATGGTTCGGCCGCCGGTTTCGCGCCGGCGGCCTGATATGGATCGAACGCGGTTGCGATCCAATCGCGGGGATCGTCTACGACGTCCACGACCGGGTATTGCGTCGGCTCGCCGTCGCGTGTGTTGGTGGAGACGCCGGGTTGCTGCAGACCGGGGCGATGTCCGCCACGTATTGCGCGTGCCAGGAACTGGCACGGTCTCTCGGGTGCGGTGAGATCGATTTTCGCAACTGCCGGCCATGCCTCGCCGACGGCCTCCTGCAGGTGAAACGGTCCTGGGGCGGCCGCCTCGTGGAGCCGGACGACCTCACCCATGACCTGCTCGTCGGCTGGAGCACCGCGACGCCGGCCGTGACGCGTTTCCTGGCCGCCTCGCCATTGATCGTTCGAGACGGCCGAGGCTTTTCTGTCGTACACGCAACTGAAGCGGGGGCTTCCGCCTGGCGAGAGCCACCGGGAATACGTCGTCGGATCGCACCTTCGATCGGCGGACGGTTCGGCAAATGGACCGTCCACGACGTGCCCTCATGAGAGTCGTCATCACGAATGCGACCGGCGACCTTGGATTCCTGCCGCTCTGCACGCCAGGCGCCGTACTCGCCGTGCAACGCCGACGCGAGCTTGCCTCGCTGTGCCGCACCAATACGCCGGATACAGAGGCGTTTTTGGCTGCCTACGACAAGCGTCTCTGCATGGAGCAATGCTCGCGATAGGGCATTCCATGTGCCGGCAGTTTGTCTCGCGATGAGGCTCTGGCCGTGCTCGAGAGACCGGAGCGGGGGGCGGTCGTCGTCAAGCCGACGATGGACGTGGGTGCAGCCAATGCACTTCACCACGTTCAAGACCCTCGCCACCTCGACGCCGCCATGAGTCCGTGCGAGTCGTGTTACGGCGACTGCCTGATCCAGGAATACATCCCGGGCTCTGCGCAAGCGATGCGCACGGTAACGCTCGTCCACAGTGGAACAAGAAGGCTCGCCGGAGCGTTCACGGCACAGAAGTTGCGACAGTGGCCGCCGATGGGCGGCGTGACGGTCTTCGTGCGATCCGTCGCCAACCAAGAACGTCAGCACGGCTGGATCACGGCGATCGCGCAGGCCCGGGCCGAGGCCGCCGGTTCGTGGCCGAGCATGCGAGCCCTCCTGTCAGACCCGTTGCCGATCGTCACCAGGACATTCGGGCCGAAGCGATCGCCCCGGTCCGCGCCGTTCGGTGACACTCCGTTGGAGGATGATCCGGCGTGGCACCCGGCCCGCTGACGACTGTGCGCAACCGTCCTGCACCTCTCGCAGACGAATCCGCGTCAGGCTGGTAGCCTTCCTGCGGGGCGGCCACCTGCTGGCCGCCGTCATCTTGCCCCGACACCCTCCCACCGTCGCATGCTGCTCAACGCCGTCTACCTCGTCGCCTTCGTGGTCCTCCTGCCGTGGGTGGCGTGGCGGAAACTCGCGGGGGGCCGACCGGTGGCGGCACCCTGGACACGGTTCACCGGCCGCATCGCTCCCCTGCCCCGCCGCGACACGGGCGTGGCCCGGATCTGGCTGCACGGTGTGAGCGTCGGCGAGGTGCAACTGCTCTCGGTGCTTGCCGCCGAACTCCGCCGGCAGGCCGACGCCGCCGGCCGGCCGATCGACTGCGTCGTCTCCAGTTCCACGACCACGGGCCTCGACGTGGCCGGCAAACGGTTCGGTGCCGACCACACGTTTCCCTGCCCGCTCGACTTCACCTGGGCCGTGAACCGCGTGCTCGATCGCGTGCGGCCCGATCTGCTCGTGCTGGGTGAACTGGAACTCTGGCCGAACCTCCTCGCCTGCGTCCATGCCCGCCGCATCCCCGTCGTCGTGGCCAACGCCCGGATGAGCGAGCACAGCGCCCGGGGCTATCGACGCATTCGCCCGCTCGTGCGACGGATGCTCGGGATGGTGTCGCTCGTGATCGCGCGGTCGCAGGAGGACGCCGATCGCTTTGCCTCATTCTCGCCCCCCGGCGGCTGCGACGTGGTCGTCACCGGCTCGATGAAGTTCGACGGCGTGAAGGGGGATCGGCTGGCCGCAGAGGTGACGAGACTACGGCAGCTCGCGGGCTTCCGCGACGACGACGTCGTCTTCCTCGCCGGCAGCACGCAGGCTCCTGAGGAGCAGCTTGCTCTCGATGCCTTCATCGCCGCGGCAGCACGTCATCCGCACCTGCGGCTCGTGATCGTGCCACGGCACGTGGAACGCACGGCCGAGATCGTGGCCCTGCTCGACCGCTCGGGGATTCGCTGGCAGTTGCGGAGCCGGCTCGGCACGCCGGACGCCCCCTTCCCGGCCGATCCGCTGGCCCGCGTGCTCCTCGTCGATACGACCGGCGAACTCGGCTGGTGGTGGGGCAGCGCGGCGATCGCCTTCGTGGGGGGCAGCCTCGACGGGAAACGCGGCGGCCAGAACATGCTCGAACCAGCGGCCTATGGAGCGGCCGTCGCATGTGGACCACACACCCGCAACTTTCGAGACGAGGTGCGCCGGCTGCTGGCGGCCGATGCCGCGGTGGTGGTCGCCGACGGCCCCGCACTCACGGGCTTCGTGCAACGCTGTCTCGAACACGACGGGTTTGCGGCGGCCCTGGGCCGGCGGGCGGCCGACCTCGTGGCCTCCCAGCGGGGTTCGACCGCCGCCACCGCCGCGGCCATCCTGCAGCGGCTGCCCGCGGGCAATGCACTGGTTGCCAAGAACGAGCCTCTCCGCCAATAATCGGGGCTTCCCGATCTGGAAAGCATTCCCTTACACACCTGCACGAGGCACCAGCCGTGGCACAAGGCAAGTATCTGTTCACCAGTGAGTCGGTCAGCATGGGCCATCCGGACAAGTTGGCCGACCAGATCTCCGACGGCGTGCTCGACGCCTACCTCGCCCAGGATCCGCGGAGCCGCGTGGCGTGCGAGACGATGGTGACCACGGGTCTGGCCGTCATCGCCGGGGAGATCACCTCGCGTGGCACGATCGACTACCAGCAGGTGGTTCGCGACGTCATCCGCCAGGTGGGCTACACCGACGACGAGATGGGCATCGCCGCCGACACCTGCTCGGTGCTCGTGGCCGTGGGCAAGCAGAGCGGCGACATCGCCATGGGTGTGAACGAGGACGAATCCACGGGGAAAGACATCGGCGCCGGCGATCAGGGACTGATGTTCGGCTATGCCTGCAACGAAACCCCCGAAATGATGCCGCTGCCGATCGCGCTGTCGCACCGCATCCTGAACCGGCTCACCGAGGCACGGCAGAAGAAGGAAGTCGACTGGCTTCGCCCCGACTCCAAGAGCCAGGTGACGATCGAATACGAAGGCAACAAGCCGGTCCGCGTCGACACGGTGGTGGTCTCCACGCAGCACGCCCCGCACGTCTCGAACGAGGAAATCCAGAACTTCATCATCAACAAGATCGTCAAGCCGCTGCTGCCGAAGGATCTCGACACGAGCGACGTCACCTACCACATCAACCCCACGGGTCGGTTCGTGGTGGGCGGCCCCCACGGCGACTGCGGCCTCACCGGCCGGAAGATCATCGTCGACACCTACGGCGGCTGGGGCCGCCACGGCGGCGGCGCCTTCTCCGGCAAGGACCCGACCAAGGTCGACCGCAGCGCGGCCTACATGGCCCGCCACGTCGCCAAGAACATCGTCGCGGCCGGCCTCGCCGACCGCTGCGAGGTGCAGCTGGCCTACGCCATCGGCGTGAGCGAGCCGGTGAGCGTGCATGTCGACACCGAAGGCACCGGCAAGATCGAAGACGAGCGGCTCTGCGAGCTCGCCCGCGAGTTCTTCCCGCTGACGCCGCGCGGCATCATCGACTACCTCGACCTGCGTCGGCCGATCTACCGCAAGACCGCCGCCGGCGGCCACTTCGGCAGGGAGGGCTTCTCCTGGGAGCAGACCGAACGGGCCAAGGATCTTGCCAAGGCTGCCAAGGCTGGCGTGGCGGTCGGCTGAGCCGGCAGGCCACCTCCCTCGTAGCATCGGTCAGCTGCACCAGATTTCGTTGCATCAGGTTTCGTTGCATCAGGTTCAGCCGTGTTGCCACGTTCACACGCCATCCCGGGCTCGCGACGTGCAGGTGGCGAATCCGCGGATCGTCTGGCAGCCGCCGCGATGCAGGTGCTCCCACAGGTCGCCATGCTCGCTGGCACGATGGCCGTCGCCTGCGGAGCGGTGCTCGTGCTGCGGAGGCTGACGGGGGCGATCGAGCCGCCGCGAGGCCCTGAAGCGGCCCTTGCTGCCTGCGGGGCCGGACTGCTGCTGGTGGTGATCGGCGATCTGGCCGTGCGACCGACCGCGGCTCGGGCTGTGGGCCAGACCATGGCGTGGCTGCCTGCCATGCTGACGCGGCTCGGCCTGCTCATGGCCGTGGCGGCGGTCGGTCTGCCCCTCCGGTTTGGATCGGCCGGCGATGCCCTCGCCACGGGACTCGCCCTGATCCTGTCGCTGATGGTCGCCTTCCGCGGGCCGGCCGGCGGGCTGTGGGCAGCGAGGCTGCTTCGTCGCCCGACTCCAGTGGCGAGGGCGGCGATCGACGACGGTCTCCCGGCGGCGGTCTCGCAGGCGACGCTACCGACGGTCGCCGCAGCGTTTTCGCCGGCGCAAGCGTCGGACCAGGCCCCGCCCCACGACCGGCTGCAGGATGCGGATCCGCAGGCAGCGCCGGCCGGCAGCCTGCTCCAGCGGTTCGAGCGGTTCGCCCTGCCGAACGGTGCCGAATGCGTTCGCGGACGGTTGTCGGTGATGGTGCCGGAAGGGGCGCGAACGGGATACGCCCACGTGGGCTTCTGTCCGCCGCTTGCGATGTCGCCCGTGGTCGACGTCACGACCGACTATGATGGTGTCGAGGCCGTGGTATCGGCCGCGGAAGTGCTCCCGTGGGGCGTCCGCATCGAGTGCCGGCTCGACGAGCCGGCCGAGGAGACGATCGATATTCCCGTGGATATCCTGGCGACGACACCCACGTGAAGCATGCCTCGCGAGGCCCGCTTCGGCATCCGCATCCCCCGCATGACGACCCCGGCATGGCACGTTGGCCCCAACACCTGTGGACGACGCTCTTCACCTACTCGGTGATCTTCATCGGCTTCCCGCTCCTCTGCCTGGTGTTCTGGAGGTGGGTCCGCGGATGACTCCCCCACCCGCTCTCGTCGCCACCCTTGCCCGCACGGGGCAGCAGCATCTGCTGGCATTCTGGAACAGGCTCGACGAACCTGCTCAACAGGCCTTCGCTGCCCAACTGGAGGCGATCGACTGGCCGCTGCTCGCAGCCATGCAACGGCTCGCGACCGGTGGCGGCCAGTCGCGTGACCTGCCGGTCGATCTCTCCGCCGCCACCACTCCTGCGTGCCTGCGGATCGGCGATCGGGCCAATCGTCTTGCGCCGGCAGATGCCATGCGTCGGGGGGGCGAGGCACTTTCCGCCGGCGCGGTCGGTGCGATCCTCGTGGCCGGCGGGCAGGGCACCCGCCTGGGCTGCCAGGGGCCCAAGGGGCTGTGCAGCGTCGGCCCGGTCTCGAAAGCCAACCTCTTCGCCGTGTTGTTCGGCAAACTGGTGGCCGTCCGCCGGCGGCACGGCCGCGACGTGCCGCTGGCGATCATGACCAGTTCGGCCACCGACGCCGAGACGCGGACGTTCCTCACGGAAAACGCCTGCTGCGGCCTCGATCCCGAGCGTGTCTTCGTCTTCCGCCAGCACGACCTGCCCGCGGTCGACGCCACCACCGGCCGGCTGCTGCTCGACGGACCGGGCCATCTCGCCGTCGCCCCCGACGGCCATGGAGGGATGCTCGTGGCGTTGGCCGAATCGGGGGGGCTCGACTGGTTTCGGGCGCAGGGCGTGGAGCACGTCGTCAGCTTCCAGGTCGACAACCCGCTCGCCATGCCACTGGCCGCCGAGTTTCTCGGCTATCACCTTCTCACCGACGCCGAATTCAGCACGCAGGTCGTGCGCAAGCACGACCCCGCCGAACGGGTCGGCATCGTGGTCGCGTCGAACGGCAGGCACAGCGTGGTGGAATACAGCGATCTGCCGGCAGCGCTCGCGGCCGAGCGGCTCCCTGACGGCCGGCTGCGGTTCCATGCCGGAAGCATCGCGGTCCACGCCTTCACGACGGCGTTCCTCCACCGGGTAGCCACGCAGCAAGACGCACTGCCGCTCCACCGCGCCTTCAAGGCCGTGCCCTGCCTCGATGCCGATGGCAACCGCAGCGTGCCGACCGCGCCCAATGCCATCAAGTTCGAGCGGTTCATCTTCGACCTCATGCCCCTGGCCCAGCGGGTGTGCGTCGTCGAGATCGAGGCGGCGGAGGGCTTCGCGCCGCTGAAAAATCCCATCGGGTCCGCCAGCGACGCGCCGGAGCACGTCCATGCCGCCCTCGTGGCCCACGCCCGCCGGCTGCTCGCCAAGGCAGGCGTGCAGGTGGCAAAGGGCATCGACGTGGAACTGGCTGCCGATCGAATCATCGACGAAACCGACATCGCGGGCCTGCTGAGCGCCGGCACCGTGCTCGAGAGACCGGTCGTGGTCGGCGGCTGACGGCGCCCAGCGGCAACACGCAAACCAAACCAAACCAAACCACACCAAGAGGAATGCATTTCATGCTGCACGCGATCGTGATGGCCGGAGGATCCGGCACCCGTTTCTGGCCCGCCAGCCGTTCAGCCCTTCCCAAGCAACTCCTGCCGCTGGCGGGCACGAAGACCCTGCTCGAAGACACGGTCGAGCGGCTCGACGGCCTCGTGCCGCCGGACCGCGTGATGGTCGTCACCGCGGGCCGCCTCCTCGACACGGTGCGCC
Source organism: Pirellulales bacterium (assembly GCA_044369655.1). Lineage (GTDB taxonomy): Bacteria > Planctomycetota > Planctomycetia > Pirellulales > UBA1268 > CAMCQY01. The sequence goes on from JBILWX010000016.1 coordinate 18,434, forward strand.
GGCAACTGCCGCAGGTGTCGGAGGCGGGCCTCGTCGGTGAGCCCTGCAAGCGCGACACCGCCCCCTGCATCGGGCTGGCAGCGCTGCTCGTCTCGCGGCACGATCCCGACGCGATCATGGCGGTCATGCCTTCCGACCACGTGATCCGCCCCGCCGAGCGGTTTCGGGAGGCGATCCGCCAGGCCGCAGCGATCGTCGAACAGGCGCCCGGCAGGCTCGTCACGTTCGGCATCAAACCGACCTACCCGGCGGAATGCTTCGGCTACATCCAGCAAGGCGCGCGCCTCGAGAGCCCGCAGGCGGCTGCGGGCTCGGATCTGCCGGCCCCCGTGCACGCGGTGGCCCAGTTCCGTGAAAAGCCCCCCGCCGCCGTGGCCGAGGAGTATCTGGCGGCGGGCAATTACCTCTGGAATGGCGGCATCTTCGTCTGGAAGGCGGCGACGATCCTGGCCGCCCTCGAGGAACGGCAGCCGGAGTGTCTCGCCCACCTTCGCCGCATCGCCGCCGCCTGGGACACCCCCGCCCAAGCCGCCGTGTTCGCCGAGGAATTCGCCGCCATCAAGGGGATTTCCATCGATTACGCGGTGCTCGAGCACGCCCGCGACGTGGTCGTCATCGAGGCCCCGTTCACCTGGGACGATCTGGGCGGCTGGTCGGCCGTGGCCCGCCAGCGGGGCAGCGATGCCGCCGGCAACACGGTCGTGGGCAGGCACTTGGGAATCGATTCCACGCGGACGATCGTGCATGCCGGCGAGGACCACCTGGTCGTCACGATGGGCCTGACGGATATGCTGGTAGTGCACACTCCCGACGCCACGCTCGTCGCCCACCGGGCCCACGAAGAGGCGGTGCGGAAAGTCGTGGCGGAACTCGAAAAACGCGGCTGGACGGAATTTCTGTGAGCACGGCTTCATTCCACCGACTGCTGATGGCGGGTTCCCTCGTGGTCGGCCCGTTCCTTGCGGCGGCCGTGCGGGCGGAGGAGATGCCGTTCGATGCCGCGAAGGGGGCGACGGAGCCCCCGGCGGCGACGACCGACGCCGATTGGCTGGCGGCGTTGCGTCGGTCGGCCGACGCGCTGCAGTGGTCAGACGAGGTCATCCAGCACGACTGGCGGCTGCAGCGTCGGCCCGGCGTGGATGCCTGCCGCGTCCTCGATCCGCGTGATGCGGTCGTGCACGAGGGATCGCGCCGCGCCTGCCTGGATGCCTTCGCGGGCCTCGAACGCGCCGGTGAGGTCGCCGGCGTCAAAGGCCCGACGGTGATCGTGCTGCACGGTCTCGGCGAAGGACGGCGGTCGATGCGTCCGCTCGTCGAGTACCTGCGGAAAAACATCGAAGCCACCGTGCTCTCGTTCGGCTACGCAAGCACGAGCTCCGGCATCGATGACCATGGCCGGGCGCTCGCCGCCGTGATCAAGGGCCTGCCCGCCGCCGACAGCGTCAGCTTCGTCGGCCACAGCATGGGCAACCTCGTGGTGCGACGCTGGATGGGGTTGGCGGAACAGCAGGACCTCGCCCGCGTCCGCCGCATGGTGATGCTTGGCCCGCCGAACCAAGGCTCCGAACTCGCCCGCATGGTCGCGAAGATCGGCGTGCTGGCGGCGCTGTCCCATGGCGCCGCCCGTGAACTCGTCCTCGACTGGAACCGCATCTCCCAGGATCTGGCCGTGCCGCCCTGCCCGTTTGGCATCGTCGCCGGCGGCAAGGGTGACGACCAGGGCTACAGCAGCCTTCTGGCCGGCGACGACGACGCGGTCGTCCGCGTCGAGGAAACCCGCCTGGCCGGGGCCCACGACTTCCTGCTCCTCCCGGTCCACCATGCGGCAATGATGAAAAACCCGCGCGTGCAGCAGGCCACCGCGTCATTCCTGACGACCGGCCGGTTTCCGTCTCCCGCCGCGAAGTGATCCCCTCGCAGTCTTCCATGGCCGCAGATTCCCCAACCAACGCGCCGTCGCCCTCACCGGTCACCACGCTCCCGGCCGGCCGGATCGCGGGCGTGGACTACGGCCGCAAGCGGATCGGCGTGGCGATCTGCGACACCCATCGCATCCTGTCGAGCCCGCTGTGCGTGCGGCAGACCACGGGCGATGCGCAGGCGGATGCCGTCTTCTTTCGAAAACTGGTCGCCGACGAGGGTGTCGTCGGCTTCGTGGTCGGCCTGCCGATCCATGCCGACGGCACCGACAGCCGGATGTCGGTCGAGGTCGAACGGTTCGGGGGCTGGCTGACCGCGGAGACGGGCCTGCCGGTCGTGTTTCACGACGAGCGCTACAGCTCCCGGGAGGCGACGGGGCTGCTGGCCGGCTCGGGCCTCTCGCGGGGCCGAAAGAAGGAACGGACCGACGCCATCGCGGCGCAGGTGGTGCTCGCGTCGTGGCTGGAAGCCCAGGCTCACGGCGCCGGTGACCGGCGGCCGGGGCCGCTCGACGCGTGAGGGACGATCACATCACATGCCCCCGGACAACGACGCCATCTCCTCCGCCGTCTCACTTTCGTCCCAAGCCACGCGGCTGGTCGTCGGCTGCGGCTATCTCGGCACGCGGGTCGCCGCCCGCTGGCTCGCCGCCGGCGACCGCGTCTTCGGCATCACCCGCAGCCCGGTCCGTGCCGAGCGGCTCACGGCCCTGGGCATCACGCCGATCATCCACGACGTCACCGCCAATGCCGAGTCGACACCATCAGACACACTCCGGACGCTGCCACCGCTCGACACGGTCTTCTGGGCAGTGGGATTCGACCGCACCAGTGGCACGACCCATCGCGACGTCCACGTCACGGGCTTGGCCAGGCTGCTCGATGCCCTGGCAGGCTCGCCGCGGGTGATCCTGTCCAGTTCCACCGGCGTCTGGGGCGACGAAGGGGGCGGCATCGTGAACGAGAGCACGCCCACGAACCCCGGCCGTGAGGCCGGCCGTGTGCTCGTCGAGGCGGAGTCGCTCGTGCGGAGCCACGCGAAGGGACCGGGAGTGGCGCTGCGGTTCGCGGGCCTCTACGGACCAGACCGGCTGCCGCGGCTCGATGACCTCAAGGCCGGCCGACCGATCGCGGCCGATCCCGACAGCTGGCTCAACCTGATCCACGTCGATGATGCGGCCGCCGTCGTGCGTGCAGTGGCCGCGGCGGCCTCGCCCCGTCCGCTGTACGTCGTTTCAGACGGCCACCCGGTCCTGCGCCGCGACTGGTACGACCATCTGGCCGCGATCACCGGAAGCCCGGCGCCGACCTGGGATCTCACCCTCCCGCGCACCCGCGGCGCCGACAAACGGGTCGATCCCGCCCTGCTCTTTCGCGATCTGCCGATCCGGCTGGCCCACCCCGATCCGCTCCGCGGCATCGAGGCCGTGCTGGCGGCATCTCGGGAAAGCTAGAGGCGCTCGCGTGGATCGGGGCTGCCCATGCCCCGTCGCCGGACGTTCGCTACGGCCTTCCAGGCCTCCGCTCTCTCGATGCTGACTACGCTCCGCCATCCATGGCTCCGCTTGTCAGCAACGCCGGCTCTCAGGGCACGGGCAGCCCCTCCTGACGGCCCGTGGCCGCAGGCAGGCGGGGCGTGAGGCTCGTGCACGAGTCTCACTACTGCAGCTGCGGCACCGGAGCGGGACGAGGCGCCTCCGCCGGACGGCTCGTGCGAGCCAGCCCCGCCGCACCGCCCGCCAGCGAGTTGAGGTAGTCGGCCGTAACGTTCATCGCCTCGTTGAAGTAGAAGTCGCGCTTCACGACCGGCCGCCGCTGGGCGTCCATCTCCTCCTCGAGCTTCTTCTCCTCTTCCTCGGCCGCCTTTCCCTCGTTCCACTGCCGCTCGAATTCCGATTCGACCAGCGAGATCGTCTTTTCGCTCTTCCGCTTCTCGTACTGCGCAATGTCCTTCTGCACCTTGCCGAAGTCCTCGCTTTTCGCGATCCGCCCCGCCGACCGCTCCCTGAGGGCCCGGAGCATGTCGTCGTTCACGCGGCCGCTCACCTGAAACGCCGCCGGCGGCACCTTGTCGAAGGCGATCGCATGATCGAGATCCGACTCGCCCACCGGCAGGTGGGTGGTGATGCTGGGCAGCTCGACGTCGCTCTTCACGCCCTCGAGCTGCGTGCTGGCGCCGAGCGGCCGGTAGAACTGCTGCATCGTGATCTTGATGGCGCCGAGCGACGGGGCGTTCGGCAGTCGCTGGAACAGCTGCCGACCGAGGTCGAGCAGGCTCTGCACCGTGCCCTTGCCGTGCGTCGCCTTGTCGCCGATGACGAGACCACGGCGGTAGTCCTGGATGGCGCCGGCCACGATCTCGCTGGCACTGGCGCTGAACTTGTTGGTCAGCACCACCAGCGGCCCATCCCACGACACGCCCGGATCCACGTCGTCATACTGCTGCACCCGCTTGTCGGCGTCCTTGATCTGCACGACGGGGCCGGTGTCGATGAACAGGCCCGTCAGCGAGATCGACTCCGGCAGCGAGCCGCCGCCGTTGTTCCGCAGGTCGAGCACCACGCAGTCGACGCCCTTCTGCCTGAACTCGTCGATCAGACGCTTGCAGTCGCGGGTGCTGCTCTTGTAGTCGGCCTGCCCCTGCCTGGCCCCGTCCATGTCCATGTAGAAGCTGGGCAGGTTGATCACGCCGATCCGCCAGGGGGAGCCGTCCGGCTTCTTGCCCTCCTCGACCACCTCGCCCCGGGCCTCGGCATCCTTCAGTTCGATCTTGTCCCGCGTGATGTCGTAGATCTTGGGCGCGGTCTCTCCCACCGGGATCACCTTCAGGCGCACCACCGTGCCACGCTTCCCACGGATCAGCTTCACGACCTCGTTGAGGTTCATGTCGACCACGTCGACCATTTCCCCTTCCTGGCCCTGCCCGACCCCCACCACACGGTCCTTCTTCTTCAGCCGGCCATCGCGGTCGGCGGCGCCGCCCGGCGTGAGTTCCATGATGGTCGTGTAGCCGTCCTCGCCTTTGAGCTGGGCGCCGATGCCGTCGAGTTGCAGCCGCATGGCGATCGCGAAGTTTTCCTGCGTGCCGGGCGACATGAAGCTCGTGTGCGGATCGAGGCTGCTGGTCAGCGCCGTGAGGTAGGTCTCGAGCAGTTCGTCGGCGGTCATCTGGTGCATCCGCTTGGCGAAGCTCCGGTACCGTCGCAGCAGCTTGTCCTTTGCCTCCTCGGGCGGCGTCTTCTCCATCTTCTGCACGAGCAGGTCGTACTTGATCCGCTTCCGCCAGTTGTCCTCGGCCTCGGCCTCGCTCTTCGCCCAGGTCGCGGCTTCGCGGTCGATGATGATCGACTCCTGCTTGGTGAAGTCCTGCGGACCATTGACCAGCTTTTCGATCAACGGCAGCCGCGCATCGACCCGCTCGAGAAACCGATTGAACACCTCGTAGGCGAAACTGACGTCACCACGCTTCACCAGATCGTCGAGCGAATCCCGCTTCTGCATGAAGCCGTCGATGTCGCTCTGCAGGAAGTGCAACTTCCAGGGATCGAGGCCCTCGAGGAAGATCGTGAACCACCGCTTGGCGATATCGTCGTCGATCGGGCGGCGCAGGAAGTGCTCCCGCTCCAGGTAGCTGCGGACGGCAAGCGTGATCTGCCGGTCGTTGGGGCCCGGCTTGCCACCGGCGGCAGGAGCGGCGGTGCTGCCCGCTGCAGGCTGCTGGGCGACGGCCGTGGGCGGCTGCTCGCCGCGGGTCGACGCGACGAAAGCCACCAACACGAGGATCACAAACGCTGCCGGCAGTTGCCAGCCGGCGCGGGTGGGACGATTGCCGCTCACGTGAATTGACTCCTTCCCTCGGGACATTCCAGGCCACTTCCCTCATTCTGACGAATCAAACGCATTCTGACGAGATGTTCTTTGCGGCCTGAATCAAGGCCGGAGCCCGAAATCCCATGGCACGAAATGCCGGGGCACGCCACCGCACCACCTGCCGGCGTCATGCCGTGACCTCTCCGCCACTCGCCATCACGGCAGCGACGCGATCGACCACTGCCCGGGCCACGAGTGGATCCGCTCCGAGCCGCTCCACCTGCACCCATTCGATGCCGGGATGCTCTCGGCGCCCACGGTCCACCGCTGCGGTGACCTGCTCTTCTACGTGCCCCCGAAAGAGAAGGTGCGGTTGCACGATCACTCGGCGGACGGTTCGGCCCTCCCCCCTGCCGGCCGCGTTGGCCACTGCCTCGGCCAGTGTCGGCCGGGCGGCGGCCACGAACCCCAGCTCGATCCGCGCCTGCGTCGGCGGTTCGGACTCGGCCGGACAGGTGGCCAGGGCAAAATCGTGCAACTGCCGATGGGCCGTCGGATCACTCGAGCCGCGGCCGATCATGAGCAGCACGGTGTCTTCCGCGGGCATCGGCTCGAGCCGCTCCACGGCCTGCTGGCGGCGCTGCCGCGCCAGCGCGAGCATGGCGGGATGACAGCCCAGGGCCTCCGACTGCCTGACGATGAGCCCCGCCTTCGCCGCCCCGTCGCGGACCGCCTCGGGAACGTCCCGGCGGGCATGACCGGCCGTAAACAACAAGAGCGGCGCCGCAACGACCTCGCCGCACCCCCGCTCCGCCAGCCGTTCGAGCGCCACGCCGATCGAAGGGCCAATGACCTCCAGAAACCCGAGTTCAACCGGTACTTCCGGCAAGAGCCCCGCCACGAGTGCAGCGACCTGCCGCGTCTCCTCGGCCCCCACCGGATCGGCCGTGCCATGCCCGACGACCACCACGCCACGCGTGCTGCAATCCGGCTGGCGCCCGGCGACGGCGTTCTGCCCCGCGGCCACGACAGCCCCCGCCCCCAAGGGGCGGAGCAGGCGGATCAGGTCGCCAACCGAGCTGGTTGCCAGGCGGCGGACAGCACGAACAGAGCGAAACGGCAGCACGAAGTCACTTTCGAAAAGCGTCGGCCGTCTTCAAAACGCCGCAGCGGGCCGGAGCACCTGTTCCATCGCGAGGTCCGGGATTTTATAGTGGGGAGACGTCCAAAAGCCACGCCCCCACCCGCCTGCCGTTTCCGCCCTCGTTTTCCGCCCGTCCATCCGCCCGAGACCTCCGCCGTGTCGAGCGCGTCGGTTTCCATTCGTCCCCGTTGCAGCACCCCCGCTGCGCTCATGCTGCGGATCGCCGGCCGCCCGGGGCCGACGTTCGTGCTCGACCCCACCGGCGACAACACGCTCGGCCGCTCGCCGGAGGCGACGATCGTCGTGGCCGACCGTCTGGCCAGCCGCACCCATGCCGCGGTTCGTTTCGACGCGGCGAAAAACGTGTGGACGTTGCACGATCTCGGGAGCCGCAACGGCACCTGCCTCGACGGTGTGTCGGTCACTGCGGTGGCGTTGCCGGAAGGCGCGGTGATCCGCGTGGGCACCTCCGAACTCGTCTTCAAGCTGTTGCCGGCTGCCGCCGCGGGACCGACGGCCGCCGAACGGGGCCAGATCGTCCGGTGCGGCCCGGTGGCGGAACTGGAAGGAAGCGTCCTGCGGAGATCCTCCGTGGGCTCGACCGACGACGCGCGGCGACCGTTGCTGCTCTACCAGGCGAGCATCCGGCTGCTCGCCTCACGGAGCATTCGCGAGGTGATCGAGGCCGTGCTCGAACTCGCTGCGCAGCATTCCGGCGCCGTGAGCGTCGGCTGGTTCCGCGTCATCGACGACGTGCAGCTCGTTCCCGTGTGCGTCGTGCCACCCGGCAGTTCGCTGGCCACCCTCGTCGGTGAATCGACGGCGCGACTGGTCGCCCGCGAGGGCAACGCCGTCTGGTCACGTCCGCCAGATGCCACGCATGACGCCGAGCCTGAGATCGCCTGCGTGCCGATCATGGAACGGGAACGGGTGCATGCGGCGCTGGTCGCCTCCGCTCCCACCGGATCGATACGGAACGCCGACTTCGATTTCCTGGTGGCGCTGGCCAGTCTCGCCTCGGCCGCCTGCGCCGGTCATGCGGGCCTGGCACCGGGCCGCGGTACGGCCGGCAGCGACCTCGGCTCGCTGCCGACGGTCGGCCTCGACTCCGTGGTCATGCTCGACGCGGCGGCGGACCTGTCCTCCGGCACCATGCCTTCGGAGGAAGACGCCGTGTTGCAGGGCACGGTCGCCATCAACGAGGCGAGCCTGCGGCAACTCGCCTCCGCGACGAACGCCGCGGAGCCGGCGACGGCCCGCATCGGTTCGTTCGTGGCGGAGACGGGCACGCTCAAGCTGGAAGACTGGCAGCGGATCCTCGTGATCGAGGCCCTGCGGCGGACCGGAGGCAGCGTGCCGAACGCCGCCGCCGAGCTCGGCATCAGCCGCGCCACGCTCTACCGCAAGCTCGAACTCTACGGACTCACCCGCGAGTCGTAGTCGCGGGAAGCCGGGCGACGAGCGCGGCCACGACCGAAAGCACCGCCACCGCCGCCGCGAACGGGAGCGTGTGCGTGGCGTTCATCGCGAACAGCATCGACCCCACGAAGGGCCCGAGGATGCGGCCCAGGGACGCGAACGACTGGTTCACCCCCAGCACCTCGCCCTGGCGGTCGGGATCGGCGCTTTTGGAGATGAGCGCCGACACCGACGGATTAACGAAGGCGAAGCCGGCCACTGCCACCGCGGACGCCAGATAAAAGAGTTTCTCGAGCGACCACCCGGCTTCGGGCGGCCGTCCATGCACGGCCCACGCCACGCCGCCGACGCCCCCCAGCCCGAGGATCATGAGCCCGACTCCCGCCGTGAGCAGCCGCGTTTCCGGGAGCCGCTTGGCCAACGGGCGGTAGAGGCCGCCGGCGATCATCAGCATCAGCCCGATGAAGGCAAAGACCAGAAAATTGCCGTCGTCGCTCATCCTGAAGGCCGCCTCGGTCAGCCGCGCCAGCGTCGCCTCGAAATTGGCGAACGAGAAGATCGAAAGGAAATAGATGAGCACGAGCGTTCCCACCTGCGGCATCCGCAGGACGGCCGCCGTCCGCACCATGCCCGGGAATTCCCTCGCCGCCCGGGCGCCGGGCCGGCGGGTCTCCTGGAAGACGAAGATCGCGATCAACAGTGCCACGAACGAGAGCAACGAAGCCAGCGCTCCCACGCCCCAGGGCTGCTGCTGGAACAGCGCGAGCCCGAAGTAGGCAATCAGCGGACCGAGCGTAAAGCCCGCGCCGAACGCGATGCCGATCAGGGCCATGCCGCGGGCCCGATTCTCAGGCGTGGTGCAGTCGGCGATCACCGCCGCGGCGGTGCCCACGCTCGCGCCGGCGATACCCGCACCGATCCGCGACAGCAGCATGAGCGTCAGCGCCGTCGCGGCCCGCTCGGCGGGAAACGTGACCGCCAGCCCGTAGAGCGCGTAGAAGACGACCGACCCCAGCAGGCTCAGGATCAGCATCGGCCGGCGGCCGATCCGGTCGGAGAGACGGCCCCACATCGGGCTGAAGATGAACTGCATCATCGAGAAGACGGAAAACAGGATTCCGATGGAGACGCCGACGGCGATCGGCGACAGGCCGAGGGCGGCAAGATAGGGCTCCGCCTGCCGGGGCATCACCGGCAGCACGATGCCGAACCCGAGCAGGTCGATGAACACGGTCAGAAAGACGATCAACAGCGCGCCCCGCGGCGCGGGAGCGGCCGAGCCGGTGTCACCAGCGGGTGCGGTCGCCGAGGGGGGCAAGGTCGGAGCGGGCATGCGTGGTCCGGAGGGGTCGCGTGGATTCGGGCGTGGGCGTGTGGCAGGCCGCGGCGCCGATGCCGCCACGCGGGTGATACACTGCCCGGCGATGGACCGCAGCCAGATTTCCGACCGTCGCAGCCCGCCGCCGGACGCCCTGAGCGTGTCGGAGGTCACGTCGCGCGTCAAGGAGCACCTCGAGACGCGGTTCTCCGACGTGTGGATCACCGGCGAGATCAGCAACCTGGTGCGGGCCTCCTCGGGCCACGTCTATCTCTCGTTGAAGGACGAATCGGCCCTGCTCCGCGCGGTCGTCTGGCGCGGGAGCCTGCCGTCGCTGGCCATCGAACCCGCGGATGGACTGCAGGTGGTCTGCCACGGGCGCATCGAACTCTATCCCCCGCGTGGCACCTACCAGCTGACGATCGACCGCCTGCATGCGCTCGGCACCGGGAGCCTGGAAGCGCGGTTCAAGAAACTGCACGCCACGCTCGAGCGTGAAGGGCTCTTCGCGCCCGGCCGGAAGCGGCCGCTCCCCGCCTTCCCGCGGCGGATCGCGGTAGTCACGAGCCCCACGGGGGCGGCGATCGCCGATTTCCTCACGACGCTGTTCTCGCGTTGGCGGTCGGCCGAAGTGATCGTCGTGCCGTCGCGGGTGCAGGGTGCGGGGGCGGCGGACGAGTTGGCCGCGGCCTTGTCGGACGCCGCCCGGCTCGCGCCGGCCGTCGACGTCATCGCGCTGGTGCGCGGGGGCGGCAGCCTCGAGGATCTCTGGAGTTTCAACGAGGAGGTGCTCGTGCGGGCGATCTTCGCCTCGCCGATTCCGGTGGTGTCGGGAGTGGGCCACGAGATCGACGTCACGCTGGCCGACCTCGCCGCCGATCTCCGCGCGCTCACGCCGACCGACGCCGCCGTCCGCGTCTCTCCCGATGGACCGCAGGTGGCCGCCGCGCTCGACATGCTGGGCGGGCGGCTGCAGACGGGACTGTTGCGGCGGATCGACATGGCCCGCGACCGCATCAGCCAGGTCGCCCGCTCCCGCATCTTCGCCGATCCCGAGCGGTTGGTCCGCGACCGCGTTGCCACGCTCGAGCAGCAGACCGCACGCCTGCATCGCCTGGCTTCGGCCGCGGTCGACCGCGGCCGTGAACGCCTGGCTGCCACGGCGGCCAGGCTCGAAGCCGGCAGCCCGCTCAAGCTTTTGGCCCGCGGCTGGTCGGTGACCTGGACCGACAGCGAGGGAACCGCGTCGTCCACGCCGGCCGCCCTCAAATCGGTGGCGGGAGTGGGTGCGGGCACGACGCTCGTCACGCAACTGTCCGATGGAAAAATTTGGAGTCGTGTGGAAAGGACCTCGAACGATGCCTGCCAAACCTGATCACGCCGGCGAGCCCGCAAACTCGCCCCAGGCTGCCCCGTCTGCAGCGGTGCCATTCGAGACCTCGCTGGCCGAACTGAACGACCTCGTGAGTCGGCTGGAGTCGGGTGCCTTGGGCCTCTCCGAATCGATCGGGGCCTACGAACGTGGCGTGTCCATCCTGCGGCGGTTGCACGAGCAACTGGCCGACGTCGAGGAACGGGTGCGGCTGCTGGTGCGGATCGACGAACAGGGGCGGCCAATCCTCGAGACACTTGCAGCCGAGAAGCCCGGCCGTTCGGCCGCAGCGGCAGAGGCGGCGGTCGATACCGACACCAACGGCCGTCGGGGAGCGCGTTCCGCCGGCCGTGCGGCCAGGCCGAAACGGCTGCCCGGGATGGACGATGCCGGCGAAGACGGGTAACATTCCGGTCCTTCGCGGGGCCGGAAATTGCCGGAACTTCCCTGGCAGAGCGGCCTCCGCATCCTGCCCGACGGCAGACGATTCCCAGACGCGTTGATCGGGCCGCCATGAATGGACTGAGTGATGCACCGCAGCTCGACAAGACGGTGATGCAGTCCCTGGATCGCGTCCGCACCTTCATCGACACCCGCCTCGACGCCGCACTCGCCCCCTCTGCGGAGGCGGCCCCCCGGCTCCTCGACGCGATGCGGTATGCCCTGCTGGCCCCCGGCAAGCGACTGCGGCCGGCACTCGTGTTGTGGGCCGCGACCGCATGCAGCGAGGACGGCGAGGCGGCCGTGGACCGGGCGTGGGAGGCGGCCACGCCCGCGGCGCTGGCGGTGGAAATGATCCATGCCTACTCGCTCGTGCACGACGACCTGCCGGCGATGGATGACGACGATCTCCGCCGGGGCCGCCCCACGTGCCATCGGCAGTTCGACGAGGCGACTGCCATCCTCTGCGGTGATGCCCTGCAGGCGCTCGCCTTCGAGACACTCGCGGCCGGCATGCCGGCTGCGAGCGCCGCACGTGGCTGCCTCGTGCTGGCCCGAGCCGCGGGCGGCGAGGCGCTCGTGGGCGGACAGGCCGATGACCTGGCGGCAGAACGTGGCTGGGTAAACGACATGACCACGGCCCCGGTCTCCGAGCAGGTGGCCTGGCTGGAGCGGATTCACCGCCGGAAGACGGGGGCGTTGTTTAGCGCCGCCCTCGAACTTGGCGGCCTATCGGTGGCGGCCAGCAGAGAACAGCACGCCATGCTGGCCGCGTTCGGCAGAGCCTTCGGCCTCGCCTTTCAGATCGCAGACGACATTCTCGACGCCGAGGGCACCGAGGCGGCGGTCGGCAAACGGGTCGGAAAGGACGTGGAGCGGGGCAAGCTCACGTTTCCCTCCGTCATCGGCCTGGAAGCCAGCCGCGAGCGGGGCAATGCCCTCGCCCGGGAGGCGGTCGAAGCCGTGGCCGGTATCGGCCCGGCAGCGGAGGATCTTGCCCGCCTGGCCCACTGGATCATCCGCCGAAATCATTGACCGTCACCTCTCTGTCGGCTGCCAAAACGGCTCCTGCGGGTATAACAGGGTCGTCAGGAAGCCCGCCCTCCCTAGGATGGGAACAGGATGTTCCCCCACACCATGGCCGCGATTCTTCCCTCCATCATCTCTCCCCGCGATCTCCAGGGGCTCTCGCCTGAGCAACTGGAGCAACTCGCCGCCGAGATGCGGAAGGCACTCTGCGAGGTGGCGGCCAGCCGCACGGCACACTTTGCCTCGAATCTGGGCGTCGTGGAACTCTGCCTGGCGCTGCACAAGGTCTTCGACTTCAGCCGTGACCGGCTCATCTGGGACACCGGCCACCAGATCTATCCGCACAAGTTGATCACCGGCCGGTTCAGCCGCATCGGCACGATCCGCACCAAGGGCGGCCTGATGGGCTACCCGAACCCCGACGAAAGCCCCTACGACCTCTTCATGACGGGCCATGCCGGGTCGAGCGTGTCGACCGCCCTGGGGCTGGCCAGCGGCGACGATCTGTGCGGCCGTGGCGACCGCCGGGCGGTGGCCGTGATCGGCGATGGTGCGCTGCCCTCCGGGATCGTGTTCGAGGCCCTCAACAACGCCGGCTTCCTCAAGAAGAAGCTGATCATCATCCTCAACGACAACCGGATGTCGATCTGCCCCCGGGTCGGTGCGCTCGCCGAATACCTCGACGTGATCCGCACCAATCCCTGGTACCGCGGCCTCCGCAACCAGGCATCGGGCCTGATCAAGGGCGTGCCCATGGTGGGCGAATCGATGGGACGGATGATCGTCAACGTGAAAGACTCGCTGAAGGCCACCATCCACGGTGGCATGCTCTTCGAATCGATGGGCGTGCGGTATTTCGGCCCGGTCGAGGGGCATTCGCTGCCGAACCTGATCCGCTATCTCGAACTGGTCAAGGACGCCGACGGGCCGATCCTCTTGCACGTGCTGACCGAGAAGGGGCACGGGTTCAAGCCGGCCGAGGAAGACCCCGTGTTCTTCCACACGCCGGCGCCGTTCGAATGCGACGACGACGACTGCATCGTCTCGATCAAGAAGTCGTCGGCCCGGGCCTACACCGACACCGCCAGCGCCGCGATCGGCGACTGCATGCGGCGGGACGAGCGGGTGACGGTGATCACCGCCGCCATGTGCCAGGGCAACAAACTCGAGAAGGTCCGCGAGGAATTCCCCGCCCGGTTCTTCGACGTCGGTATCTGCGAATCGCACGCCGTCGCCTTCGCGGCGGGCCAGGCCAAGGTGGGCTGCCGGCCGATCGTCGACATCTACAGCACCTTCCTGCAACGGTCTTTCGACCAGATCTTTCAGGAGGTCTGCCTGCAGAACCTGCCGGTGGTGTTCATGCTCGACCGGGCTGGTCTCACCGGCCCGGACGGCCCCACGCACCACGGCGCGTTCGATCTGGGCTATCTCCGCCTCTTTCCCAATCTCGCCGTGCTGGCACCCGGCGACGAACACGACCTCACCGCCATGCTCGACTGGGCGCTTGCGCAGAATGGCCCGGTGGCGATCCGGTATCCCAAGGCGGTGGTCGAACGCCATGCGGGCGAACGGACGCCGATCGAAGCGGGCCGGGCCGAGATGCTCGTCGACGGCCACGACGGCCTGATCATCGCCTGCGGCACGCTCCTGGGTGGCGCCCTGCAGGCTGCTGCTCGGCTCCGGGAGGAGGGGCTCGACGTGGGCGTGGCCAATGCCCGCTTCATCAAGCCGCTCGACACCCGCCTGCCGGAGTGGATCGAATCGGCCCCGTGGGTCGTCACCGTCGAGGAGAATGCCCTGCAGACGGGTTTTGGCAGTGCGGTGCTCGAGGCGGTCAACGACGCCGGGATCCACACCGTGCCGATTCGCCGGCTGGGGCTGCCGGACCGGTTCGTGGAGCACGGCGAGCGGGGCGAGTTGCTCGCCGACCTGGGCCTCGATGCCGCCGGCATCGCCGCCGCCTGCCGCGCCCTGGCTGGCCGGGCGCCGGTGGACGCTGCCGCCACGCACAGGTAATGCTGTGGGTCGGCGGCTGGCCCGCCCCGACCCGAGGAGCAGTTCCGGCAATGTCTCCACCGTGCCACCTCTCGCCATGACAGCACCTCCATCCCCCTCCAGACTGCGTCCCCAGCACCGGTCGCCGGCATCCCTCGGCGTGGTGATCGTCGGCCCCACCGAACTGCCTCAGGTGGGAGTCGAGGCCCTGCGTCTGCAGAACAGGCTGGAGTCCGCTGGGCACAGGGTGTCGCTCCGGCTCGTCGGCCGCAGCGAATGGGGCGAGGGCCGGTTTCATCCCGATGACGGTTCCCCCGCCGACCTGGCCGTGGTGCTCGGAGGCGACGGCACGATCCTGCGAACCGCCCGCTGGATGGGCTACGAACAGGTTCCCGTGCTTGGCTTCAACATGGGCACGCTCGGCTTCCTCGCCGATTCCTCGATCAGCGAGGCGGACGCCGCGGTGGCTGACATCGCCTCCGGGAGCTACCGGTTCGTCGATCATCTCATGTTCGAGACGGAGATCATCCGCGACGGCGTGACGATCCACCGCGAGTTGGGACTCAACGAAACGTCGATCCTCGCGGGCCCCCCGTTCTCGATGATCGAAATCTGTCTGTTCGTGGATGGTGAGATCGCCACCACGTACCGCAGCGACGGCCTGATCGTGAGCACGCCCGTCGGGTCGACCGCCTACAACCTGTCAGCCGGCGGGCCGATCGTGCGCAAGGATCTCGATGCCTTCGTCTTCACTCCGCTCAATCCCCACACGCTCACCAACCGCACCGTCGTCGATTCCGCCGCCCGCGACTACGAACTGCTTCTCCCGCGGCCCAACGACGGCTCGGCGTGCGTCGTCGACGGCCGCCTGATCACGGGTCTCATGGCCGCCGACCGCGTGCGTGTCCGCCGGGCGACCCCCCGGTTCACGCTCGTGGAAACCCGCACCCACGGCTACTACCGCACGCTTCGCGACAAACTGCAATGGGGCGGCGGTATCCATGGCGCCGGCTCGCGGGCGCCGCTCGGAGACGCTTCATGATGAGGCGATCGGTGACGGCGGCGCCACCGGCATCCGCAGCGTGGCGGTGGCCGCTCGCGCTGCTGCTTGTCTGGCTGCTCGCCGCCGGCACCGAGTCGGAAGTGGCAGGCGAAGGTGCCGTCGCGGCCCCGCCGCAGGTCACGCTCGAATACCGCTTCCGTCCGCACGAAACGCTCGACATGGACGTCTCGCACCGTGCGGTCACCGACACCACGATCGGCGTCACGTCGCAATCGACGGAAACGGCCACCGATTCACGCAAGACCTGGACGGTGGTGGACGTCGACCCCACCGGACGGGCCACGCTCGAGCACTCCGTGAACGACGTGACGATGACATCCCGCACCAGCGACCGCGGGCAGGTTCGCTGGAGCAGCCGTGGCGACGAGCCCGCGCCGCCGGGCTACGAACAGGTGAAGGCGAGCCTTGGTGTGCCGCTCTCGCGGCTGGTGGTGGACCGCAGCGGCCGCGTGCTCGAGCGACGGGATCTCCGCCCCTGCCCGACCTCCAGCACGGGCGACCTGGTGATCGTGCCGCTGCCCGAGGGGCCGGTATCCGAAGGCGCGGAGTGGACGGTTCCACAGGAGGTGGTGGTCGACGTTCCGGGCGGCCAGCGGAAGGCGGTGCGCACGCGGCTCCGGTATCAGCTCGCGTCGATCAGGGATGGTGTCGCGACGATCCGGGTCGACACGACGGTGCTCACGCCGATCGACGATCCCCGCCTGGAATCCCGACTGATCGAGCGAATCTGGGACGGCACGATCGAGTTCGACATCGAGCGTGGCCGCGTGCTCCGGCGGGCCACGGGCATCGATCGCCGCGTCGTCGGCTTCGAGGGGCCGGAGTCGAGTGTCCGCTACAAGTCGAGCCTCGAAGAACGACTGGTGGAAGAGCGGCTCGCGGAAAAGCGGTGAGACCGCGAGACGTCGCCGGTCAGCCTGCACGGAGGACGTCTTCGACGCGGCGAATCGCCTCCTCCACGTCCCAAGCCGTGTCGGCCAGCACGATCCGCGACCGCTGCGCCACCCACTCTCCCACGGTCTTCTGCGCGGAGATCACCGTCGAGTGGCTGCGGCGGCCGAAGTAGCTGCCGATCTCCGTCAGCGCCGACGTGGTATGACGCCGCGCCAGAAACATCGCCAGCATCCGCGGATGGTTCACCGTGCGGGCACGTCGCGACGATTGCAGGCTGCCCGCCTCGATGCCGAAGGCGGAGCAGACGGCCCGCTCGATGTCGGCCAGCCGCACGCTGCGGGCACTGGAACGCACGAGATCGGCCAGCGTCTCCTCTGCCATGCCCGCGGTGACCGGGAGGCCCAGCATGTGGCTGGTGGCCTCGAGCCGGTTCAGGGCGCCGATCAGTTCCCGGGCGTGGCGGGTCATGTGCGTGGCCACGTAGTGGATCACCTCGTCGGGCAACGCGATGCCCCGCTTGGCCGCGACGCCCGCCACGATGCCCCGACGCACGTCGTAGTCCGGTGACTCGATTCGAGCGGTCATGCCGCCCCGCAGGCGGGTCAGCAGATCGGGGCCGAGACCGTCGAGCGCCGAGAGATCGCGATCGGAGGCAAACACCATCTGCCGGCCCTGGCGATGGAGGGCATCGACGGTCTGCTGCACCTCCATCAGCGTCGCCCGCTTGCCGGCGAAGAACTGCAGGTCGTCGATCACCAGCAAGTCGGCGTTGCGGCAGGTGCGGCGAAAGCCGGGCAGACCGCTGCCATGGAGCGACTGCAGGAAACTCGTCGTGAACTGTTCCGCCGACAGCATGAGCGTGGTCGCGGCGGGATGCAGGTCGCGAAACCGGCCGCAGATCCCCTCGAGCAGGTGCGACTTCCCGACCCCGCTCGGACCATGGATCACCAGCGGCGACATCTCGCCGGGACGCGACGCCGCGATTTCGACGGCCGCGAACGCCATGCGGTTGCTCGGCCCCACCACGAAGGCATCGAGGCTCCCCGCCTGTCGCCGTACACCGCCAGCCGAGGCGGCAGTCGGCCCGCTCGGCCGGATGGCGAGGCTCGTCGACGCCGCCTGCCGCGGCTGGTGGGCATTCTGACGCCGACCGGCGGCGACCGGCCGCAGCGCGCCCTGGGCTGGCGGCGGCGGCACCGCCACGGCTGCCTGTGTGGACGCCGAAGACCTGGCCACCGGGGCCGTGCGCCAGACGGCCGACCATGCCCCGCCGCAGACAGCCTGCACGACGGCCTCGACGTCGGCCCGAAACGTGCGTTTCAGCCATTCCTGCGAAAACGCATTGGACACGTTCACGACGACGCAACCGCCGGCGACGGGCGCCCCGGATGCGGAGGTCGCCGGCTCCACGACGATGCCCACGGCATCGCCGAACCAGACCGCATACCGCTCCGCCCCCACCCGCTCCCGCAGGGCCTGCTCGACCCGCCGCTCGAGAACGTGGCTGTCTCCGTCCTGGACGCTGTTTGCACTGCCCGCCAGGCAGCCGTCCAAGCCGCCATTCAAGCCGCCATCCAAGCTGCCATTCAAGCGGACCTTTGCAGCACCGTTCGGCTCATTGCCACTCTGTGCTGCAATGACCGCTGCTTTCGCCATGACTGCTCCGTGCACGAATACACTCCGCAACAGCGTTGACCGCTGCCCGGTGCATCCGGGGTTCATCCGTGAATCGTTCCTGCCTGATGCTCGTCGGGCGGCGAGTATAGGAGTGCCAGCAGTGCTGTCAAAGCCATGACAGCATCGCCGCCGAAAGAGCGACGACTGACCGATTTTGCTGCCGACAACTCCGCATCAAGAGCATCCATCACGCGTCGTGCCGCTCTTCGAAACGCGGTGCACAAACTGTGCGGAAACGCGAAAACATGTGAATTTCAGGCGGCAGCACAGGGCTTGAAAATCTCTTATACTGCCGACGTCGCAGTGAAGCCGACTGGCAAGGCTGCCACGGTACGCACCAGGAAGCGCTCGATGCCTCTCATGATTTCCGATGGTCGTTGTCAGGCAAGCGGTGCCATGGCCGTGGCCGGTGGCGTCCGTTCTCTGCTGGCCCTGCCCCTCGTGATGGCGATCGCCTGCTGCTGTCAGGCAGCGAATGCGGCGGACGATGCCCCCGCCCCCACCGCAGACGCCCCGTTCCAGCCTGAAGACATCTCCATCGGCGAGCCGATCTCCCTCCCCTTTGCGCCGCCCCTCACCCCGCCCACCCCGGCGACTGCCCCCGGCAGCGGGCCTACTCAAGCCCCTGCCACGCAGTTGCCTTCCGTGATTGCGCCCGCCCCCCGAGCAGCCACGGGAACTCCGGCGGTATCGGCCCCGGAGGCCGCGGTGCCGCCGGCGGCGACGGGGAACGGCTGGCTGGGCCTTGCCGTCGATGACACGCTGGTCACCGGACGCCTGGTGGTCGTGGAGGTGGCTCCGGATGGGCCTGCCGCGAAGGCAGGCGTCAGGCCGCAGGACATGCTGCTGGCCATCAATGGCACTCCATTGCGAAACGGGGATGAACTGGCCGCGGTGTTGGCGGCGATCGCCCCGGACCAACGGGTGAAAATGGCCCTCGGTCGTGACAACCGGGTCGAAGACGTGGTGGCCCAGGCCTCCACGCGTCCGCCTGAAGCTGTGTCGCGTGACTGGCAGTCTGCCGGACCGCAAGACGCCGTTCCTCCCGTATCCGCCGCGGCCTCATCCGTTTCTCCCCCGGCGGTTCAGGTGCCCGTCCAATCAGCCCCCGCATCGACTGCGGTGGGATTGCTTCCCGCGCCGTCGGGAGCAGCCCCCGTCGCCGTTCCCTCTCCCGCACGACTGGGCTCGGGACCATTGCCTCTGGGACCATTGCCTCTGGGACCATTGCCGACACCTTCCCGCCTGGCGACTCCCGCCTCCGTTCCCGCTCTTTCCTCTGCTCCTGCTCGCTCCTCGGCTCCTGCGGGGCGAACGGCTCTCGGCGTGCGAACCGTGCCGGTTGATCCAACCGTGCAGTCACGGTTCCGTCTTTCCGATTCGCAGGGTGCCTTCGTGATCGGCGTCGTGCAGGACCTGCCGGCCGCGAAGGCTGGCGTGCCGCCGGGCAGCGTGATCGTCGCCATCAACCACCAGCCTGTCCGCTCACCGCAAGACCTGACCCAACTCGTGACCCGCGGCCCCGTGGGCACCCCCGTGCCGATCCAATACGTGCTTCCAGGGGGACAGGCGAGACAGGCGGAGGTAGTGCTGCAATCGTTGGAACAGCCGCTCGAGCGGGCACTGGTGGGCGACAGCGACGCAGACCGGACGACGCAGCCGCCGGCGCTCCAGCCGACACCGCAGACCGCGCGGCGGGTGCAACCGACCGCGGTCCACCAATCAGCCGGCTCCGAACCGCTGGTGCGGCTGGAGGAATTGCTCCGCCGCGTCAACGACCGGCTCGATCACATCGACCGCCGGCTCGAGGCTCTCGAGGCGGGCGGCCGCTGAGCGGACGAACCCGTCGCTTCAAGCAGCCGGTCGATCGGCCGGTCGATCGGCATGGCGACCGGTCACGAGCAGGCCGAACCGATCCAGTTCCTCTTCCAGCGTCACACCGGCTGGTCCGGGCAACAGTGCCGACCGCTTCGCATGCCGCGACGGCTCCTTGCGGACGATCGTCTCGCCCGGTCGCCGGGTCCGCGATCCGGCCCACGCCTCGGCGTCGTCGCTGAGGTGGACGAGCAACCGCTCCACGCCGGCCCGCTGCCGTTCCAGTTCATCGCGGTCAAGATCGGCGGGCACGGCGATGGCCCTGCTGACCACTCCCCGCGCCCGTGACCACGGCCTGGGAATGGCAAACCGGTCCCAGGTACCCAGCCGCCAGGGCCGCTCATACCCGAGCCCCATGGCCACGATCGGGATCTGCATGGTGCTCGCCAGGAAGATGCAGCCGAGCGCCAACCGGCGACGCGGGCCCCGCGGACCGTCGGGAGTGATCGTGAGGTTTTCGCTGCGGGACCGGCTTGCCAGTTCGCGGAGCGCCACCGAGCCCCCCTTGAACGTGCTGCCGCGCACGGTGCCAAAGCCCATCATTACCGCCACGCGGGCGAGGATGTCGGCATCGTGATGCCGCGACAACAGCATGGAGATGTTGGAATGTCCGCGGAGAAAGAGCGGCAGCAGGATGTTTTCATGCCAGAAGACATAGATCTTCGTTCCCCGGCACTCGGAGTGCACCGGATCGACCGTCGGATCGCCGAAATCGACGCGGTAGTCGAGCGTTCCCATCCACTGCCTGATGCAGGCCGTGGAGGCGAGGGAACATGCTCCGATAGCCAGCGAAGATTCGAGCTTCACGAATCGATTTCCTTTCTTCTCTCGACCGCCTGTCTGGGGCCTCGTTCGCGCCCGCCACGTCCACCGGCGCAGGGCCGCCCGACTACGCCTCGCGCCACCTGCCCTCGAAGACCTCCTCCGCCGGCCCCGTCATGAAGACGTGGCCCCCGGCCGCCCACTCGAGTTCCAACTCTCCTCCGGGAAGTTCCGCCACGATCCGCCGGGCGGTGCGTCCGGTGAGCACTCCCGACACGCAGACCGCCGAGGCGCCGGTG
The DNA here is from genome assembly GCA_044369655.1 of Pirellulales bacterium. Lineage (GTDB taxonomy): Bacteria > Planctomycetota > Planctomycetia > Pirellulales > UBA1268 > CAMCQY01. Next base: position 39,451 of record JBILWX010000016.1, read on the forward strand.
CCGCAGGCCATGGTGATGCCGCTGCCGCGTTCCCAGGTCCGCATCCGCACCCGCTCGGGCGAGCGCACCTCGACGAAATGAACGTTGATCCGTCTGGGAAACATCGGGTGTGTCTCGATCCGCGGCCCGACCGACTCGAGCGGCACGCGGGCGACGTCGCGGCAATAGAAGGTGACGTGCGGGTTGCCCATCGACACGCAGGTCATCCGCGGATCGAGCCCCGCGTCCTCCCACCACGCCTCCGGAGCACCGAGCGCCGGGCACCCCGCGTCGACCACGCGTTCGCCACCCGTCGCACCCGCGAGCACGACGGGAATCTCGGCCGCCGCGAGCAGGGGCTCGCCCATGTCGACCCGCACCCGCGAGCGGCGCGGGCCCGCGGGCGCGACGTCGAGCGTCAGCACGCCGCGGCCGGTCTCGATCGTCACCGTTCCCGCCGGAGCATGGCCACGAGCCACCACCAGGTGCGCCACGCACCGCACACCGTTGCCGCACATTTCCGATTCGCTGCCGTCGGCATTGAACATCCGCATCCGCGCCACCGCCACCGCCGAGGGCATCACGAGCACGAGGCCGTCTCCACCGACGCCGAAATGCCGGTCGGCGATCCGGGGCGCCAGGGCCGCGGGATCCGCCGGCGTCGGCTCGGCGAAGCAGTCGATGTAGACGTAGTCGTTGCCCAGGCCCTGCATCTTCACGAACTCGATCGGTCGTGCCGTCATCCGCTTTCCTCTTTCACGCCTGAATGGTGGCCGTCACCCGTCGCCACGCCGTCCACTGGCCCGCGCGACGACGTGGCACAGTATGACGACATGTCGGCATTCCGAGCCAATGCTCCCCACTGTTCCTGACGCTCACCGCTGATTCTCCCGCCGCAGCCCCGCATTGCGGAGGCCGTCCTGACCGCGCCGCTGCGACTGCAATTTCTGGATGGCCGCGGCGAGCGTGGGAAACGCCTCGCTCGTCATCTCAGGGTGCGGGAGCGTGCCGTCGACGTGGATCAGCATGAACTGGCCGCTGGCGCCGCCGAGCAGCCGCTTCATAGCCGGCAGCTGCGTGGCCGAATCGCCCATGATGGAGCGGAACGTCATGTGGACGTTGGAGTCGAAGTCGATCTCGCCGTTGCCGACGAGGCTGATGGCGTCGCCGGACAGCTCGATGTTGTCGAGATAGGCCCGCGGCCCCTCGATGCGGAAGTCGACGATGCTCGACCCGAACGCATTGAGGTCGGGCGCCTTGACGCGGAGCATCTTGAGCATCGCCACCACCAACGGCAGCTCGTAGATGTCGGCGTCGCGCAGCCGCAGCTGGCCACGGCCCGCCAGCGAATGCGTGCCCGCCCGGGAACCGCTCACCTCCACCGTGCTGAAGACACGGCCACGGTACGGGTGGCTCGTGGCGAGCGTGTCGCCCGCCAGCCGTTCGAGGTCGGCATCGCCGAGCGAGGCTGCGACCGCAAACCCGCCGGGATCACCCGCCGCCACGCTCCCGTCGAGGAGCAGCGTGCCGTCCGCCACGCGTGCCGACACCCGCCGCGTCGCCCCCTGCTCGCCGCCCCGCCCCGCGCTCGCCCCGAACCGCACGCCGCTGTTGTCCATGGCGACCGGCCCCTGCACCGCCGTCAGTTGGATGCCCCGCCACATGGCGCTGTCGATCGCCATGTCGCCGAAAGTCTGCCAGGTCCGACCGTCGGACTGGCCGCGCAGACGGATGCCGCCGTGCACGTGCTCGAGGGGCGTGCCGAGGTCGAGCGAGCCCTGCTCCACGTCGAGCTGCATGTCCCACGAGGCGGCCGGCGATCCGGCCGTGGAATGGATGTCGAGCGAGCCGGCGAGGGAGAGAAGGCCGCGGAGATCGACCGCGGAAATGGCCTGCTGCAGCCCCGCGGGCAGGGCCTGCAGCACGTCGTGATCGGCGCGGAAGCGATCGGCGGAAAGCTGTTTGAACGACACGTGCCAGCCGCCGCCGGGTACGAACCGACAGACGCCACCGGCGCTGACGGTCGTTCGGTCGTGCGTGCCACGGACGCGGTCGAAGGTCAGCATGCCGTCCTTCCAGTGCAGTTGCCCGCGGAGGCGCTCGAGCCGGTAGGGAAACCAGGCCGGCTCGATCGAGACGGTATCGCCCTGTGGCGTGGCCTGCAGCTCGACCTCGGTCCGTCGCGCCTTCACGTGGTACCGCACGGTTGCGGAAAACTCGGCGTTGCCCCGGGGATCGACGTCGTCCCAGATCTGCCGCACGCCGGCGGGCAGGGCATCGCGGAGCTCGCGTTCGAGCACGACGCCGGTGCCGGCCAGTTGGAGCGTCAGTTCGCCGTCGTTGTCTCCGCGGGGGACGAGCATGCCGTTGCACCGCACGACCCCGGTGTCGTTCGATCCGGTGACATCGCGGATGGTCCAGTGCCCGCGGTCCATGCGGATGCTTCCCGACACGTTCGAGAGCGGATAGGGGAAGCCCGCGTAGGCCATGCTGCACTGCGCGAGCCGGATGCCCAGCGAATTGGCATGGCCGACCGGCAGCTGCGGCGACCGTTCGTGCCGGAAGACGAAGTCGAACGTGCCCGAGGCCCGCAGCGTGCGGATGATGTCGGCACTGCGGGCGGGCATGGCCGCCAGCAGCGTGTCGTCGATCCGCATATTCTCCCCGCGGACCTCGAGCGTGCCGTAGGTGCCCCCCGGCTCGTTGGTCGCCGGTGCCGGCGCGACCGTGCGGAAGGTTCCCTGTACGTGCACCGGATGGCCGCCGGCCTGTCCCGTGAGATGGATCGACAACGTCTTTCCCTCCAAGACGACCGTGCCCACGGTGCGATCGAGCCGGTAGGGAAACCGGTAATGGGTCAGCGACACGTTGCGACACCGCAGGGAAACGTTCGGCTCGATCGCGCCGTTGCGGCGGGCCACCTGCGCCCGCACGTCGACCTCGCCCGCCGGCAGCAGCTTGCTCCACTGCGATGCCATCGACTCCGGCAGCAGGCTCTCCCAATGCCGGCCGACGACGAGCCGCTC